>DASXFM010000338.1:0-23429 GCA_036489615.1 Verrucomicrobiia bacterium | reverse complement strand
TTGCGCCTTGAGGGTGGTTGCCAGACTACACGTCAGGGCCAGCGCCAGGGCGATTTGATAGATATTCTTTGTGGTTTTCATACTTGGTAATACTGTTTTAAGTTGTTTTATTTTAAGATTTTGCGCTGCGCTTACACTTCGTGCCGAAGTCGCAAATTATAAACAAAAAAGGAAATCATTGTCAACAGAAAGTTATGTTCCAGAGGAGCGCGGGCGCATCTTGACACTGTTCTCGGTAGGGACGGCGCGTTGCGCTGTCCGCGCCGCGTTTAGCGGGCGCAACGAATGGGTCGGACGTTGTACAGCGCATGTTCCGCCCGCTCTACAGGCGGTGACGGCGCAGCGCGCCGTCCCTACCAAGAACAATGTGTGGATGCGCCCAGGAGCGCAATATTTGTCGTACACGGATCCTCTGCGACCGTTGTTCGAAGGCTGCGGCGCGGCAGGTTATTATTTAGTTTGCTTCCGCTTTGCCCGGTCACGGGCCTGGCGCAGGGCGCCGAGTGTTGAACCGTCGTCATCTGCGGATTTGGCCGGGGCCGGTTTTGTTTGTGGAGCTTTTGCCGTGACGGTAACCGGAGCGGGCGTTTGGGATTTATTCAGGACTGGTTGGGGTGCCTTCGGCGCGAATGCAGGAGTTGGTGATTTGGGTTCGGTGGATTTGGTTTGGGCCGGGAGAGCGGTTTTGATTCCGGCCAATTTTGAGAGCCAGCCGGCGCGGCGTTCCAAAATTTCAAACAGGAACAGAAACGCCGCTACCGCGAGCAGCCATGGGGTAAGACTGACGTAGCGCGAGCGGACGGGCAGTTCGCTCCAGATTTTTGGAATTTCGACGCGTTCCTTGCCGCCGGTGGTCATGCCGATTTGCGCCAGTGCCGTCGCCCCGCGGCCCGGTTCGTCGGGCGTAAATTCGGGGGAATAGGGCAGGCAGATGGGCGGCAAGGTGACGGGTTGCCGTCCGGGAATCTCAACCGTGTTTAGCACGGTTTCGCGGCCTTCGATGGGAACATCGGCTTCGAGGAGGTCGGCGTTTTTCCATTGCAACGGAATCGTTTCTTTTGCCGGAGCGGCGCCGGGCAGTCCGTGCAGGACGTCCACGCGGGGCATATTGGAAAAAGGATCGGCTTTGCGGCCGGGGTCCAGGTGCAATTCCACGAAACAATCGCCGTCACGAATTTCCTGCGTGAGCAGCATATCATCCGGGAGCGATTGATGTTTACCGGCGATCCAGCGGGCAAGGGTCGAATAGAATTCGCCGGCCTGGTCCCATTTGGCAAAATTGCCGCTGTATTTTCCGTCGGCTTCGCCCAAATAACAGAGGACGCGGCCATTGCCGGCGTTCCAGGACGCCACAACGGGCGCCTTGTATTCGTCCCGGGTCACGGCGGCGAGATTGGCTTCGGGACGAAGGTAACAGAGATTGTAGCCGCCGAGCGAGGGCGGGGCGCCGGCGGGCGCCATGCCGAGCAGCGAATAGCCGGCGGTGATGCTGAAGGGCGAGGCATGGTCCACAAACGTACTGCGCGCGATGGTAAAAGTGTCCTGGGCAAAGATGCGCGGAATTTCGTCGGGATTATCGCTGAAATAGCAATCGCCGCCGCCGCGATGGGCGAGGTCTTTGAGCATGTTCGCGTCGCAGTCGTGTTCGGTGCCCAATCCGACCACGCTCACGGTCACGCCGGCCTCGCGAAGTTTCGCGACGATATCCTGGTAATGCGCGGATTGCTCGGCGTCCGCGGCGTCGGAGAACAGGATGATGTGTTTGGTTTCTGATTTTGCGTTTGAAATCATTTTGGCCGATGCGACGAGGGCCTCGTAGATGTAGATGCCGCCGCCTTCGGAATCAATCGAGAGAATCTTTCCGCGATAGGACTCATTGTGCTCGATGGTATCGAGGGGAACGATTTCATGGGCGGTGGTGTCCACGGCGAAGACGCCAAATTCGTCCATGGGCGAGAGCAGGTCGAGAACCTGGACGGTGCCCAGGTCGGCGAGATCAATTTTTTCGCGTCCGCCGCCCGCGGGCATGGCCATGCTGCCGGAACGGTCCAGGGCGACAACGACGCAGACGCTCATCTTACGGACTTCTTTGCGCATTTCCATGGAGATGGGCAGGACGCGTTCGAGCGGCGATTTGAAGTAGCCGCCGGGGCCATAGGATTTTTCGCCGCCGGTCATCGCGAGGCCGCTGCCGGTCTGCTCGACCCAGGAGGCGATGGTTTCCATGCCGTCCATGCCGATGTCCCCGGCGGGAACATTTTCGAGGATGACGGCGGAATATTGGGAAAGGCCTTCAAGCGACCAATTGCAATCATTGGGAGCTTTGCCAATGACGTCCACGTGGCCGCGACGCAGGAGATTGACCAGGCCGGATTCATCGCCCGCGGCGGAGACCACGAGCACTGGACGCGCGCCTTCCACGCCCACGAGCGCGCGGGCGGTATTATTTTCGGGAACCGGATCGTCCTTCGCGCCCTGGATGGCCAGCGTGTATTCGTTGACCCCTGCCGTCGCGGCACGGTCGCGAAACATGAGGCGCGAGAGCCCCTGCGGGACCTGCTTTTGGCCGGCGGAAATCACCAGGTCATTGCGTTTAAGTTGATACGTGATTTGCTGGTCCGCCGGCGAAGATACCCACCCATTCAGGAGAAAGGCTTCGCCGGGCAAGACTGATTGTGGTGTGAGGAAACTCTGAATGGCGGTGTCATCGACCTGCGGACGGGTGACGAGGCGGTAATCGACGGCCACGCCGCGGCCGGCGGCGCGAGCGGCGGCGGCGGCGGGATCTTTGCCGGTCCATTTGCCGTCGGACAGCACGAGGATGCGTCCGCCGCCATCCGGGGGAATCAGTTCGAGCGCGGCCTGGATGCCGTCGTTTAGGCTGGAATGGTCCGGCCCGATATCGGCAGCGAACCCGCCGAATTCGCCGCGCTCCGGCACCTGTTCCACTGCGGCCTGCCGGCCAAAGGCAACGACACCCAGTTGATCGCGCGGGCCCATGGATTTATGCAATAAGGCGATGATCTCTTTTTCAACCGCGTCGGAATCAAGCGGCATGGACTCGCTGCGGTCGGCAACGACAATGACCGTGCCGGCGCGGTCGGGCAATCGGATCGCAAGCTGCGCCAGGGCAAAAACGACGAACACAAAAACCGCCACGCGTAACGCATTCAACAGGCGGTTTGGGAGCGGCCAGGCCAGACAGGCCGCGCCCAACGGAATGAATAGCAACAGCCAAATTGGTTGGAAGAACGTTGGCATGTCAGTTTGTGCCTCGGGCGGCAGCGACCAGGTACATATGGCCCACGAGAAACGCGAGGGCCAGCAGGCCAAAAATCCAGACGGCCGAAGTTTCCACAAGACGTTGCGCGGGGTCATCGGTCCATTTGCCCCATTGTCCGCCGGCACACTGGGACAAATCCGATTCGTCCGCAGCGAGAGTATTTGCCGAAAATTGATTCGTCGCAGTGCCCATCGTCACGGAATATATCCCGGGCATAGGGGTCTCGATTGCCAGTTCGTCGCCAACTTTTGGAAAGGAAATTTGCGCGCCGTCAGGTTGCGTGATGGCCACGGGTTCGCCGTCTGTCTTCAGGATGACTTCTGTTCCGAGGCGGGTGTTGCTTTCCTTAAGGCCGGGCATTTCGGAAATGCGCCAGGACAAAATGTCCCAAAATAAGATTGGCCAGTCCGGCGTATCTTCCACTGTGGAAAATGCGGGATTCAGATTCAGCATGATGTGACGCCGTCCGATGAGGTCGGCGCGTTCGGAAAGCAAAGGCACGTTTCCAGCCAGGATGACCGGCACGTCGCCGGGTACGTTTGTCGCGGCGGCCCCCGCCCAAATGACGCCGTCCAGCGTGATTCCTTCGGCGAGAGGGTGTGAATTATCCACGATGAACGGCCCGGTGTAGGCATTGGTCGCGGCGGCGGTGGACCAGGTCACATCCCATGCGTTGCTGCCGACCGGTGAATTGTCCGAGTGAATGACCAGCTCAGGATTTTGCTCGATGGCGGCGCGAAAACCAGTGGCGCCGAGCGCCCGATTGACCATGGCGGAAAGATTTTCATTGGTGAGAGCAACCCGGACGCGCACGCGTTTGCGGACGGGTGGCAATAATTCGACCTCGTTGTCGGCGGCCAGCGCGTCCGCGTCCAGCGTGGCGCGCAGGGAAGGCACTGTGGACGGAATACTGAAGACGAGCCGCTGGCTTTGGCGCGGTCCGAGCGAAATCTCAGAACTCTGGACCGTGTTTAATCCTGCCTGTACGAGCAAATGTGTGGAATGCGCGGCATCGGAATCATTGGCGATTTCCAGGAGGCAACGGTCTTGTTCTCCATAGGCTGTGCGCGAAGCGTTGACGATGGCGAAATTATCGAGCGGCCGGCCAAACGAGTGCCATTCGAGGCGAGGGTTGGAAATTTTCTCATCGCCGGGTTTGTGATCGGTGAGGACCAGAATGTTCGCCTGTCCTCCGCCGATTTCGGAGGCGAGGGTGATTGCGGAATCCATTGAGGCTTCGGGAGACCAGCATTTCCATTGGGACAGGAGATGGTTGACTTCGCTCCAGTGTGTGACCATTGAACCAAGCGAGCGCGGGTCGGCGCCCGCCAAAATCAGCCGCGTGAACGGAGGCGGCTGGCCACGAAAGAGTTTCTCCAAAAACTCTTTGGCGCGGTCCTGGGACGAGACGCCGTCCTGGAGGGCGCGCATGGAGAATGAATCGTTGAGCACGACGATCAGCGGGCGCGAAGATTGAGGAAGTTTCCAGCGCGGACCCGTCGCGGCGGCGACGAGCAGGAGCAGAGCGAGCAATTCGAGGAAAAACAGCAAAGGCAATTGGAGACGATGAATTTTTGCTCCGCCGGACTTGGATTGGACGTGGAAACGCCAGAGGACGAGGCTGGAAACCTGGCGGCGGCGAAAGCGATTCCGCAAAATGTAGATGGCGGCGAGGGCCGGGATGGTGGCCAGGGCGATGAGGGCCAGCGGATAAGTGAGCAGCGGGATCATGCCGGGACCAGCAACTGGATGGATTCCAGTTCACTGAGTGAATTCTCCAGGTTTTCGGCGATCAACGTGGTCATTTGCGCGCCGCACTGCCGGCAGGCGTCGGCCCAGGATTGCTGAAGCATCGCGAGGTTGGACGCGTATTGTTTGGCAATGACGGAATCGATGTAAATTTCGCTTTCTTCGCCGGTTTCACTGTCCACGAGCCGGAGGTTGCCATGTTCGGGCGGGGTGGCATCGGCGCGGGCGAGCAGTTGGATGACGAATAGCGCGGCGGCGCCTTCGCGCAGCCGCCGCAACAGCGGAAGCGGTTCGCCCGGCCAGAGCAAGTCACTGATGAGCACGCGCACGCCGAGCCGGCGAAATTTCGGCGGAATGATTTCGATGGATTGCGGCGGCGTGCGGGCGCTTTCCCATGCCAGCCTGTCCCACGCGGAGGGTGAGAGGGTGTCGTTAGGCAGGCGTTGAAAACCCTCGCCCGAAAGCCACACTGCCTGGCTGCATTGGGCATTGGCTGCGGACGTGGCAAGCAGGGCGGCAAGCACGGCGGCGGCTTCCGCCTTCCGGCTTTGTTCCAGACCCATCGAACGTGAGCCGTCCAGGACGAGGTCCAGGTGGGGCGCGACTTCCTCGCGGTATAATTTTACGGTGAGCCGGTCGGAGCGCGCGTAGATGCCCCAGTCAATGAAGCGCAAATCATCGCCCGGCTGATAGTCGCGATAGTCCTGAAAATCGATGGAACTTCCGGCGCGGCGCCCGGAGCGCGAGCCACTGCCGCTAGAGGCCGTTTGCGGTATTTGCAGCGCGTAACGAAGGCCGAGCTTTTCACCCTCCTGCAGGGCTTGTCGGATTTCCGGGTCCATAAGCGATTACTGGCGGCGCGTTTTTGGGCGGCGGGACAAAGTTTCTGAGTTGGATGAAAAACCATCGCACATTGAGGGCGGCGATCACGGCGAGCCAGCCCAGGGCAAAATAGAAGTGATAGACGAGCCGGGTGTCATCGCGCATGACGAAAATGTTAAAGACGTTGCCCAGTTCGAGGCGCTCGATGGAAAACATGGTCAATTTATTCAGGAAAAACAATACGATGCTGGGGGTCAGCGCGCAGGCGGCGGTAATAAATACCGCAAGCAACCCGGCGATTTTCGCGGGCCGATGCCGAAAAAATGTGCGGTGAATGAACAGGGCGGTCAACGCATAGGCAAACGCATAGACAGCGAATGCGCCGAGTGACAGTAATTCGTCTCCCGACCCGGCCACGTAAGAAGGAAACAGGGAAAAAATCCTGAACGAAACCAGAAACGTCGCAGCCATCATCGCCGCGATCCAAACGAGCCCGCCGGCGGCGCCGTTGAAAAAAAGGAAGGCAAAGAACCGTTTCCAGGGCGCGCGAGGGATGGCGCGGCGCACACGATTGCTCAGCGTGTCTGAGTTGCTGATCACCACCAGGAGCGAAAGGAGCAGCAAAACAAACATCGGAACCGTCCACGCATCGAACGTGTCAGAACGTCCGTGTTTTGCCAGCCAGGCCACTTCCACCAGCACGGTCAGCAACCAAATTACCGTTATGTAAACCCGTATCGGCAACGCGCGGTTGGAGGAGGGCGGAGACACCATCGCTACCGACATAACGTAAAAAAGTCCCGTTACTGCCGCTTCGACGGCTACGGCGGTGAGAGTTGTGCTCCAAAAATCGCGTCCTCCCATGGTTGTGCCGATACCGAAATTCATGAACATAAATGCGTAGGCAATCACGCGACCGATCATATAAAGGGAAACCAAAATTCCGAAGATGGCAAACAACACTTTGAAGGGGCGGCTTGCGGGAATACACCCAAAAAAGATGGCGACCATGTTGACGCCGCAAACAGTTAAAAACAGATAAAACAAAATGAAGAAGACGGTCGGCAAATCCACGCCGCGCAGCAGGTTCGTAAACGCCATAAACGGCATGCACGCGCTGAAAAATAAAACGGCCATATACGCGCCGCACAGAAATTTACCCAAAATGATGCGCGCCGGAGAAAGCGTGCTGACATAGAGCAAATCCGGGTTGTTTTCCGGGCGTTCCGCCGCTACACGGATGCCGAGGTAAAGGGGAATGAAGACGAGGCTGGCGATGGCCAGGATTACCGCGAAGGCGGAGAACATTTCAGTGCCCAGTTGCACGTCCGGGTCCGCGTCGGCGGCCTGGAATCCAAAGAAAAGCAGGGAGGCGACCAGGAGGATCGTGAGGAGCAACAGCAACATGCCGGTGACGGTCCAACTGCGCACCGCCTGCCGCAGTTCCTTGACGACAATTGGATTTAGCTCCCATTCGCGCCAGTTGGTAAAATGGTTTCGGACGCGTGAGAAACTCATTGCACTCCTCCTTTTGTGACTTTCATAAAGATATCCTCCAGATTTGCGCGCGTCTGACGGAATTCGACCACCCGGAATTTCTTCTCAATCAAGCTGCCCAGGATGTCGGACGCCGCGGATTCATCGCCGGCCAGTTCAAATTGGATTTCATTGACGGCTTCGCGGGCGTTTTCGACAAAGGGGGTTTGCAACAACTCACGGATCAGTTGTTGATTTTGATTTTCGCCTCCGGGCAGCAGGCGAACGGCCACCGTCCGGCGCGGCGCGCTCTTTTTCAGGACGTCATCGATGGTCCCCGTCTCGAGCAGTTTCCCGCGCTCAATGATGACCACACCGTTGCAGATTTCGGTGAGCTCGGTGAGAATGTGTGAACTAATCAGGATGGCCTTTTTCCGTTCGGACAGGAGCATGAGCAATTCGCGCAATTCCACGCGGGCACGCGGATCCAGGCCGGCGGCCGGTTCATCCAGCACCAAAACATCCGGGTCATAGATGAGCGCGCGGCCCAGGCTGACGCGTTGTTTCATCCCTTTTGAGAGCGCCTTGAGGTGTTTGTCACGGATTCCAGCGACATTCGTGAACTCTTCGATTGCGGCCACGGCTTGCGTGCGCTTTTTGCCGCGCAATCCATACGCCCGCGCGTAGAAATCGAGGTATTCGTCCACCGTCATATCGCCGTGGGCCGGGAGTGTGTCCGGCACATAGCCGACGGCCCGCCGTGCCAATTCCGGTTCTTCGCAAACGGAAACCCCGTTTAGCAGCACGTCGCCGGAGGTCGGTTCCTCGATGGTGGAGATGATGCGCATGGTCGTCGTTTTGCCCGCGCCGTTTGGCCCGACGAAGCCGAAGATGTGGCCGGAATCGAACGAAAAGGAAATGTTGTCCACGGCCACTGTTTTGCCGAATTCCTTTCGCAGATTTTTAACCTGGACTTTCATTGGTGGGAATTTTCAAGGATGCCAAAAACCACGGCCACGCTTTTCGTGCGCTTTGGGTTCGGATTGGAAGTGAGCGCATTTTCAACGAATGGATTTCCGTCGAGCACCGCGATATAGGTATTGGGCAGGAGATACTTTTGGGCGCCGTCACCCAAATCGCGGGCGGTGGCTACGCCAAAACCCAGGTCGCGTTTCAGGCCGTCCGGCCCGGATCTTTCCAGGGCTTGCGACTGTTTGGCGGTGATGAGGCCGGTTTTTTGGCCGGCGGGGACATTGTTTGCCTCGTAAAAATTCATGTTGGCGTCGGCAAGCCACAGCGACCGGATGGGCGCGCCCAGTCCGTTGACAATCTGGAGGGAACCGTTTGCGTTTGAGACTTCGACTCGTTCGCGAGAAGTGCCGGACCTGCGAAGGTGGAAATAGACCGGGACGCGCGCCGAGACCCAGCCGTGGACAAAATGCTGCGATTGCGACCAGTCCACGTCACGCGTACTTCCCGACCGGTAGTTATCGACGCTGACCAGGGGCGTAGCCTCGGTTTCATAATCGAATTTCAATCCGCCACCCGGCGTCAAAGGACAATAAAAAGATTCGCCGCCGAAAGTGGCGGCGTGGTGGCTGGTCTGGTCCAGCAGCGTCAAACCGCAGATGCGCGTATCCGGCGTAATTCCCTCGCGCAACAAACTATAGACGAACACGAGCATCGTAGTGGCAAACGAAATGGCCGGGATGGTCCAGAGCATCCAGATCCGGCGCTTGAGCCGGCTTAGCAGGATCAGATTTACCGGACCGATGACGACGACAAAGATCAGCATGATGAGCACTGTGCTGCGCGCGGGCGCCCTGGCATTTCCGTGAACAGGCAATACGGCTTCGCCGGCGTTGATGTCCTGCGGCAGTGATTGCCAGTAAAGCGCCGACTGACGGACGGTGGCGCGCAGGGTTTGGATGGTATGACGGTCGAGGGACGCCGGATTTTCCGAACCAAAGAGAAAGCAACGCCCAAAACCGATTCTATATTGAACGCCGCCGTCCAGCTTATGGCTTTCCCAGGGATGCCACGCCGCCGGCAAATCCGATGCCCCGAACAAGACGACATTACCGCCCGCCTGTAAAAAATTGCCAATCGCGTTAAGAACCGCCGGCGACATGGAGGCCAGGTCCGTTCCGGCCAGGACGATCGCGTCAAAAGGGGAATAAGCCAGCCACGTTGCACTCCAATCCGTAACGGCGGTTTCAGCGCGCAAACTTTCGACTGGATCTCCGCTGCGGCCGCCGCGGGTGTAGGCACTGGCCTGGGCGCTGTTGTCACTGCTGGCGCGGGCGTCCGAGGCCCATTGGCTGCCGGAGGGGCCGGAAATTTGCACGGCGTCGATCGCAATATTGTATGCGATGGTGGCTCCAAAGTTCAGCCGGACTGTTTTCACGGGGGCGGAGGGGGCCGTAAGATCATATTCCTCCAGCCAGCCGGCGCTGCCGGCGCTCTTTTTGCCTGAGGACATGGAGAAAGTGGCGAGATTTGTGCCCTGGACTCCGATGAGTGTGATGGAGCCCTGCAAGCGCCGGGCTTGTGTGTTGTAAACTACAATTTTATCCACTGGCTGCGGCGTTGCATAATCCAGGTCCAACCAGTTTGTCGGCCGATACGGCCGGCCCATCGACGTGGTATCCGGCATCCAGGTGGTGGGTTGCATGCCCGGGGCGGGCGCGTCCGGCGGCCCGACGGCCATGGCTGCTGTAAAGGCGCTCTGGTTGGCATTGAACAGATGCTCGACGGCATTATCGTTCACGCCGCGGCTGGTGAACACCGTGGCCGTTTGGTCGCCGCTGGAATAGTAATCACAGTGACTGTTTGCATTGGGCGCGGGAATTTTGCCTTCATGGCCGTCATCCACTTCTACGCGAATGGAGCCGTCGCCGCGAGAAGGCAGCGGCGGGCGTAGCAAAGAAACGGTCTGTAGCGATTCGGGCGCGAGCGTGACAGTGCGCGACAGGCTCCTGACAGAATTGCCGTTATCGCCAAAAGCGGTGTCTGGAAAAACCAGAGTGACGGTGTGCGCCTTGTCGTGCGAACGGTTCTGCAAATCCACGCGTATTTCGGCGTACCCGTGGTAAGTATTGCCGGTATAAATCGCGCTGGCATCGGCGGAAATATCGCCCACGTCATCAGCCAGAAGGGCGAGGGGGAAAGAAAGGAAAAAGGACAACAGAAAGACGTTGAAACGTTGAAACGTTGAAACGTTGAAACGGCCATGGTCGGTCGGTTGGGCGCCGAGTGAATCAGGGCGCGAATTAGTTAGAGCGCGGTCACGCGCGCTGCTACACGCTTGTTGCGGATTTTCAGGCATGGGCCAATTCCACGTCTTTGGGCAGATTCAGCCCGGTTTCGTCAAGCTGGTTGAGTAATTCGCCGACGAGCCTGGACGGTGTCATTCGATCGAAACGCGCCTGATAATTTAATATCAATCGATGGTTTAACACCGGCGGGGCGACGATCTTAATGTCCTCAAAACCCACACTCGGCCGTCCGGCGACCAGGGCGTTTGCCCGCGCCGCCTCGGCAATCGCAATGGCCGCGCGCGGGGACGCGCCATAAGTGACGTAGTTATTGACTGGTCCTGTGGCTTCCGCCGCGCCGGGATGGGTCGCGGAAACCAGACGGGCGATGTAGTGCGAAACCGGCCCAGGCAAATAGATCTTTCCCATAGTTTGGAACAGGGTCTGCAAATCGGACCGTTCCATTTGCCAGGTGGGCGGCGGCAACTCGCCTCGACGGCGCTCGGAAATGATCCGACTGAGAACATCTACGTCCACGTTGTCGAAGATGACGCGAAACAAGAAGCGATCCAATTGTGCTTCAGGAAGCGGATAGGTGCCTTCGAGTTCAATGGGATTCTGGCTGGCCAGGACAAAGAACGGTTGGGGCAGTTCGCGCGTGGTTCCCAGAAGCGTCACGGAATTTTCCTGCATCGTTTCGAGCATGGCCGATTGGGTCTTGGGCGAGGCGCGGTTAATTTCGTCGGCAAGCAGGATGTTGGTGAAAACGGGGCCCGGCTGAAAGACCAACTCGCGCTTGCCGGAGGCAGTTTCCTGCAGGATATGCGAGCCCAGGACGTCGCCGGGCATGAGATCGGGGGTAAACTGGATGCGTTTGAAGTCGAGCTTGAGGATTTGGCCGATGGTGCGCACGAGAGCGGTTTTGCCGAGGCCGGGCAAACCTTCGAGCAAAATATGACCGCGCGACAGAATGCCAATCAGGACCAAACGATGAAGTTCCTTGCGTCCGAGCAAGATGCGGTCCAATTGCTCCAACGTCTTGCTGGCCAGATCGGTGACTGGCTGCAGTTCTTCCGGTTTCAGTATGGTTTCGGGCATAGGATTATATTAGTTATCCCTTTTGAAATAGCTTTGAACGGCCTGCCGCTGTTCTGGCAAAATCACTCGGGCATTGGCTGCGCCGCCGCCGGCTATGGTGTTGTTCAGGGCGCCATGCTGCGCGGAAACGTCGTTGCCGGACAATTGCGGCGCGGTTTTGCCGACACCGATCAATTGCGCCTGCGAGAGATTGGGCGCGGACGGAAGCGCGTGTTCCTGGAATTTTAAATCTTTTTCCGACGCCCCATCCGACCAGGTCATCGGCGCTCCTGGACCGCCCCGACCGGGGCCGCCTCTGCCGGGATGCATACAAAGCGCGGCGCTGCAGCCATTGGTACAAGTGGACAGATATTCGGCGAGCGCATTGGGATTGTTGCAAATGCCCGCCGCCTGCAAATTTGCGAGCATCGCCGGGTCAATCATCTTTAAATTCGCCAGGTTGCTGATGTCCATGCTCAACAGGCCCTTGTTTGATTCGAGGCCCTGCAACAGTTTCTCCAACTGTTCCTTATTTAGACCGTTCAATCCCGCCAGTAGTGCCGGCGGAATTTGAACATTTAAAAGTCCATTTTCGAGTTTTGCCGCACTCAACATGGACGCCAGGTCCTGGGCCGCCTGCGAAGCGGTAGCGTCGTTCATGCCTGAATCGGAAGCTTGTTCCATGGCTTTGGCCAGCGTTTCGGCTTCCGTCAATGAGGTGGTTTTGTCCAGCGCTTCCTGGGCCGCCTGCCGTGCCTCATCCGAATCGGACTGTTTAATATGGTCCAGGGCTTCCCAGGTTTTGCCCGGGTCATAACCCAGGGAATCGTCCTGCAATTGTGATAACTGCTTCTGCAACTCAGCCGCCTTGGGCGCGTCAACGATCTTTTCCTGCGTGAGCACGTTGACCTCCGCCTGCAACTGCTTCACGATTTGTCCGATCTCCAGCGGGCGGCGGCCGGGAAAATGCGTGAGACGGTTTGGCAGGAGCAGCGTGATCAGGACAAACACGGCCGAGGATGATAGCAGGAGCAACGCCCGCCCGCTGTGCCACCGGAGTTTGGGCGCGGCAACATCGGGCAATTGCGCCATCCATGCGCCCACATCGAGTGTTTCGGCGGACATGACGATTCCTCCGCAGGCGTTGATCCGGTCGTAACTGGCGCGGACTTTTGTGAGCGGAGCGCGTTGCTTTTTCGCGCGCCACGAGGCCAACAACGCCAGCGGCGCAACGACCGGCAAACCCATGGTGAGCCAATAGATATTTTGGACCCCAAAAATTCTCAGGGCGAGAATGACGACTCCCCAGGCGAAGAACCATACCGTGGCCAATTGCACCGCCAGTCGCAACGTCAACAGCCATTGCAAATTTCGCGCAAAGGACTGAAGGGCGTTGGCGTGGGTTCTGTTCATGCAGGGTTGGTCGGCCTTTGCCGCGCCTCGGCGCGGCAAGCGCGTTGTATTATTAGACCGGGTTCGATGCGTTTCGGCACGGCGCGGCTGGCGAACCGGTTCCGCAACCGGTAATAGCGACGATCCGGCGCACGGGCGGACGCGCCACGGTCACTTCCGGTCCAGTCTGAATGGCTTGGCATGGAGGGTTCTGCCTTTCCGACTGATTGTGAGGAGCCGATGTTCAAAATGCACGGATAAATTGTCGAAAACTCTTGCGCATCCTCGAAATTGGCAAGAAACGACCTTCGGCTGCTCTCACTGCCGAATACTCGCGCCGAATTCCCTCCAGATTTTTGCGGATTGTTCGAGGTTTTCCTCCACCTCGAGTCGCGATCTTCCGGCGCTCACGTGGTAGGCGCCTTGTGCGTAACAGGTCGCGATGCCGGCCATCAGGTTCCTCGGCGTAGGAAAGTAGGTCAGTTCATTATTTTCGGTGAAGGTGCAGAATATCGCGCCTTCGGCCGGTTTGCGCGCGAGGTCAAAAAAGCAGCCGTTCCCTGCGCCATCATCCAGCAGGCAATACCATTTGTCCCTATATCCGAAAAAAGTCCAGGCTATCGCGAGGCGGAACCGCGCCGCCGGGCGGGCTGTTTCCGCCGCCTGTTTCTTAAGCGCTTCCTCCAGGGGAACAAATCGGTGCAGTGGAATGAAATTATCGCCGAGATACGTCGCGCTGTGACGCGCGCCGTCGTGCCATTCGTAAATGGCTTTGAGGTCATTTGGCAACCGGACGTTGTATTGCCGTTCCAATTTTTCAATCTCCTGTTCGGACAAGCCAGGTTGCAGCCCGGCCAGGACTTGCGGCGCGGTTGCGTGGAGGATCAATGTCAGCCGCCTGAGAATTTCGGGCATGGGCAGATCGACCGCGCCGGGCATGGGCGGCGCGAGGGGACAGAAAAACGTCCGAGCCTGCTGATGCGCCCAAAAACGGAACGAAATGACCAGAAGAATGGCAATGGCAACGCCAACTGCTGATTTTAAGGCAAACTTCACGGGACCATTAAAAATTAAAAATGAAAAAGGGCAAAAGAATTTTGGACTGATAGCGGCCGGGGCAGGGCGGCAGCAGCGCCATGCGCCCATGCGCGGCGTTCGTTGCCCGGGGCCGCTTGCGGTCCGATTTTAATCTTATTTTAATCTCCTGTTAATGTTCTCCGGTGATATTGTGGGAAGTAGTGTCGGTATAGTCGGCGGTTGGTATTTGCCTTATTAAACAAAGGGGAATTGCGCCGGTTGGAATGCATTCAGAGAGAATCATCACCATTGGATGTGGCCTATTGAGTGCCTATTGTCGGCAAATTCGCGGAAAAACCAGCCGGCCTGAGAGAGTTGAGCATGAAAGTAAATAATTTCTCGCCAATAAATTTGGCCGATGTTCGCTGGTCGCATTGCTTGTGCGTTCTTGCCGGCATTTTTTTGGCGACATTGATTCGTTTCCCGCTCCAGCCGGCCATCGAGGATGCCAGCCCGTTTGTCCTTTATTTTCCCGTGGTTGTGGCCGTAGCGATATTTTTTGGATGGCGCTCCGGATTGCTCGCAACGGCGTTGTCCGTGCTGCCGGCCGACTATTTTTGGATGGTGCCGTATCGTACTTTTACGGTGGACACCGGGCAGGTAGTTCAGATCATCAGTTTTTCATTCGCCGGCCTTTCAGTTTCGTGGTTGAGCGAGGCAGCCAGGAAACGGAAGCAATTGGAGGAGCATTTGTGCGCTGCGATTGCCAACATGGGCGATGCCATTGTGACGACAGATTGCCGCGGGCGGATTGTGTATCTCAATACCGTGGCGCGGATGCTTACTGAATTGCACGGACGTGAAGGGGTTGGGTGCACATTCGGCAGTACGCTGGACCTGTTCGCTGAGAACGGCGAACATTCCCTGAACGGAACTTTCCAGGTTGCCTTGAGCAACGATGATGTGGGAGAGCTGCCGCGGCAAATTATCATCAGCAGCAAATCGGGCAAACGCCATCGCGTGGAGCAAAAGAGCTCACGGATTCTTAGTGCCAAAGGTGAAAAGCTGGGAATGGCGGTTTTGTTCCATCGGCTGGAAGGCGAAGTAAAGGCGTTGCCTGCGCGGGCTGTGGCAATATCTGACGAAGCGCCGGATTCGACTCCGAACCCGCGCCGAATTGCAATGGTTTCCACGCACGGTTACGTGGCCAGCCAGCCTCGTCCCGGCGCGGCGGACACGGGAGGGCAGGTTGTCTATGTTTTGGAATTATCGAAGAAACTGGCGCAATTGGGCTACCAGGTGGACATCTGGACGAGGCAATTTGCGGACCAGCCGGAAATCGAAATCGTCGATGCGCAGGTCCGGATCGTCCGCATGCCATGTGGCGGCCGGGATTTTATCCCAAAAGAGTTCCTGTGCGAATATCTGCAGGAATGGAATGACCATGCCCTGAAGTTTATTCAGGAGCATCAGCTCAAGTATGAATTTATCAACAGCCATTATTGGGACGGAGGATTGGCGGGAGACTATTTGAGCCGGGCACTGGGTGTTCCGCACATTCATACGCCGCATTCACTGGGCATTTGGAAGCGCCGGCAATCGGAAGCGGACAGCGCTGGGCGGGCGGCCCAAACCAGACTGGATGACGAGTACAATTTCACGAAGCGGATTGCTTCCGAACTATCGCTTTATGTCTCAGTGGACATGATTGTGGCGACAAGTCCGGAACAACAGGGGATTTTAGTGTGTGATTACAGAGTTCCTGCTGAAAAGTGCCGAATGATCCCCCCTGGTTACGACGAGACGCGGTTTTTTGATGTGGCCGATCCGGCGCGGGCGGCCACCCGAAAGCAGTTGGGATTTGATGCGCCCGTAATTCAGGCCATTGGGCGGCTCGCGGACAATAAAGGCTATGAATTGCTCATTAAGGCATTTGCGATTGTGGCGCGGCAAATGCCCGAAGCGATCCTTTATTTGGCTGTCGGAGACAAAACCCTGACGCCGCAGGA
The DNA here is from genome assembly GCA_036489615.1 of Verrucomicrobiia bacterium. Taxonomy (GTDB): domain Bacteria; phylum Verrucomicrobiota; class Verrucomicrobiia; order Limisphaerales; family UBA11358; genus UBA11358. Next base: position 7,347 of record DASXFM010000338.1, on the reverse strand, counting down.
AACAACTATTTTTGTACGGTTGCGAACGCTGGTGAGCGAGTTGGACCTGACGCGGCGGGTGAGATTCGGGAGTTTCATTCCGGAGGATCAATTGGCCGATTATTATCGCGCGGCGGACGTGATCGTGCTTTCCAGCCGGTATGAAGCGTTTGGCATGAGCGCGGTAGAGGCGATGGCCTGCGGGACGCCCGCAGTGTTGACCGTTCACGGCGGCATGTATCACACCGTGAAGTTGGGAAAGCATGGTTTTTATGCCGATCCCTGCGATCCAAAGGAACTGGGAAATATGATTTTAGAGGCGCTCGAAAACGCCGGTCCGCGCGTGGAGTTGTCGCGCCTGGGAGCGGAGAAAGCGCGAAGTTTATTTACCTGGAACGGAGTTGCGAAACAGCTTCTTGCGCTGAGGGCAGGACGGGACGGCCGATAACCAGTTTACGATCTGTTTGAAAGATGACCGGAGCGCGCCGCGTTTCAACGTTGTAACGCTTCAACGTTTCAACGGCTTTTCCTGCAATTCGGCCTTCGTTTCCGCCTGAAGTGCGTCTAATTCGTCGCGCAACTCGTCCTTGGTTTTCTTGTCCATGCGGTCGATGAAAAGAATTCCATTCAAGTGATCCACCTCGTGCTGCACGGCGCGCGCGAGCAATCCACCGGCGCGAAATTCGATGGATTTTAACTTTGCGTCCAGCGCCTTGACTTCCACGGATTCGGGGCGGGGAATATCCCCATAAACCTCTGGAAAACTGAGACACCCTTCGGCGGCCTTGGCGGATTCGCCATAAGGTTTGATCTCCGGGTTGATCAGGACTAGCGGCATGATGACGTCCGGGTCGGCGGCTTTGCCGTCCAATTCGAGCGTGGATGGGCGGTCTTTGGCGTCGCGGACATCGATGACTGTCAATTGCAGGGCCTTGCCGATTTGTTGCGCCGCCAGTCCAACGCCGTGCCGTTCGCGCATGGTTTCGAACATGTCATCGATTAGTTTGGTGATTTCCGGCGTCACTTTTTCGATGCGTTCGCCTTTTTGCCGCAATATCGGGCTGCCGTATTTGACCACTTCCAGTATCATGTTTTAACTTCGTGAAACTCCGAGGATTTGCAGGATGCGTTCCAGTTCCGCGTCGCTGAAAAATGAGATTTCCAACGAACCTTTCCCTTGAGCGTAGTTCAATTTTACTTTTGTCGCAAACGTGTCGCGTAATTGAGATTCCAGGTCGCTTACATGCGGATCGCCGACGGGGGCGTTAGTCGTGGTGGACCGGCTCGCGGGCTCTTTTTCCCGGGGCAACAGAAGTTTAGCGACCAGGCCCTCCGTTTGCCGGACGTTTAATGATTCCTGGACGACGCGCTGGGCGGCCAGTGTCTGGCTTTTTTCGTCGGCCAATCCCAGGATCACTTTGGCGTGGCCGGTGGACAATTGTCCCTGGCCGATTAAATCCTGGATGCTCTGCGGCAGCCGCAAAAGACGCAGGGCATTGGCCACGACAGCGCGGCTTTTGCCGACCTTTGCGGAAATGGCCTCCTGCGTGAGTTCAAATTGGTTCGATAGCTGCGAATAACCCAGCGCTTCTTCGATCGGATTCAGGTTTTCGCGCTGAAGGTTTTCGATCAGCGCCAGTTCCAGGACGGTGCGATCGTCTGCCTCGCGCGCGATCACCGGAACTTCCGGAAGCTTGAGCAGCTGCGCGGCGCGCCAGCGGCGTTCGCCGGCGATGAGTTCGAAAGCATCCCCGCGCGGGCGGACAATCAGCGGCTGGACGATGCCTTGTTCGCGAATCGAATCCGCCAGTTCGCGCAGCGCGTCGTCTGAAAATTGCTTGCGCGGCTGGAGGGCCGAAGGACGAATTCTATCCAGCGGCACCTTCTGCACACGCTCGCGCGAATCGACGACTGCGGGGGCAGCGGCGGGCTGAGTGGGGGACGTCGCGGGCGCCGGCGGAGTCAGAGGGCCTCCGAGCAGCGCGCCGAGACCGCGTCCCAAGGCGGATTTCGACATGACGGCAGCGTAGCAATTAAAAAAGAAAAAGGAAAAAGGAAAAAGATTTGTGGTTTGACGGCAACTTGCCCTGACGTTCATTGCTGTTATCCGGGCAACCTTTGAAATGATGGGCGTGTTCCGTGGTGTATGGTGCGTCAAGAATGGTGGAAGATCGTCCGGTCATACTTGACGCTCCACGGACCACGCAATACGGGTTTCCATTAATCCATAAACCCACAGGACCGATTTTGGCTTTCGCCGGACGCAAAACCTCTTATCTTCCATTTGTGTCAAATCTCATCGCCATCGTCGGGCGGCCCAATGTGGGCAAGTCCGCGCTGTTCAATCGCATCGCCGGCAAACGAATTGCAATCGTCCATGATCAACCGGGTGTGACGCGCGATCGCGTGACCGCGGAAGTCGAATGGGCGGGCAAACCGTTTACGCTCGTGGACACCGGCGGCATTGGCCTGTTGCGCGGTGAAAAGGCGGGCGATGTCATCGCGCGCGCGGCTTTGGAACAGGTTGAAATTGCGATTGAATCCGCAGTGTGCGTCATTCTCGTGGTGAATGTGCAGGAAGGCGTCGTGCCCCTGGACACGGAAGTGGCCGCAAAATTGCATCGAAGCCGAAAGCCGGTCTTCATCGCGGTCAATAAGGTCGACACCGAACGCGCGGAAAAAGGGGCGGACGAATTTTCCGAGCTTGGTTTTCAGGCAATCTATCCCGTCAGCGCCATTCATGGTGAGGGAATCAGGGCATTGATGGACGCGGCGACGGCACTCTTGCCGTCGGCGCCCGTAGTGTCCACCGAACCCTTGCCTGACGATGAATCGGGCGGGGCCGATCGGGAGGCCGGCCAGGACGCGCCACTGCGAGCCCCTGCCGGGTCGCCGTTAAAACTTGCCATTGTCGGGCGGCCGAATGTGGGCAAGTCTTCCATCATCAACGCGCTCACGAAATCGTCGCGCGTCATCGTTTCTCCCATTCCGGGAACGACCCGTGACGCGGTTGACGTGCCGTTTGAGGTGGTCACCGATGGTGTGCGCCAGCAATACGTGTTGATTGACACGGCGGGCATTCGCAAGACGCGCCGGATTGACGATTCAATAGAATTTTTCAGTGTCTTGCGGTCGGAGGATTCGATTGCGCGCAGCGACATCGTGGTATTCGTCCTGGATGCCGAGTCGGGTATTACCGAACAGGACAAAAAGATTGCCGATCGTATCGTTGAGAACCGGAAAGCCTGTATCGTGGTGGTCAACAAATGGGATTTATTCGAGGAGCAGGTCCTCAAGGCGCGGCAGGAAGAGATTGTGCGGCGCGAAAATAAACAACGGCGCGAAGGGCAGAGGAGGGAGCTGACCATGCTGGGGGAATTTGGCGCCTGGGTCCAGGAGAAGCTATTTTTTCTCGATTATGCGCCCGTCATTTTCACGTCCGCAAAATCGGGCTTTCACCTGGACCGGTTGCTGGAAGCGGTCCGCTACGTCGCCTCGCAATTGCAGCAGAAAATTCCGACGGCGATCCTGAATCGAACACTGCACGACGCAGTGGAGCGCCGCCAGCCGGTGAGCGCGGCGGGGCATCGTCTGAAATTCTTTTATGCGACCCAGGTGCGCCAATCGCCGCCGGTGTTCCTGCTTTTCGTGAACCGCGACGAATTATTTTCGGAACCGTACAAAAAATATCTTGCCGGAGAATTGCGCAAGGCATTCGGTTACGAGGGATGCCCGATTGTGCTGGCGCCGAAGGCCAGGCCGAAAACAGTCGAGCCGGTTCGGGGAAGGCGGGTGAGGCGCGCGCCGGAAAAGCCCGGGCATTTTAAAAAGAAAAAGGGCCAAGAGAGACGAGGACGTTGAAACGCTAAAACGGGTCTCGATCTCTGTAGTCGGATATTTGTTCGACCCGTTTCAACGATTTGACTTTTCAACGTTTCACTGACGGCGCCGTTGTGAACAACTGTTAGTTTTCTAATAACGACGCGGGAATTTTAACATTTCGAGGTGGGAATATCCTTTTTGTAACTTTTTTGAAAATTTTTCTTGAAAGCACAAGCTGTAGTGGTATGATGGGCACCGTTCCCCCACTAATTGGGGAGTAAAAATGGGTCAGTTTGGTCAAGTTTTCATCGAAAATGAGCATTGGTCTGTCGGCTTCCCCCCTTGAACCGCCGGCCAACAACGCCTAAAGTAAAAACTGGAGTGAATTATGATTGACGCACGCGAGGAAGTATTACCATCGGTTTCAACCACCAGCCGCCGCCGTCCCGTGACTGTTTCAGGCAGTCGGGATAAGAAGAGCAAGGCCAGGAAACATTTGGCCGTCGAACGAGTGTTCAGTGATGCGCGGGTGAAGCCCTTTGAGCAGGTGGAATGGGACCGGCGCACGGCTGAAATCACCGACGATGCGGGCAAGGTCATCTTTAAACAGGAAAATGTGGAGATGCCCAAATCCTGGTCCGTGCTCGCCACCAAGGTGGTGGTTTCAAAATATTTTTACGGTGAACAAAACACTTCCGAGCGCGAAACCTCCGTGCGCCAGCTGGTCCATCGTATCGCGCGCACAATCGCCGACTGGGGCGTTGCCGACGGCTATTTCAGCAAGGCTGATGGCGAGATTTTTTACGATGAACTGACCTGGCTGTGCCTGAACCAATATGGCGCGTTTAATTCGCCGGTGTGGTTCAACGTTGGGTTGTTTCACCAATACGGGATCGGAAAATCTTCCGGCAAGGGCAATTGGTTTTATAACCGCAAAACTGGCGTGGCGGAGCGAGCGGAGACCCAGTATGAATATCCGCAGTGCAGCGCGTGCTTTATTCAAAGCGTCGACGACAACATGGAAGACATCATGCGCCTGGCGTCCAGCGAAGCGATGCTCTTCAAGTTCGGTTCCGGCACGGGCACCGATTTGTCGCCGCTGCGCTCGAGCAAGGAGAAGCTGAGCGGCGGCGGGCGTCCGAGCGGTCCGATGAGCTTTTTGAAGGTTTACGACCAGGTGGCAAACGTCGTGAAGTCCGGCGGCAAAACCCGTCGCGCGGCCAAAATGAATACGCTGCGTGACTGGCACGGCGACATCGAAGATTTCATTGATGCCAAGCAAAAGGAGGAAAAGAAGGCCTGGGCGCTTATCGAGCAGGGGTATGACGGCTCCTATAACGGCGACGCTTACGGAAGCGTCATGTACCAAAACGAAAATCTTTCCGTGCGGGTCAGCGACGAATTCATGGGCGCCGCCTTGTCGGGCAAGGAATGGTGGACACGCTCCGTTACGACCGGCAAGCCGATTGAAAAGAAAGACGCCGCGAAATTACTGATGAAGGTTGCCGAAGGGACCTGGATTTGCGGCGACCCGGGAATGCAATACGACGGGGCCATCCAAAAATGGCATACGTGCAAGGGCACGGAGCCGATTCATTCCACCAATCCGTGCAGTGAATACGTTTTCATCAACAACACGGCCTGCAACCTGGCGTCGTTGAACCTGATGAAGTTCAAGCGCGAGGACGGGAAGTTCGACATCGAACGGTTCAAGGCCGCCGTTCGCATTTATATCACCGCGCAGGAAATTCTCGTGGATAACGCAAGCTATCCGACGAAGGACATCGCTGAAAACTCACATATCTATCGCACCCTGGGCCTGGGTTACGCCAATCTTGGCTCGCTCATCATGAGTTACGGCCTTTCTTACGACAGCGACGAAGGCCGCGCGCTGGCCGGCGCCATCACGTCCATCATGACTGGCCACGCTTATGAGCAGAGCGCGGAGATTTCCGCAAACATGGGAGCTTTTCCGGGTTATCGGGACGCGCGTTGCGCCCACGTTTCGCGTCCGCCGGCCAAAGACAATGTGGAGTCCACGCTCGGGGTGATTCAATCGCACCGGGACGCGGTGGAACATATTCATCCCAGCGCTGAATTTGGTTATCTGAAAGATGAAGCGCGCCATTGTTGGAACCGCGCCCTGGCTCGCGGCCGGCAGGTAGGTTATCGGAACGCGCAGGTCACCGTGCTGGCGCCGACGGGCACAATTGCCTTTTTGATGGATTGCGACACCACCGGCGTCGAACCGGACATTGCGCTGGTGAAATACAAGCTGCTCGCGGGCGGAGGCATGTTGAAGATCGTGAATCGCGGGGTCCCGCAGGCGTTACGACGCCTGGGTTATAACGCAAAAGAAATTGAAGGCATCATCGCGCACATCGAAAAATTTGACACGATTGAAGATGTGGAGGAAAACGGCGCGTCCGTTTCCAGCGGCCTTAAGCCGGAGCATTTGGGCGTGTTTGATTGCGCGTTCAAGCCGCATCGCGGCAAACGAAGCATTCATTATTTGGCCCATCTCAAAATGATGGCGGCGGCCCAGCCGTTCATCAGCGGCGCCATTTCCAAGACGGTCAATATGCCCAATGAATGCACCGTCGAAGAAATTCGGGATACTTACGTCCAGGCGTGGAAAATGGGGCTCAAATGCGTGGCGATTTATCGCGACGGTTCGAAGCGGTCGCAGCCGCTGAACACGAAGAAGACAAACGAGGGCGGCGAAAAAGCCTCTTCGACCCAGGCAGGTACGCTCGACAATCGGGTGAAAGAATTGGAAAGTGAAATTGCTAAACTTCGCGCCGATGCCGGCCAGCCCATTCGCCGGCGGTTATCCGACACGCGCCCGGCCGTTACCCACAAATTTGATATCGCCGGCCATGAAGGCTATTTGACCGTGGGACTTTATGACGACGGCCAGCCTGGTGAATTGTTCATCACGATGGCGAAGGAAGGCTCCACGATTGGCGGATTGATGGACACTATCGGAACGCTGACGAGCATGTCGTTGCAATACGGCGTGCCGTTGGAGACGCTCTTGAAGAAATTTGCCCACCAACGGTTCGAGCCGAGCGGGTTTACGAAAAATCCGGAAATCCGGAACGCGTCATCGATCATTGACTATGTGTTCCGCTGGCTTGCGCTGCAATTTGTGCCTGGCTACCGCGAATCGGTGACCGCGCCCAATCGCGCGCAACCCGAACTGGCAATGCCCGGCCTCCTCGAAGAGGTCAAAAAAAAAATAGACCGGCCCGTTCCTGAACTGGCCATTGCCGAAGACACGGAGACGGTCGAAGTCAAAGGCAAAGGCAACGGTAACGGCCATGGAAATGGTAATGGCAATGGAAAAGGTCACAGCCGCCGGGCACTGGACCTGACCGCGATGATTACGAACCAGCAGGACGCGCCCACGTGCCCCAATTGCGGCCATGTGGCCGTCCGCAACGGCGCCTGCTACAAGTGCCTGAATTGCGGCGAGAGTTTGGGCTGCTCCTGAACGTGAACAGCAAACGATTCGGCGTTTACGCAGGAAGCTTTGATCTTCTT
>DASXFM010000235.1:0-16808 GCA_036489615.1 Verrucomicrobiia bacterium | reverse complement strand
CATCCGAATCGTCGGGAGGCGCCCGATAATCTTTTCGCACCGTGAATGATGTTTGCGGTGCCGTTTCAGCGACGCAGTGCGCGGCGACGAGCCATCAGCCCTAAGGCGCCTGCTGCCAGCAACCCCATAATCGGCGGTTCCGGCACCGGCAACGTTAAACCCTCAAAAGCCATTCCTGCCGGATCGAGCCCGGAGGCAATCGTGCGTTCTGTTTGGTCCGATGTAATTTCTATGATGCTGTCGTCGTCCGTGGTATTTCCGCTTTCCACGAACAAATCGCCCGCGCTGTCAAAGGCGAGCCCGAAAGGATAATCCAAACCGGAGGCAAAGGTGTTTTCAACTCCGCCTGAAGTGAATTCAAGGATCTTGCCGCTTTCATAATCCGCCTCAAACAGATCGCCGGCGCTGTTAAAGGCCAGTCCGCGAGGATCAGTCAACCCGGAGGCGAATACAGTGGGGCTTGAGCTTAACGTCCCCTCATCGTCTACGAACTCATAGATATTGCCGCTGTCGTCGCCCGCCACAAACAAATCGCCCGCCTGGTTAAAGGCCATCCTATAAGGGCTTTTCAAATCGGAGGTGAAGGCGCTTTTTACGCCTCCTGGTGTAATTTCCACGATGCTGTCGTTGGCATGGCTCGATACAAACAAATTGCCTGCGGCGTTAAAAGCCAGCGCAAGCGGGTCATCCAGGCCGGAGGCAAAAAGCGTCGGAGTGGAGTTTAACGTTCCGCCATTATTGGCGAATTCATAGATGTCGCCGTCGTTGTAATCCGCTTCAAACATATCGCCCGCGTTGTCAAAGGCCAGCGCATTGGGTTGGTCCAACCCCGTGGCAAAGGCGCTTTCCGAACCGTCCGATGTGATTTCGATGATGTCGTTGTTGCCGCCATTGGCCACAAATAAATTCTGTGCCGGCGCGTTGCTGGCCAGCCACAGGATCATTGCCGAGCACCCTGCTAAGGATCGCCGCGTCGTTGGAAGTTTCATTTTCATGGTCTTATTCTTTTACCGGTTGCGTTGTATGAATTTTTTGACTGGTTGTTCACGAAGTGCTAGTGGGGCTTCGTGATATTCGGCGCTGTTTTTCCCGTTTAACGGACATAACTATATTCTGATATATAATCGCGCCTCAGCAGCGATTCTTTCAAAAATTCTGATGACGACCGTCAAAAAGTGAAAGCGAACCTTCGTTGCCGGAGCCTGGCCTGCAATATGTGAATGGTTTAGGCGGGCTGACGTTAACGATACCGCCTCAGCGGGGCGGGCTTCATAGAATGCACCACTCAATGAGACGGTATTCGCCAGGGACGGTTGACTTCACAGCTGTCTGACGTCACTGTCAGACAATATGAAAACGATTACCCTGCGCGCTTTGGTCCGCGAGCCGTTGAAGGCAAAACGCATCACTCGCGCGGGCCAATCCATTACTGTCACCGATAATGGCGACCCCCTATGGGTGATTCGACCGGCCATCGAAAAAGAATCGCCCGCAGCCGCGGCCCTTCGCAGGAAGTCAATTGACGAAATCCTCGACGACGTGCTGCGCGAAAAACCCGCGAATGTCAGTGCCGCAAAATTGCTCGAAGAGTCGCGGCGATGAGGACCTATGCCGACAGCAGCTTCATTCTTCCCCTGATCACCGGCGAGGCGAACTCTCCACAGGTTATTGCTGAATATAGACGACTTCGTGCGCCGGGACTATTTTTCCTGCCGCTGCATGCTTTGGAGGTTCGTAATGCCATTATCCAGAGGGCATTTCATCAGCGCCGTTCCGCGGTTTCAGGCGAGCGGGTTCAAATCGCCCGCGAACGTGATGCCGCGCTTGGGCGCCTTGAAAACCTGATGGTCAGACACGCATTGTTGGACGTGGCGGTTGACCAGGATGCTGTTATCGCCCTCGCTGCGAAGCTTTCGAGCGCACATACGGAGCGGATTGGGGCGCGGGCCATTGATCTTCTCCACGTGGCAGCTGCGCTAACGCTTGAAAGTGAGCAATTCCTGACCACGGACGCCAGACAGGCGCAACTTGCGAGGGCCGAAGGAATGAAAGTGGTTACGGTGGATTGACGATTCCGCCAAGCCTCCTCGTTTCCGTCGGCGGCGCCAAAACCTTCAAAATTCCCAATAAAAACCACTTTTCGACTCCGGTTCTCGTTCGTTTCCCGATTGCATTCCTTATGGCCAAAAAATGTGCGCGGAACAGAGCCGCGACCGCCCGCCCCCCGTAGCTTCCGAGCGAAGGTGGGCCTGCCCTCCGTAGACTCCAACTTTTTTGAAGGTTCATTGCGCCAAGGAACCGTCGATTCGGCATTCGAAGTTCGATGTTCAGCGTTCGATGTTTCTAAATATTCGTTTCTATACCTTAGGGGTTCCTTGGTAGCCTCGCGCGAAGGAGGGTGAAGGAGCGTGAAGGACGATCGAACGCACCTAAGGCCAAAGCGTTTCAATGGTGCCGGAGGTTCCTTGTTAGCCTCGCGCGAAGGCAGCCTCGCCGGTTCTCCGGACATCCCTGCCAGGTATCTGAATGGGCTAACCAGCGAGCAGTAAGTCCTTCCAAATTTACACCAAATCAATATAGCAATTTCCGCAATTTCAATCCCTGTCCACGAAACCAAAAAATCTTCAAAATCCCCAATAAAACCGGCAAAATCGGCCCCGATTTTGGCTTCGTTTCTCGTTTCCCCGCCTATACCCAAAAAAAAGGAAACGAGGCGGTTTTCTAACCCACCACGGCAAGCCCACGACTGACCGATTCGCTCGCTCAATCCGCGTAGTTCCTCTACCATCAATCCACCTATCCAATAATCCAAACATCCAGTCTCCGCCAATTCCCATTCCTGCCAGTGTTGCGGTGGGACCGTAAATTGGTTAATCTGGGTGTTCCAACTCATTATATTATGGGAGCACAATGGAAACAGGCCGGGCGCGAAGCCAGCGCGCACAAAAAAGGCCAGATGACCGTCAAGCTCGTCCGCGAAATCATGGTCGCGGCCAAGCTCGGCGGGCCTGACCCTGACCTCAACGCGCGTTTGTTTGTCGCCGTCGAGAAAGCGAAAAAAGCGTCTGTCTACAAAGACACCATCGAACGGGCGATCAACAAAGGCGCGGGAATCGGCGAGGAAAAAGTTAATTATGAGACGGTCATTTATGAGGGATTCGCACCGCATAAGGTCCCGGTTGTCGTTGAATGTTTGACGGACAATCGCAATCGGACCGCGCCGGAAATCCGCAATTTATTCAAGGCCGGTTCGCTCGGACAGCCCGGGAGCGTGGCATTTTTCTTTAATCATCTCGGCGTTGTCGAAGGCACGCATGCGGACGCCAATCGTGACGCGGAAGGCGATGCCATCGAATCGGGCGCGCAGGAAATCGAGCCGTTGGAACCCGAGGAAGTTCCCGAGGGTGAAAAGGGCGCACGGTTTCTGACGGAAATCAAAGATCTGGACCACGTGTCGAAAGCGCTGAAAGCCGCCGGTTGGAAGGTTACCGCATCTGAGATCCGTTACGTTGCGAAAAATTTAACGGAAGTTGCCGATGCGCACCGCCAGGAGGTTATGAATTTCTTGCACGCCTTGGACGATCACGACGACGTCCATCGCGTTTACGCCGCCATCAAGTAGTGCTCGCGCACGGCCACCATTTGCGCCGCGGCAACCCGGCCGGTTGAAATTGCGACGGAGCGCGGCTGTGTCGGAGACCAGCCGCAGCAGCAAGCATTACACAATCACCTCTTGAAAACACTGAATCCTCTTTCATTCGGCGTGCTGCCTCGAAAGCTTTCGGAGTTGCCGCCGTACTCCGGACGCAAGCGCGAATTGAGACGTTCAAGGCGCTATGCGCGTTATTGAACCTTTTCCACTACGAGCATTTTGACGGGCATGTTGGTGGGGACGAACACGAGGCCGAGTTGTTCGCGGAGGACTTTTTGCAGGGCGGTGTGTTCCGGGTCCCGGGGATTTTCCGTCCACGTTATATCAATGCTGCATCGGTTGGTCAGGCCGGTCTCATCAATGATCGGCTTCGGGGATGCGCTTTGGAGATACTCATTGATTCTGGAAATGGGGGCGCTTTGCCATTTGATTTCGATCTGGTAGCCGCGTTCCGACATGTTGCAGATATTTCCGGCCAGCGGCGGATGAAGACCCGGTGCGTTTGGATTTTGCAGGATGAGCAACAGGGCATCCTCATTTTTCGTTTCAGGATGGCCCACCCACCCCAATTTTTTCTTCAATTCATCCCGCAAGGCTTTACGGGCTCCCGTCGGCAAAGTTGAAACGTAATCATATTTTGCCCACGGTCTTCCCTGCGGGAAAATCATTCGGGCCTGCGGCCAGTTGTACGCGGCAGTCACGATATTGATAACTGGCTGCCCAACGCCGACAAACTTCCGGCCGTTGGCTGCGATATTTCCTCCCTGCGAAAAAATTGTCGGCGATATCTCCACTTCCGGTGAAAGATTGTCGAGCTCGTCGGAAGTAATGTCCAGGCGGCGCCATTGACTTTCATGGAGGCGCGCTTTCTGGATTTGCCCGATGGTTACGGTGGCCGTCCCGGCGGCAAACAGCAGTCCGACGCCGGCCAGCACAGCGATTTTTGTTTTTGTCCATGCCATAATTTTTACCAGGGTTGAGGTTGAGACCGAAGCTGCCCCGCCTTTGGCCAGCGCCGCGGCGGTTGCAATTTTCGCCAGCGTGACTGGCGCGGCCTGAATTGAATTGATGGAAAGCGTTTCGGCAATGGCCGTCGTGCTGGAATCCACACCGCGTTTAAGAAAGATTCTGCGGAGTTTCTCGACCGCCCGGCTCACTCGTTTCTTTGCGGTATCTTCGCTTGCGCCCAATGCCGCGCCAACGTCCGCGAAGTTTTTGTTCTCAAAAAAACGCAGCACCAGGGCGTCGTGATCCTTTTTGCCAAGTTTCTCCATCGCGTGATCCAGCAGCGGGGCAATCTGCGCCCAGGTTTCAGGCTCGGGTTCGTTCATAATAGATTGCGCGTAGACTTCCCGTTCACGCAGGGAACGCCGGCGCCAGTTCCGTAATGCCTCAGAACTCACATAGCGCGCCGTACGGCACAGCCAGCCGGGCAAAATGGTTCCGGCGCATAGTGTCCCGGCCTTGCGCGCCAGGATGATGAATACTGTCTGGGTGATTTCTTCAGCCAGATGCGGATGGCGAACCTGACGCAGCGCCACCGAATAAACCAGGTTGACGTGCCGTGAGACCAGCGCGGCAAACGCATCTTCGGAATGGTCACGGAAATAGGCCCGCAACAGCACCAGATCGTCGTTCATCATTACACTGGTATATGGCCTCCCAGGGCGAAAAGGGACAAATATTTCAATTCGGTTGGTGGAAAGAAGTGACAGCTAAGCTAAGCAAAGCGGAGACGGACAAATCCGCAGTCGCCGGACTAGGAGCGGCTTGCAGGTTTGGAAACCTGCGATATTAGGCGCGACAGTGTTTGAACGATCAGGTCGTTTCGTCGGTCGTGTGATCTCCCGTTTCTTTTCTTAATTCGCTGATCCGAGCCAGGAGTTGTTGGACGAGGGCATCGTAACCGTCCTGGCCGTAGAGGTCGTTGAGTTCTCCAGGATCTTGTTGCAGGTCGTAGAGTTCAAATTCCTCCACCAGGTCGGGATACTGCGGCAGTTTATGGTAATGAATCAATTTGTAACGCTCGGTCCGGACGCCGCGATGCGGGCGGACGCGTTCAACCTCGGGATACTCAAAGTATTCGTAAAGCCAGTCTTTGCGCCAGTTATCGGGCTGGCGGCCCCGGAAAAATGGAACGAGGCTTTTTCCGTGCAGACCTTCCGGCACAGGAACTCCGGCCAGTTCGAGCATGGTCGGCGCGATGTCCACGTTCAAAGCCATCCTCTCGCAGGTTAGGCCCGGCTGAATCAGGCGCGGATAGCGGACCATCAATGGAACCCGAATGGACGGCTCATGCATGAAGCGTTTGTCATAGAGATGCCATTCGCCGAGGAAAAATCCGTGGTCGGAACTGAGCAAAATGGCCGTGTCATCCAACTGCCCCTCCTTTTCGAGCGCTTTCATGACCTGGCCGACGTGGTCATCGTTGTTGACGACTCCGGCGTAGTGGTCCTTCACCAATTCCTCCAGGGTGCGCGCGTCATCCGTGCCCACCATGCTATAGCCGATTTTATCATTGGCATCGGCAAAAGCCGGCTTGCCCGGATAACCCTTGAGATCGTCATTGAATGTGGACGGTGCGGAAATCTTCAGGCCGTTATATAAATCCTGGTCTTTCCGGTCGCGGTAAAACGGAGCGTGCGGCGCCCAGAACCAGATAAACAGGCAGAACGGCTTGTCACGTTTTTGCCCCATCCACTCGAGCGCCCGATCGGTCACAATATCGTCCACATACCCGTTGTAGGTTTTTGGTTCGGAATATTTGCCGGCAACGCCTTCGGTCAAAATGGGATGGTAGTAATCTTTGCACTGGCCGTTGAAACCCAAATAGTAGTCCCAATAGCGGTCCTGAAGACCACCCTGGACGTGAGATTTGCCGAAGAACGCGATTTCGTATCCAGCTTCCCTCAACAGTTCGGAAACCAGCGGAAACTTCCGCGGAATCGGCCGGTCTCGATTATCGATAGCGCCCGTGGTGTGAGAATAGAGGCCCGTCAAAATGCTCGCACGGGAGGGCAGGCAGAGAGCGTTGGTAACAAATGCGTTCTTGAACAGGATACCCTCGCTCGCCAGGCGATCCATGTTCGGCGTACGCAGAATGGAATTACCCATGCAACTGAATTCATCCCAACGCAGGCCTTCACCCAGAAAGAAAACTAAATTGGGCTTGCGTCCGGTTGAAGCCGCATCGCCAACGATGCTTCCCAATGAACCCTGTCCCAGCGCCAATCCGCCCAACGCTCCGGCGCCCATTTTTAGAAATAAACGGCGCGATGGTCTTGAGGCGTCGTTGCCGTCCGGCGATTTTTGATTTACAGACGATGTGGTTTTCATATCGCAATACCCGCCGACGCAAGGATATAGGCAAGAAAGGAAAAATTAAAAATGCAAAATGAAAAATTAATTTCCGGCCTTCGCCGGCGGACACGCCAAAGCGTGGACACCAAGCCGTTCAGCATTGGCGGGGACGGGTAAATAACATGTGAATCGCCGCGAACAATACCAGCTTGCCCTCCCACGCCGGCAGTCGCATCTTTTTCGGGCAATGCGACCGCCAGCAGACATGATTCAGATCATCGAGAGGTATCTCAATCGCATTCCTCACGAAACGTCGAAACGCGGGCGCAATTATTTCATACGGGGTGCCGTCCTTGAATTGGAGCCCATAGAAAAAGGCACGTACAACGCAATCGTTCGCGGAACTGAGAATTACCAGGTGCATTTGGATTTCGACGAGGGCGAGTTGTTCGCCGAGTGTTCCTGCCCGATCGGCGAGGATTGCAAACATATTGTTGCGGCGCTTCTGACGTTGCGACAGGACCTCGGAGGCACGGCCAAAATCGAAGGTCCCGGTTCAGCCCAAAAGGCGCGAGGCATTCCCCAACCGCCGCGATCGCCGTTAGCGGACAAATTGCTTGAGAAACTTGGACGCGAGCTTCGATGGGAAGAGACTACATTTGTCCAGCGAGTTCAAAACGCTTTTGGCCAGGCGCGTCTGCGCAACATAGCGGAATCGGACTTGGCAGAACTTGCCCAAAACCCGAGTGGGTATGATTATAATAAGCGGTGGAGTCCGTGGCCCGATCTGCCGTCCGATGACTATCATTTTTGGCTTTATGCCGCCTGGGAAATGCGCCAGCGCCGATGGGCTTATCCTCAATTCATGGACCCAATCACTGATTTTAGCCCGATTGAAGGAACGATAAAAAAATTGGAACGCCAAAGGGAAGTTGATCGGTGGAAACATTGGTTCACTGAATTTCAAGACCGCCCCTTTATTTCGGAACCGGAAGTCCTGGATTTGCGGATGGCCATTTTCGCGGCGGAAGCGCGTCTGCAATGGCGCACGAGCGCTGACATGCCATTCGCGGAGCTTAAACAGGAGCAGGCCCGGAGACTCGGCGAGCAATTCAACCAGGGCGCGCTGGCGCTGACGCCAAATTCCCTGCCGCTTTGGGCCGCACTTTACAAGCCCTGGGGCTATGACAATTGGTGGACTTATAAATATTCCAATGCCGCAGCCCGGCCGGCGCTGAACCGATTACTGCGAATGCCGCTCACGCCAGACCGCGTCGTGACCGCCGATGGCCAACCGCTGGCTCGCGCTTCGGAACCGTTGCGGCTGGAATTGCGCCCTCCAAAAAATGACGATGACAATTATGAACTGGCGCTTGCCGCGTCCGACGGTTCGCCCCCGCCCAGGGTCCTTTGCGCATTACATGGGCGACCCACGCTTTACCTGACCGAACGGAGTTTGTTTGCCGGTCCGTCAGCCGATTTGCTCGAAACTGATTCGCTCAAGAGTATTCCGGCGTCCGCCCTTGAAACCGCGGACGGCCTGCGTTTTCTCCACGCCGCCGAGGTGCCTTTGCCGGAACATCTGGCGCAACGCATCAAGACCGCACCCGTAACCGTCACGATTTCCTGCAAATTAGATCGGCCATATTCGGGCTCGATGGTCGAAGACATCACGATCACCGCCACCGCGGCTGCCCCGGGTCTGAAAGCGGAACGGTTCACACCGCAAGGCTGGGAAGAAAGCGATCGATACAATTTCAAAAACAGTTCCGCATCAGAAAAGCGCGGGAAAAAAAGCGGCTACGGTATTACTGTTTATGATCGCGCGGCGCAAAGGCATTTCCCCCGAATCCTCGGGGCGTTGCAGAATCTGAAATACGCCGGCTATAATGGCGGCTGGCAACTGCGGCTGACGAAAAAGACTCCCGAAATCTTTGTGGCCTGGCTCAAATCGCTGCCTCCGGAAATCGAGGTGGTTCTGGATTCTGAACTCGCCACCCTGCGCGACGAACCGGTCAGCGGCAGCGTATCGCTGGACGTGGCTGAAGCGGGCATTGACTGGTTCGATCTCAAAGTCGCGCTCAACATGACCGACACCGCCCTCACGCCCGACGAACTCAAGCTATTGCTCAACGCGCGCGGCGGATATGTCCGGCTGGGCAAAAAAGGGTGGCGCCGCTTGCAATTCAACCTAACCCCCGAAGATGACGAGCAACTGGCGCGCCTGGGATTGGATGCCCGCGATTTTTCCGCCGAGCCACAGCGATTCCACGCCCTGCAATTGGCCGACGACGCGGCGAAAAAATTTCTGGCGCCCGACCGCGTGCAAAAGATCCAACGGCGTGTGGACGAATTAAAAACGCGCGTCGCTCCGCCGGTACCGCCGTCCATTTCCGCTCAAATGCGTCCCTACCAGGTGGACGGCTTCCATTTCCTGGCGTATTTGACGTCAAACCGTTTTGGCGGCGTGCTGGCCGACGACATGGGCCTCGGCAAAACCCTGCAAACGCTTGCGTGGCTCGCATGGCTGCGGGAATCCGCGACGGGCTCCCAACCATCGGCAATTCTCTCATCGCTGGTCGTGTGCCCCAAATCGGTCATGGACAATTGGCGCGCTGAAGCGGAACGATTCTGCCCAGGTCTGCGGGTGCGCCTGTGGCGCGGCGAGCCGGCGGAGGAGCTTGCCACCGCGCGCGGCGATGCTGATTTGATCGTGGTCAACTACTCCCAATTGCGTGCGCTTTCGCCCGGCATCACCAATCACCAATGGCTCGCCGCAATATTGGATGAGGCGCAATACATCAAGAACCCGGACTCTCAGACCGCCCAGGCCTCCCGCGCGTTGAAAGCGGAACATCGACTCGCGCTGACGGGCACACCGATTGAAAACCGTTTGCTGGATTTATGGAGCATTTTCAGCTTCGCCATGCCCGGCGCCCTGAGTCATCGCGCCCATTTTCTGCGGCAGTTCAACGCCAAGGACGATCCGTTGGCGCGACGCAGGCTAGCGGCCCGGGTCCGGCCATTTTTGTTGCGGCGAGCAAAATCGCAGGTCGCCAAAGATTTACCCGATCGCGTTGAGGAGGATTTGCTGTGTGAAATGGAGGGCGAACAGAAAACGCTTTACCGGGCCGAACTCAAACGCGCCCGGCAGATACTGCTCAAGCTGAAGACCCATGAGCAATTGAATTCGGAACGATTCAACATTCTCACATCATTACTGCGGCTGCGCCAGATTTGCTGCCACCCTGCCCTCGTGGACGGGAAGTTGCGGGAGGCCGAAAGCGCCAAAGTCGCAGCCCTGGAAGATTTACTGGAACCGCTCATGGAGGAAGGCCACAAGGTGCTGGTCTTTTCGCAGTTCGTCACCATGCTGGATCTGTTGCGCGAAACCGTGACACGGCGCGAATGGCCGCATTTTTACCTGGCGGGAGACACGGAGAATCGCGGGAAATTGGTCCGGGATTTTCAATCGGCAACGGGTGGCACGGTGTTTTTAATTTCCCTCAAAGCCGGCGGATTCGGATTGAACCTGACCGCGGCGTCGTACGTGGTCCTGTTTGATCCGTGGTGGAATCCGGCGGTGGAAAACCAGGCGATTGACCGCACCCACCGCATTGGGCAGACGAGCAAGGTCATGGCGTACCGCCTGCTGATGCGCGAAAGCATTGAGGAGAAAATTCGCGCCCTGCAAAAACAGAAGGCTGCGCTGGCCGCTGACGTTCTGGGAGAGGAGCGCTTCGCGCAAAGCCTGACGCTGGACGACTTGAAGTTCTTGTTTGCTGACTGATCGATGGGAAATTCATTTTTTCGTTTTTCCCTTCTTTTTCTTTTCTGCCTGGCCTTTGCCTTTGGTTATCAAGTCGAACAGGCTCTCGTTGATATAAAAGCCCCAACCGCCTGAGCAGCCATCGTAGCATTCGATAGTTGGAACGAGCCCAACATGGGTAAATCGCAGTTCGGTCTTGCGACCTTTGCGACCGATCTCAAAGACGATGTCGGTGCCGTCCCATTCGGCCTTGTCTTTGACGAAGTTGATGCGGGCCTTCGGAACATGCCAGACGACCTTTTTGCCCGGCACAAATTCGGTGATTTTATGCGTGCTGTGATGCAGGTCTTCGTAGTGGAACTTAAACTCAGCGCCGAGTTTATCCGTGTGGCCCTGGATTTCCTCCGACCACCATCCGCGGACGTTATTGACGGCGTCAAATACTTCTTCCGGCGATTGATCGACCGTAAATGCAGTCGTGTAATTTTTACCTTTCATAGTTCTCGTTTTGTTGATTGTTCGTTTCGTCGTTTCATAGTTACGACGAACGGGCAACGACACTCAGGACAACTATTTTCTTGAATCAGAGAGTTGCAAAAATAAGTCAGGAAGCAATGAACCGTTCGCCCAGGCTCGTGTCAATGAGGGACCGGCACACCGGTAAATGTCCAATTAATGTCAGGCGCGCCCGGGTCAACGACCGTGCCGCCACTCGGTTCGCAGACATAGCTATATTTGAACCAGGTCGCGTGGCCGTCGCCGAAAACGATGTTCCCGCCGGCGTTGTGCCTTCCGGAAAATCGATTGTAACAGTTGTAAGTGCTGCTGAGGTCGGTTGGATTGTTCCCGTAATATGGGGTTTCCGCGGCATGGACCCGTTGTTCGGAAAAGACTACGAAGGCGGAGGGATTCCGGGCCTGCGTAATTCTGAAGGGGACTTCCGGCGCCGCCGGATAGTTGATGCGCTGATTCATGCCGTAGTTGAACGTGGGCCCGACCGCGGGATCGGGATCCGTGGCGGGATTCCGCGCCATGGCCTCGGCTGTGGGACACCGGTAAATGGAATTGTTGGCGAAGAAAACATTGTTGCTCAGGTTGTTCGCGCCAAATTCCCAAAGAGGGACTTGAGACACGTAGGCTGGCAAGGCATTGAACCAGTCGGATAGTCCGATGGGATGCGCCGCCGTGGCATCCGCGTACATTTCGGTCCAAACCGGATTATTATCGGGCGTGGCAACATAATTCGTGTCGCGCGGCGCGGGATAAAATTGGTTATTGTCATCCGCGTACATCGTCATCGCCCGCCCCCATTGCATTACGTTATTCAGGCAGAACGTCCGGTCGCCTCTTTGCTTTGCCTTTCCCAGGACCGGTAACAGCACCGCCGCCAGGATGGCGATGATGGCGACCACCACCAATAGTTCGATTAGCGTAAATCCTTGCCGCGAAATCATTTTCACTGGTGATGATGGTAGCATGTGAGCTTTCACTCCAATTGTAACGAATTGTTACCTTTCGACAACGATTACCGGCACAGCGCCTTTTTCCTTTTTAATTCTTCACTCGTTTTTTTCCGTGGCCATTCCAATCAGTTCAATGACACAGGCCGCCAGAAGCACTGCCGCTGAAATCGCAACGGCGACTCGCGTGCCGTGGACCATCATGGGACCGGCGGCGATGAGCGAGCCAAATAACGCCACGCCCAGCACGCTGCCGGTCTGGCGTGATGCCGTCAGCACGCCGGAGGCAATTCCCGAGCGCGCCTTATCCACACTGCCAAGAAGCGCATGAGTGAGCGGCGGCACCATCGTGCCCAATCCTCCGCCCATCAAAATAAACGCCGGAAGCAACCAGCCATAATTGGTGTCCGCGCCGATCCCCAGCATGGCCAAACAACCCAGCAGAATGAGGAACGTACCGATGACGACGCATTTGCGGTCGCCGAAACGGCCGCTGATGCGCCCGATGTTCAGGTTCGCAACAAAGCAGGCGCCGGTCATCGGCACGAAGGCCAGTCCGGTCCATAACGGCGAGAGGCTATGCACCCGCTGAAAATAGAGGCTGAAGACAAAGATGAGCCCGTAGAACGCAATATTCACAAGTACTCCCGTGATGGTGCTGGAACGGAACGTCTGGTTCTTAAACAAGGCCAGGGGAAGCATCGGATGGTCTGAGTAATATTCAATTGCGATAAACGCAGCGGCAACAACGATCGCCACCGCAAATCCAATAAGCACCTCGGGATTGGTCCACCCGACTTCACCGCCGCAAATCAGAAACCAGGCGAGCCCGCCCAATGCCAGCACGGCGGTAATTTGTCCGGGCAAATCAATTCGCCTGACGGCATTACCCGGCGTTTCCTTTGCGTAACGGATGGTGAGCCACAGACCCAACAGCCCGAGCGGCAGATTCACGAGAAAAATGCTGCGCCATCCAAACAAATTGATTAGCACGCCACCGACTAACGGCCCGAGTGTGAGCGTAAAACTTGCGCCCGACGCCCAAAACGCAACGGCACGCGCCCGCTCCCGCGAATCTTCATAAGCGTGGTTGAGCAACGCCAGAGAATTGGGCACCAGTATCGCCGCGCCAGTGCCCTGGACAGCTCGCGCAAGGATTAATATGGGAAGTGTGGGCGCCACCGCACACACTACCGAGGCCAGGGTAAACAGGCCAAACCCGGCCATGAACACTCGTTTCGCTCCAATTCGATCTCCCAACGCGCCGGCGGACAGGATGAATGCGGCAAAGGTAATGGTGTAGGAACTGACGACCCATTGGAGCGCCGCCATATTTCCGTGAAACGACCTGCCAATGGCGTTGACGGCCACGTTGACGATAGTGACGTCAAGCTGGACGACACCATAACCGAGGCTCATGGCGGCCAAAGTCAGGGATGGTTCTTTTAGTAAACGTTTCACCGGCATTTAATTGAAATATTTTTCCCCCGTTGAAAAGTGGGCAGTGTGCCGTGGGATGTCTGGAAAGCAAGTCGGGAATGGGAAAGACAAATCGAAACCTAACCGAATACGCGGCTGGAAGCCGCCGCAACCGGCAGGCCAGAGGCCCGCCCTACTCCATTACGGTGAGATAACGCGGTAGAATCGGGCGCGATAGGAAGTGGCCGCACGGTCGGTAAACGTCATTGAAATATTCGTTGCGGTGAAATTTGTGAGATTCACCCAGGGCACCGGATTTGCCGCGAGGTTGGTGGTCGCCTGAATGTGATAACTAAAGTTGGTCGCAAAGGTCAGGTTGAATACAAACCCGCTCGCCACCCAGCGAAACGGCGCGCCGAATTGCGCGGACGGCGCGGGCTCATTTGTCGCCAGCACCTCGGCGCTGAATTCGCTGCTGTCGCCCGTGTACGCTGTCGCTATCGCGGTGATGTATTGGCCGGAGTCATTGGCTGAAGTGTTCGTGCAGGCGAAAAGGGCGTTCCCCGCTCCGCTCGTTGTTACACTGACGGTTCCAATGTAATCTTGTCCCTGACTGTAATACGTTTCAGACGGACTCGCGTAAAAATCAAGGTAATAGGATTGATTGGGCAAACTATTAAAATTCCCGCGAACAATCGTGCTCCCCCCGTAACCAAAAGCGTTGGTGATGACCGGATAATTTTGCCAATCGTCGGGGCCCGCTTCGAATCCAACATGGTTTCCAGGGAAACCATCCAGGTCAATCGCCAGCCAACCGCTGTCGAAAATCGAATTGCCGCGAATGGCATTATTCGTCGTGTTGGATTGATACACAGCCACGCCAATATAATTGTAGTCGATCACATTGCCGGCACCGGCAGCCGTTCCGCCGATGAGATTACCCACGGACCCGCTTTCCACGGCCACGCCCGCAAAGTTGTTCGGGACCGGCAACTTGCCGCTGATATCTGTTCCAATGAAATTTCCCTCCACCACGTTGCTGTTTGCGGTGCCGATGGCAATCCCGTAACCGGCGCCCGTACTGCCGGAAATCACGTTGCGCGCCCCAGTCATCACGCCGCCAATATAGTTGAAACTGGCACCGCTCCAGATGCCAATACCCCAACCGCCGTTGGGAAGAGCACGGGTGCCTGACACATCGGTGCCGATAAGATTACCCTCAACGGTATTGCCGCTGGTGCCGGAATCAGAAACATAAACGCCGTAGGTCGTGTTTCCTGATATGACATTGCGCGCGGCCACGGCCAGCCCACCAATGATATTTCCAGCTGCACCACCGACAATCCCGACTCCGATTGGCTGAACACCGGGCGAATTCGTGCCCGTGGCGTCCGTCCCGATATAATTTCCGGATACAACGTTATTCGCCGTGTTCGGACCGCCAATTTCGATTCCATATTGCGCATTTCCGGAAATAATATTAATCGGGCCGATGACATTGCCCTGGGCGCCGCTGAAAATACCAATACCGCTCAAAGTATTTCCGAGAGCTTCACTTCCACTCAGACCAATACCATTTCCCCAGATGAGATTGTCGATCGTATTGGTCATGAGAACACCATAGCCTTCGTTGCCGGAGAGAAGATTACCGAAGATGGTATTTCCGCTCGACCAACCGCCCAAAATAATCCCGCTGAACTGATTCGGAATGGCATTGGTTCCTGTCACATCTGTTCCGATATAATTGCCTTCCACCAGGTTACCGGTCGTATTCGTATCCGATATCCAAACCCCATATTGGTCGTTGCCGGAGAGAATATTACGGGCGGCCGCATTTGCTCCGCCAATAATATTGCTCGTCGTCGTCCCTCCCAGGAAAACACCACTTAACCCGTTTGGCATCGCAAAGCTGCCACTGGGATCAGTGCCGATGTCATTGCCCTGAACCACATTTTCTTCTGTATTTGTGCCGGCAATGTAAATGCCATACTGCGAATTGCCGGAAAGGACGTTGTCGCTAACGGTGTTGCCGCTCGATCCGTCGCCGATGAGAATCCCGCTCAATTGGTTGGGGACGACATTGCTTCCCGTCGCATCCGTGCCGATATGATTGTACTCGATTAAATTGCCGCCCGTGTTCGTCCCGCCAATGTAAATGCCATACTGTGAATTGCCGGAGATCAGGTTTTGCGCGAATGTATTATGGCCAGAACTGCTCGTGACGAGGATTCCCTGGTAGGCATTGGGCGCAGGATTCGTCCCGGTGCTGTCCACTCCGATCCAGCAACCTGAGACCGAGTTGTTGGTCGCGTCGGCGTAGGTGAAAGTGAGGCCGTTCCAAACAAAGCCGGAAAATGAAATGTCCTTCACCTGGTTGCTCGACGAATAAACCAACAACGCCGTGTCCGACGTGTATGTTTCCGGAATAATCTGCGAGCCGTCCACAATGATGAGTGGTTTGCCCGTGAAACCCGGTTGTGTCGAGCCGTCAATCACCATGCCGTTGGACACGAGCGGCGGCAACATCCCCGTCAGATGAATATTATAAACGCTGTTGCTGTAACCGGGATCGCTCACGGGAATATTAAATTTGACCAGTGACCCCGGATGGTCGGTGACATAATAGAGCGCGGCACGCAGACTTCCCAGGCCGACGTCAGCGGTCGTTGTCACGACATTGGTCAATGGAACCGCAGGCGGACCATACAAATAGGCCAGCGCCGCGCGGTCGCCGGGACTGAGACAATAATTGCCCATGCGATATTGGTATCGCGGGAAATTGGGCGGCTTGGGTTGCTGCGTCGCCAGCACGCCCGGATTGGTCGAATCAAAATCCCAGCCCAGGTGCATCACGGATTCGTAATCATAATGCCCGTTGGTCACGCTCGTCGGATCAATTGTGAACCAATAAATGTTCGTCGATTCATTCGAAATATTGTTGGTTAGAACCAGGATATAATTCGTCGCGTCCGGACGGATGTTTTCGTGCGTGAAGCCGAAGGAATGCCCCATTTCATGGCAAACCTGCGCCCGGCTCAGGCTTGCCACCGTAACCATTTGCAGGCTGTAACTCCCGCCGGCCACGTAATCCTGGAAATTGGTGTTGTAACTGAAAAGAATCCAGTTCGCCTGGTTCGTATGGGGAACGAATTTTACATTCGCCGCCAATTCCCATTCCCGCAAGCCGTCGAGGTAGGTTTGCTGTTCC
>DASXFM010000231.1:0-21978 GCA_036489615.1 Verrucomicrobiia bacterium | reverse complement strand
TACGCCGCACCTGACGGAGCTGGAGAATCTATTCTGTCCGTTGTCTACAAAGACGCCAGCCCTACGGGCTTGAGCGGCGACTGGATAGCATTCTGATTGGCACGTTACAAATACGGCTCGATTGGCTCAACGCCGGTCATGCCGCGCAATTTTTGCAGATATGCGGGCGAGGAGACGTCATCGAGGGTCTGGCGCGCGTGTTTGAGCCGATCGGCGATATTGAGGCGGGTGGCTTCCTCGGCATGGCTGGCGCGTTTGAGAAATTTGTCTAAATAGTCCACGTGCCGCGTCCAAAGGTTGCGGTCAACTTTCTGTTTGGCCGCCAGGCGGGCCGCATACCAGTCGGAGGCCAAAAGGTTTTCGCGCGTGAACAGTTTTCGGAAGTCGGGGCTTTCAAGTGTTTTCCCTTCCCATTGATCGTGAAGCATGATGTGCAACAACGCTTTCAACGGCGGGCAGGCGTTTTGAACGCTGCCATCGTCAAAATACATTTTCGCGACACGCTTTTGGGTTTCGACAATGTTGGCGATGCCGTCGGCGAAAATGGCGGCGTCCTGCAATTCGGGCTGCAACATTTCCTGCGTGAACACCGTATGCGGATGATTAAAGACACGGCCGAAAAAAGAGTGAACAAACCGGACGTTAATGCGCCAGCCCAGCCGGGAGAGCAGCACTTTTTTGCCGTTGTAATCGAAGTCCTCGAGTTTTTCGAGGTAATGATTGGCGATGAGAAACTTGGGCTCACGTTCCTCGGGTTCCATGCGGCAAAACACTTCCGGCACGATCAAGCTAACGTCATGGTCCACGCGGCACTTGGGTCCGACGTAGCCGGCCGCTGTGACAAATCCGCTGTGTCCGCAAAGCAGTGAGGAAACCAGGGCGCTGTTCAAATCCAGGATGGGCGGGAGGGCATTGAACGGTCCTTTGGTCAATGCGCCTTCCGAGCCGGCCCCGGTCGTGGAGGGCGATTTGCCGGTCATGCTGCAAATATATTCCATGAACAGCTCCGGCAATTCCATGTAATGAATCGGGTTATAACAGGCCAGCGAACGGATGCCCTGATCAGGCGGATTATTGCGGCGGCCCGGCAAGATGACGTCCACCTGATTCCGCACGGGCTGGCCCAGCGGGGTCCGGCGGCGCAACCGCGCGGAAATCTCCGCGAGGTAACTCTCACGCGGATTGACCAGGTCCGGCCGTTTTTGAAGGTAACGGGGATTTTTGGTCGGCTTTCCGCCGACCAGGCGCGGGTGCGCCGTGGAGATGAAATACTCCGGTGATGGATTCTTTGCCGCTTCCCGGATGAGGCGCTGCATCGGCTCGGTAAATTCGTAAAAGCTGATGGCGTCCTCGATGAGTTCTTTAGCGAACTTCTGCGGCAGCGGCTCGTAGTTCGAAAAGAAATTGTCGCGGTGCGAAAAATCGGATTCAGTCTGTTTATCGTAGCCGCGGTGGATGGCGTCATCGGGGCGCTGAAACAATTTGGACTCGCAGTTTTTGACGAACTTGATTGACGATTCCGGCGACACGGGCATCAGCGTGGACGCCGTGATATCGTCCTCCATTTGGATTTTGATGGAGGGATGAAAATCCTTCCGCAATCCGAACGTGCGCCACAATCCGTCTGAATCAAAGCCCACGCGGAGATAGGTCGTGACGATTTTGCGGTTGTCGATTTTGAGTTCGTTGCCCGGGATGCCGTTGATGATATCTACGCTGAAATGTTCACGCCATTTGGCGCCCCACTCGGGCTTGTAATAGCGTTTCACCACAAAAACGAGTTCCTTGAGGTATTGGGGGATGGCTTCGAGCCAGGCATTGTAGTCGGGCGTGTATTCACGCGTATCCTGCGTGAGCAATTTGATGACGGAGCCCAGGGAGCGTTCCGGGGCCAGGATCGGACGTGATTCATTTTGTTGCCGGTGGACAAAGCGGTCCTTGTAATTCCAGTCGATGAGCGTGGCCACGCGGTCGAAATCCGCCTTGAAATCCGCCACAAACACCGGGCCGGTTAAAATCGCGTCGGTGATGGGTTTTGAAATCTCGGATTTTCCGCCGCCGGATACCGTGCACGGCTTATGGCAAAGCGTGCCTTCCGGCACGAAGCCAACCAAACGCCACAGGCGATTGGCGCCCGGGGGTTTTTCCATTCGCACTTTGTAGCCGGACGGGCGGACGTAGGTTTTATCGGGCTGCAATTTGATTTCGCCGCCCTCCCATAAAACCTTTTGTTTGTGCAAATCGAATTGGGAGGTTTCCGGAACATAGATGATGTCCGAATACTTTTTATCAACCGCGTAGCCCTCCGGCTTGATGTCCATCAAATCGCCGTAGAGGGAGGTCATTTCGGTGAAGGAATGGCCCATGCGCATGACATGGGCATCGCCGCTGAATTCCTCGCCGAGATCGTAGCTGCGAAATACCAGCGCGCCGCCCGCGTGTTCTTCCTCGCAATTGCCGAGAAGGTTGGCGGCGTAGCTGATTTGAGTCTTCACTTCCTTTTTGCAATAACCGTAATAATTGTCGGCGATGATGGTGACGACGACGCCGGATTCGTCCCGGCAGGTGAGTTTAAAAGCGCCGCCGTTGTTGTAGAGCTCGTTTTCTTCGCGCCAGCACATTCCGTCGCGGCGCTGGCGTTCGCTGGCCTGGTCCCAATGAGGCAGGCCGGCGGCTTTTTTCGTCACGTAAATCAAATGCGGCGCCAGGACGACGCAGCCGGTATGGCCGGTCCAATGTTCGGTATCCAGCGCGGCGTCGTTTTCCGGGAGCAGGGGATCGCCGCCGTTACCGAAGATGTTTTCGATGAAATCCAGGTTGCTGACGAGATTGCCGGGGGCAAAGAAACGGACTTCCATCGTTTTTTCCTGGGTGAACCCCGGAACTTCCGGGCAAACGATAGGCCGGATTAGCAGCGAAACGAAACACTCGGCCTGCTGTTTTTGCGTAGCGGTAAAGGGAAGACGCATGACGTCGCGCGGCGGGTCGAATGCCAGGGCAAGCATTTTCGCGAAGACATTTTTTGGAACGGCGGATTTGTCATCGGGAATCGGCAACCCGCCCTCAGCGACGTGAAAGATGCCCTGGGTGGTGCGGCGGTCGCTCTTGGGGTTATGCAGCACGCCGTTGGCGGCGCGGTAGGAATTGATGATCTCCGAGCTGAAATGGTCGCGGTCCGCGGGGAGCGACAAGGCCCGGGCCATGCCGGGGCGGTCCAACGTCAATGTGCGCAGCGGCAGTTTGGCGACGGGGGCGTCCTGCAAATAATCAAAGAGAAAGGTTTGGATGCGCTGGTCCACCGGGCAGAGGTGGTTCGCGAGCAAACGCTCTTTCTCGCGATACTGCGCGACCATGGTCGAAAAGATGTCGTTCAGGCCGGTAGTATCCGCCATTTCCACGGGCGGGAAGCCGAGCAGCGAAAGTTTAACATTGATATACGGGATTAAAGGGGCTGGGGAACTCATTTAATATGATGTCTCAGATACGATATTGTTGTTGCTGTTCTGCCTGTTGTACCATGATCTCGTCCTCCAGATTATTAAATTTTTGGAAAATGTAAGCATCAAACATTGCATTTCCGATATTATTCAATTTCGTCGGTAATTGGTCCAAATAGCCGTGCAGGCCGGTGCTTGACGCTACACGCAGACGCCAGGACTGGAAAGCCGGCGATCGAAGACTACGCCCTCCATTTGAGGGTTTTCGTTTCGCCGTTTTGCGGATGCTTTGGGTCCACGCAACGCAATTCGATGCGCATGTGATCGTCTCCCACCGTGGCCCGCACCCAACCGCTCGGTTTGCCTTCTTCAAATATATAAGCTGTCGGGGGCAGGTTAATGAGATGAATGCCGGTTTTATCCTGTCGCAGGTGCCAGTCATGGGTATGGCCATAGATGACGGCCTTGACCTGTTTCCGGGGGCGAATCAATTTAAACAACGCCTCCGTATCCCGTAACCCGCCGATTTTACCGAGAAGACCGGGATCATGATGGACCATGACCAGCGCGGGCTTCGTATCGTTGGCGTCCAATGCTTTTGCCAGCCAGTCCAATTGTTCGGGGCCGACCAGTCCGGGCGTGTAACGGGTCCGTTCCAGGGAATCGAGCATGAACCAGTTCGCGCGCGGGGAGGCGAGAAATACGGCCTGCCGGTCCGCCAGCGGCCGTTTGGCAGTTCGCTCCGCGGTCAGGGCATCCCAGAAACGTTCGCGATTATCATGATTGCCCAGGGTCAGGTGCACGGGCATTCCCGCTGCCCGCAAGGGCGTCAATAAGCTGGAGAACGTGCCATAATCATCGGTTTCGCCGTCGTCGTAAGCGCAATCGCCGGTGATAAAAACGCCGGCGGGAAGGCTGGGCTGGGCGATCAAGTCCCGGGTCACAACCTCAAGATGATCGGTCATATTGCAGCCGTGGGCGATGCGGGCCCGGTTTGCCGCGATGTGGGTGTCTGAGAGCAACGCCCAGAAATCGGCGTCGATTTCCTTGTCCGCGGCGGAAAGGCGCGGGGCGAGCGCCAGGCCGGCCACGGCGGTGAGGGTTCGCGTGAGAAATTTTCGCCTGGTAATCGGTGGAAGATGAATCGGCACAATGGGTTGTTACATTGAAATCAGATGTGAAACAAGGCGATAATTGCAGTGCTATGAATGAGTATGGGTGCCAAAAAACCAACGGGCCGAATAAGGCAGCGGTTCGGCTGGGCAGATTCCACTTCGGAAAGTGTACGCCTTCGAAAGCGGTGTCGCCGCTTCGCTTGCCACCGCACTCCACGACGCAAGCGCCTTAGCGAAGACTTTTTCGGTTCCGGACACGCCATCGTGCTCGTTTCTCAAAATGAAAATTGTTGCTGTCACCCTGCAAATTTTATTTGAAGCGTGGCCAAAACCTTATACTAATTTAGGCCGAACAATACGAGCAAAGTGAAATTGACTGATCTGCGGGGCATCCTGCAATACATACCCCAATTCCGGGAGAAGACTTTTATTCTGGCGATTGACGGCGCGATCGTGACGGACGAAAACTTCGCGACGCTGCTTTTGGACGTCGCGGTACTGCGATCCTTGAACATTCGCGTGGTCCTGGTTCACGGGGCGTCGGCGCAAATCCGTGAAATGGCGGAGGCGCAAAAAATTACGCCGTCCAACCTGGATGGCACGGGTGTGACGGATGACCCGACGTTTAAAATCGCATTGACCGCGGCCAACCGGCTCACGCACGAAATTCTTGAAGGCCTTTCGACCAGCGATCTTCGCGGCGCCAGCACCAACGTGGTGATTGCCCATCCGACGGGAATCATCCAGGGGGTGGACCAGCAATTCACCGGCAAAGTAGAACGAGTGGACACCGAGTTGCTTCAAAGTTTGTTAACCCAGGGTGTGGTGCCCGTCATACCGCCGCTGGGATTTGACGGGGATGGCCGGACCTACCGCGTGAATTCTGACGGCGTGGCCGTGGCTGTGGCGGAAGCGCTCAAGGCGGTGAAACTAATTTTTATCACCGCGCAGGACGGCATCATGGTGCAGGGGCGGGTCATCCGGCAAATTCCCGTTGCCGACCTTGAATCGATCCTGGCGCTGCAAAAAAACGAGATTGCGCCCGAGCAGATATCCAAGGCGGTCAATGCCGTCTCTGCCTGCAAGGGAGGAATCCCGCGCGTGCATGTCATCAACGGCAGAGTGGATGAAGGACTGCTGGCTGAGGTGTTTTCGAACGAAGGAATTGGCACACTCGTTTACGCGAACGACTATCAACAAATTCGGCGGGCCATTAAAAAGGACATTCGCGCGATACAATCGTTAACCAGGAAAGCGGTGGAATCTGACGAATTGGTCAAACGCACGCGGGCGATGATTGAAAAGAGTCTGGGCGATTATTTTATTTTCGAGATCGATAAAAATCCGGTCGCGTGCGTGGCGTTGCACGTTTATACGGAGCAGAAAAAAGGTGAACTGGCGTGCCTGTACGTGAGTTCACTCCACGAAAACCGTGGAATCGGGCGGAAGCTGATCGCGTTTGTGGAGACCAAGGCGCGCGAAATGGGTTTGAACGAACTCATCACGCTGTCCACGCAGGCGTTTACGTATTTTCAGTCGAAGGGCGGATTTGCCGAGGGCACGCCCGATGATTTGCCGCCGACGAGACGTGAGAAGTATGACCAGAGCGGAAGAAATTCAAAGGTATTGGTTAAGAAATTGAAGTAGCGCAGTCCGACGACGCAAAAAGTTTGGAAAAGGGAGCCCAACAAATCTTGACCCTGGAATCGTCAAGCGTTACTAATTCTAAAATCACAAATATAAAATAAATATGAGTTGGGACATATTTGTTTCAAATTTTCCGGCAGATGCAAAAACTGTTGACGATGTTCCGGACGACTTTGTCGGGAAACCGATTGGCAGCCGGCATGAGGTCATAGCCAAAATTCGGGAGGTCATTCCCACGGCGGTATTTCCGGACAAATCCTGGGGCAAAATCGAAGGCCCCGGCCTGGATATTGAAATCAGCCTCGGCGACGAAGAAATCGTGAAGAGTTTTGCGTTCCACGTGCGCGGTTCTGAAGAATCGGCTGCGTGCATTGCTGATATTTTGCGCCACCTGAAACTGCGCGCCGTGGACTCCGGAACCGGTGGATTCTTTGACCTGGACCGCCCGGCCGACGGCATTCAAAGGTGGAAGGAATATCGCGACGAAATATTGTCGAGGAGAGGCAAATAATCCATCGAAGCTTGAGCATGACCACCGCCAAAGCGCCGCCCAATTCTTTGGGATGGAAGGGGTCCGTCGCGAATCTGGTGCTGGCTGTGGTTTGTTTCAATCTCGCTTATATTTCCCATTGGGCGGCCGCAACGACGCTGTTGATATTCGGCTATGCTTTTTTTCTCATATTATTGGCTGATCAACCAAGTGTTCGACGGGCATTTTATTTTGGACTGGCCGTTGGTTTTGGATGCGGAGCGGGGCAGGCGTTTTTCTTTTTCAATATTTTTAAAGCGGCGGCGGTGGTTCTGTGGCTGGTGTTTGGGTTTTGGATTGGATTGTTCACGGCTATTTCCTGCGGATGCACCCGGCGCTGGGGAAAGGCCACCACTGTGTGGCTGGTTCCGGTAATTTGGACAGGCACTGAATATTTCCGGAGCGAATTGTATTTTTTAAGGTTTTCGTGGCTGAATATCGGCTACGTCTTTTCCAACTTTTCAATCGCACCGTTCAATGAACTGGGGATGTATGGATTGGGGTTCGTGGTTTTTTTGGTGGCATCGGTGCTTTGTTTCCGAAATTTCGTCGGCAAGGCGTGGGTGGGCGCGATTTGTCTCGGCGTGCTGGCATTGGCGCTTCTTTTGAGTTATTTTCCGCAGATGACGCCCCCGAAGAGCGGCAATTCCGTTAAGATTGCGGGTGTTCAAATGGAGTTTCCGCCGGCGCGACTCATTCCCAGGATTTTGAATCAAGCACTGGCAAAGAACACCAACGCGCCGATTTTCGTATTGAGCGAATATACGCTGGATGGCGGGGTTCCGGCCATACTGAAAGATTGGTGCCAACAGCATTCGCGTTTTCTGGTCGTCGGCGGAAAGGATTTCGTAACCAATGATGTTTATTATGACACGGTGTTTGTCGTTGGCACAAACGGGGAAACCGTTTTCAAACAGGCCAAATGCGTGCCGATTCAGCTGTTCAAAGACGGTTTACCGGCGACGGGGCAAGCAGTTTGGAATTCGCCATGGGGAAAAATCGGGTTTTGCATTTGCTATGACTTGAGCTACACGCGCGTGACCGATGTGTTGGTGAGGCAGGGCGCGCAGATGCTGATTGTGCCGTCGATGGATGTGGAGGATTGGGGCAAGCATCAACACGAACTGCACGCGCGAGTCGCGCCGGTACGCGCCGCGGAATATGGTCTGCCGATTTTTCGGGTGGCGAGTTCGGGCATTTCCCAGGCCGTGACCGGGCAGGGTCGGGTGATTGCCCGCACGTCAGTTCCCGGCATGGGAGAGATATTTTCCGCGCAAATGGAACTGCCGGCGCACGGTTCCATTCCGATGGACAGGGCGATTGCGCCATTTTGTGTCATTGCGACCGGGGTGATCACGGCGGGGTTATTGCTGCTGACCTGGACGGAGAAACGAACGGGTCAAAAAACCAATGCCGCCAAAGTGAAGGAAAGAGCGGTCGTTTGATGTATTGAATTGTCCACTTAATTTTAGCTTTATCATGACAAAGACAGAGACTGCATTTTCGGATTTTATCGGCTCATGCGACAAACATGAGGTGAAGCCGGCTCGTTTCCTTCTGATTGTTAGCATCGGGGATCAAACCGTTTCCCTATATGAGAATGGTTCCACGGAGGGGCGTGTGGCCATTGATGCGCCGCCCGTGACGGCGGACGATTACAAGTTTGTTAAGAAATACTCGTGTTCGACTTCGCGATTCGGCATAGGTCAGACGGAAGGATCGAATTGCACTCCGATGCGGTTGCATCGAATTGCGGAGAAGATCGGCGCGGGCGCGGCTGAGGGGACGGTGTTCAAGGCCAGGAAAGCCATCGGTCACGTTTCTCAGCCTGAATTTGCGAGCGCAAAAATCACGACGCGAATCATGTGGCTGGATGGACTGGAACCGGGGTTTAACCGGGGAGGCAACGTGGATACTTACGCGAGATACGTCTACATTCACGGTACGGCGGACCAGACAAGCATTGGAAGACCCGATTCTTGCGGGTGCGTTCATCTGGCTGACCAGGATTTGGTGCCGCTGTTTGATATATTGCCGGTAGGGACGCTGGTGTGGATTTGTGAATAGAAAGCGCAAAGCGATGCTGGAGGGTAAGCAGGCGTGTGCCTTGAGGTTAAGAGTCAGATAAAAAGGCAGCAAAATTCGTTAAAATTCACAGTCACCAAAACGCGTTGACTTTGTGAAAGTTTTCACTAAGTTCGAATCGTGCTCTCAAAACTGAGCAAAGTTTTGGTCGTCTTTTCGCTGGTCTGCGTCCTCAGCGCGCACTGGGCGTTGCTGCAAACGGTCGCCTGGACGAGCATGCTGGCCAACAACCTTGGGTCCTGTTCGTTTCATGTCGCCGTGGCAAGGACATTTGACGGAGAGCATCCCTGTCCCTTGTGCAAGGCCATCGCTGCCGCCAAAAAATCAGAGCAAAAAACCCAAGTCACTTTTGAACTGCAAAAGCTGGATTTTCTGCCCGTTGAGGGAGGCCTGGTCCTGATTGCTCCGTCGCGGGTTGAGATACCTTCGCTAAACAGCTTTGCCGAATCAATGCTTCAAAGGCCGCCCACGCCACCTCCGCGCGGTTTCTTCGTTTAATTCAAATCCGTTGGCGGGACGGCCTGGGCCGGTCCGCCCTATTGTTCCGATAGTTTAACCTTTGAGATTCCGCCGGGCGGCGTCTCGTACCTTGATTTGAAAAATGAGAAGAAAGAGTTTTTCCGTTCTAAAATATGGATGCAGTTGGCTGGCTGCCTCCGGCGTGGTTCTTACGGCCATTGACATGGTTCCGGATTGCGCGTCGGCGCATGGGCTCGTGGGCGATTATTTTTTCCCGCCGACACTTACCACGGATGATCCGTTCGCGGTGGATGAATTTCCATTTCCGACGGTTTCGTGGTTCAAAAGCGGGGGAGTGGCGACGACAGATATCGGTTTCGAATTTGATAAGGAAATTTTTCCCAAATTCGCGCTGAGTTTTGCCGGGGATTATTTATTTCAGAAGCCCGACGGCGGGCCGGGGACGTCAGGGCTTGATGACTTCGTGGCCGGCGCGAAATATCAGCTTTGGGAAAATGCCGAGCATCAGGCCATTTTTTCGGCGGGCGCGGAGTGGCAAATCGGCGGGAGCGGCAGTTCCAGGGTCGGCGCGGATTCGGCCAACGTTTTCACGCCCACGATTTACTACGGCAAGGCTTTCGGCGATTTGCCGGATTCATTGAATTATGCGAAGCCGTTTGCGGTCACGGGCACGTTGGGTTATGACCTGCCGACGAGCGCGGAGCCGAACAATCTTCAATGGGGCTTTGCGGTCGAATACAGCCTGCTTTATTTGCAGGAACAGGTCAAAGACGTTGGATTGCCGGCGCCCTTCAAGACGATGGTTCCGCTGGTGGAATTCACAATGACCTCGCCGGTAAATCGCGGGGGTGGAGAAACCACCGGTACGGTGAATCCGGGAATCCTTTATGAGAATCCCCATTTCCAAATTGGCGCGGAAGCGTTGATCCCCGTAAACAGCGCATCCGGGCACGATGTCGGATTCATTATTCAATTCGAACTGTTCATCGACGATATCTGGCCCAAGGTTTTCGGACGTCCCATCATTGGCGGCCACTAAAGAGAGGAGAATAGAAAATGAAAACTTTCACACCAATCATTCAGACAGTTTTGGTTCGTTTGAGCCTGGCAGTATTGCTGCTTTTTGCTGCACAATCACACGCGTGGGCGCACGCCTTTTTGGACCATGCGGAGCCAAAGGTCGGAAGCACGGTGACGAACTCGCCGGCCCAAATAAAACTTTGGTATACTCAGAGCCTCGAGCCGGTATTCAGCGATGTGGCGGTGCAGGACGACAAGGGCAGGGAAGTGGATAAAAAGAACATGCGTCAGGATGGCAAAGACAAGTCGTTGCTCATCGTCTCCCTGCCTTCGCTGCCCGACGGTACTTATACCGTGATTTGGCACGTGGTCTCGGTGGATACGCACCGGCCCCAGGGACGTTTTAAATTCACAATAAAAAGAAAATGAAGCCTGCCCCGGGCGGCTTCGGGGCAATTGAAAGAAAGATACGAATGAAAAAGAAATTACTGATAAACACTTGGCCGGCCATTTTGGCCGGCACTGCCTTGCTGGTTCGCGCTGATGACATGGGAAACATGCCGGGCATGGCTGCGGGCGGTATGAACACCAATGGAAACAGTTCGGCGGCCACGTCTTACTCCGCGAGCGGGGTCGTGGAAAAAATTACGGATGACCGGCACACGGCGACAATCAATACGGAGAAGATTCCAGATTACATGGATGCCATGACGATGGATTATCCGGTTCAAAATACGAACGAACTCAATGGCGTTTCGGCAGGAGATAAAATTAAGTTCACGCTCGTCGTTTCCAATAACACGGATTGGATTGAAGGCGTTCGTCGCGCGGGACATGCCAATAACGTAACGCAAACGAATGCGCCGCATGACGCGGCGACTGACCTTGGCGCGGGAGATTTGTTGCCGGACGGAGTTTTGACTTCTGAAGACGGCCGGGAAATTCACTTCTCGGATTTTCGCGGTAAGGCGCTCGCGTTTACGTTTTTTTATACGCGCTGTCCATTGCCTAATTATTGTCCGTTGATGAATCGAAATTTTGCCGAGGCGCGAAAATTAATTTCGTCCAGGAGCGATGCGCCGGCGAACTGGGAATTGCTTTCCATTTCCTTCGATCCCGGCATCGATACTCCGGAAGTGCTTGCGTCTTACGGGGGATTTTATCGGCACGGGAATTCGAGTCATTGGCTCTTTGCCTCCGCGCCGACCAACACCCTGACCATGCTGGCGACGACGCTGGATTTGATGGTTTTTCGCGATGGGTCAACGATCTCGCACAATCTGCGGACGGTCGTGCTGGATCCGCACGGGCGAATCTATCGTGAATTTGACGGAAACGAATGGACGCCGGCCGATCTGGCCGACGCAGTGACGCAAGCCGCGCGCCAATAAAGCCGGCGGCATATAAGAATTATGAAGCATCAAGCGAGGCGCGCATGACTGCGTGGCTGATTTTAGCAAGAGCCGTTCACATTGGCGCATGCCTGCTTTTTTTTGGCGTGTTTGCGTTCGACCGGTTTACGGTGTCGGGGATGGCGAGCGGAAATCGTAAAATCGCCGAATATTGGAAAAGCCGCCTGGGCATTATCAGTTGGGTTTTGCCGCCTGTCATTTTGGCTTCGGGAATTGCGTGGTTCGTGTTGGCGGCCGTGGCAATGAGCGGCCAACCGTTCGACATGGGCATTTTGAAGATCGTTTGGGGGCAGACGCAGTTCGGGGCAGTATCAAAAATCAGGCTCATCTTCGTGGTGGCCGCGACTGTCCTGTCCTGCTTTCAAAAATCCGAGCCGGAGGTGCGAAGGTTTGCGGCATGGGTTCAAATCGTGGCCGCCGGTTGCCTGCTCGGAAGCCTGGCGTGGATTGGCCACGGCCAGGAAGGTCCAAAGTGGCACCTGCTTGCTGACGTCGTGCATTTGCTGGCCGCGGGCATTTGGCCGGCGGGCCTTCTCCCTCTTTTGCTTCTTCTGCGAAGCGGGCGCCGGATTGGCGAACCGCAAGACTGGGTGTTTATTTCGGGGCTGGTCAGGCGTTTTTCAGCCATCAGTCTGGCGACGGTTTTGGTGCTCGCCATCACGGGGACGGTGAACGCCATATTTCTGGTCGGCACATTTCACAACCTCATTGAGCAACCCTATGGACGCTGGCTCCTGGCAAAGATTGTGTTCTTCGGGTTGGCGCTGGCGATAGCCGCGGTCAATCTGTTGCGGCTCAAGCCCCGGTTGATCGTGGAAAGGATTGATCCGGATAAGGCGGCGGCAACGGCAGGCCAATTGGAAAGGAACGTCCAATTTGAACTGGTTCTGGGTTCAGGCATCGTCGTGGTCGTGGCGGTCCTGGGAATTTTACCGCCGGCGATTCATTGAAAAGATTTTGTTTCATCCCTTATCGTTGAATTATAATAAAGTGTATGCCAAAGAAAACGGGTCCGAAAAAAGGCAAGCAACGGAATGACGAGCGCATTTTTGCGATTATCGCCGTTGTCCTGTGCCTGATATTAGGCGCGGCGTTTTGCACGCTGCTTGTGGTATTGAATTATCGCGGGCAACAGCCGCAAATAAACGCGGAAAATCTTCCGGAGACAGCGCCGTCGCTGATTCAGCCGGACCATCCCCGGCAGTTGGTGGATTTTTCCCTGACCAACAGCGCCGGTGGAGTGGTTACGCGCCGGGACTTCAGCGGGAAGATCCTGGTGGTGGATTTTTTGTTCACGAGTTGTTCGTTGACCTGCCCGGCGGTCAACATCCAGATGGCTCAAATCCAGCATCTGACGACGAACGACCCGGACGTGAAGCTGGTTTCGCTGACGGTTGATCCACGCGATGACACGGCTTCGGTTCTCAAGAAATACGGCGCCGGTTTTGGAGCGGACACAAATCGCTGGTTCTTTCTGACCGGCAACAAGTCTGTGCTCTACAATTTAATTGGAAACAGCTTTTTGCCGCATGACGCGGATGACCCGTTGGGTTCCATGCCGGGTGACTTTGCCCACACCGAACGGATTGCGATCGTCGATTCCCGGGGGAAATTGCGCGGCTATTTTGACGGCCTCAACCAGGAAACGGCCGGGGCGGTCGTTGAAGAAGTCAACCGACTGCGAAATCGGAACTTATGAGGCTGATTTCAGTTTTGTAAATTTCGAGTTGCGGTTTGGAGGGAGAATTGTATATCGTACGTCGAAATGGGTTCACTCAAGAAACGCCGTAAGGCAAAGATCAATCGTCATAAACGCCGCAAGAAGCTGCGTATGCACCGTCACAAGAAGCGCACATGGCAGGCGTAAGTTGCCGCGCTTTTTAGCTCTTCAATCACGCGGCGTCGCCTTGACTTTCCGCCGGGACCATCGAAGGTTCGATGGTCGCCGTCGTGAGCCGGGAGCGAAACTATTCAAACGCACGCCCGGTGAGGCGGCGGGGCTGCTTCTGTTGTCGAAATGGAACTTCGTTTTGAAAAGCATTACACGCGGGAAGAGGCGCGCGCGCTACTGCCGGAAATTCGCCGGTGGCTTGAGCGCCTCAACCGGCTGCGCAAAGACGTGGAGAAGCTCGAGCGGCGATTGGGCCAATTAGCGGCACAAACCACCGACCTCGGCGGCGAAACCGTCAATGACTGGATTCGCGCCCTGGCGGATACCCAGGAATTGCTGGTTGAATTTCAGCGCCGGGAAATCTTCATCAAAGATTTGGACCGCGGGCTGATCGATTTTCCTGCCATCATTGGCGGACGCGAAGTCTTTTTGTGCTGGGAATCCGACGAAGAAGACATCGAGTTTTGGCACGACCTGGAATCGGGCTTTGCTGGTCGAGAGCGATTGTGAGGTTGTGCGAGGCGGCAATTTTCCATGAACCGGCGTGACGGTTCGGCAAGCTCGCGCAATTTTTCGGCGAAATAGTCAGAGCCCCGAAAGCTTTCGGGGCTGCTACGCAAAAGAGGTTCACGGCCTCGATGAGCGTCCCATGATAGTAGTCGATGGTTCGGCGCAGCCTAATCCTGGCTGGAAATTGTCTTGTTCAAAAGCTTGCCAAGATCTTCGACGGCTCGGCTTAGCTGAATTGCCAGGTCATTGTAATCGCCGGGACGCCATGTTGCTGGTTGAGCGTTGAAAATACCGCGGGCCACCGCTCTGTCAGATTTTGAAATTTCCCAGCAGGCCTTAAAAAGGACTGACGATTGGCTGTTTGTCTGGTTGCCCTCGCAGGCCAAAATCTGAATCGAAATAACGTAAACATTTGTATTGGCGGGAGGTGGTTCGTCGGTGAGGACTTCCCGGATTGCTGGGGCGGTGCGCAGGTCTTCCGTCAAAACACGACGGACACCAGCATCGAGAGGTTCGGCCCATTGATGGAAGGTCGCAAAAATCATTTCGTTTGAACTGGTACGCACGACCATGTCCCTGGTTTGAAGATAGTTCGGCACTTCAACGGGCAATATTCGCACAACACATGGCCGTGCGCCGCGCGCAGAAGCAAGGAGCGATGAATCGCCGGTGAGAAGATAGTAGTGTTCGTCGCCGCCGGCCGGCTTGAGAGAGAGGCAACCACTTAACGCGACCAGCAGTGATGATATCATGAGGCAACGCACGGTGAGCATTGATACAGTCCTGCGTCCGGGCACGGAACCGGCTAAAGCCGGGACACCATACACCGGGCGTGGGGTGCGGTGACGAATTAGGAAGTTAAGGAGTGTCATTTTTTCTGGTTCGGCCGGTGATGAGGGCGTTTGGATGTTGTTGCAGGAAATCGGAAAGTTGCTCGATGGAATGGGCGGTTTCGTTCAATTGATTCATCAGTTGGTAGGTTTGTTCGCCCAACTGATTGTGCAATTTCAGAAAATCCTGAATTGTTTCGACGGCCTCCCGTGCCGAGTCCAGCGCGGCGTTCAGGTGCGCCCCTGCAGGCCCTACCTGGGAGTTGAGGTTTGTCATCACGTTTTGGAATGTCGAAGCCGAGTCGCGCAGTTGGGCCACGGCAGCACGCAAATCCGACGAACTGGCGAAATTTCCCACGGAGAGCGCCGCAGCCGAAATATGATCGGTGAGGCGATTTGTTTGGAGTTCAGCAATTTGCCCGTGTGCGGCGACCAATAGGTCATTTACGTGTTGCATCAGGCCGTGATAATCAATTTGGCGGAGATTGGACAAAATTCCGGAAACGTTGCCGGTCAATTGCGACATAGTTGACGGAACGGCTGGAATAACCGGGAAGGGGGAGGCGGGCAACCCCGATTGGACAATCGGCTTTTCCGAAGTTCCAAAGCTCAGTTCGACGTATTCGGTGCCGACCAGTCCCGCAGTTTGGATTTGGACCACGAGGCCTTTTGAAATCAGGTCCCTCAGTTTTTCGGGGTCCATCAGATTGATCGCATGTCCCCGGGGGTCCACGAGAAGATTTCTGTTGATTTCGCAGGTGACGCCCACGAACGATTTGCGTGTTTCCGGATTGTAATAAATATCAACCTTCTTGATCTGGCCCACCTGCACGCCATCCAATCGGACGCCACTGCCTTGGTCCAATCCTCCCGCCGAATTAGGGAGAAAAAAAACAAAGTGTCCGGCCGGATGGAACAGAGATGAACCCAGGCCGAGCAGCACTGCGATGGCAATGGCTGCTCCACCAATAAAAAAAAGGCCGAGCAACAAGGGGTTAAATCGGATTTTCATGGAGAGATGATAATTTGGCAGCCGCCTTTCGCGCCGCTCGATCGTGGTTTGGCCTGAAGCCGTGGCCGAAGAAATTCGCTGACCTGCGGGTGGGCGGTTTCCCCGGCCAATTTATCGGGAGGGCCTTCCGCCAGGATGCCGCGGGTTTCGGCGTCCAGAAAAATCATGCGGTCGGCAATGTGAAAGATACTGGGCAAGGAATGGGAAATGACGACAATGGTCGCGCCGGCGGTTTCGCGCACTTTGAGGATCAAGTCATCAATCTGGGCGGCGGTGATGGGATCCAGTCCCGCGGTGGGTTCATCAAAAAAGAGAATGGCCGGGTCCAGCGCAAGCGCCCGGGCGAGGGCGGCGCGTTTTTGCATGCCGCCGCTTAACTCACCAGGGAAACGATCTTGTTGCCCCGCCAGACCGACCTGCGCGAGTTTCAGGGCGACGATCTCGGCACGAATATCGGCGGGCAATTTGGTGTGCAGAAGCAGAGGCAAAGAGACGTTCTCGGAAAGTGACATGTCGGCCCACAGGGCGTTATTTTGAAACAACAAGCCAAAAGACCTGAGAATCTCCTGGCGCCCGATTTGATTGGCATCCGTAAATTTGCGCCCGAAATAAGCGATCTGCCCCCGTGCCGGGTGCCTCAGTCCGACCATGTTTTTTAAGAGCGTCGTTTTGCCGCAACCGCTCGTGCCGGCCACGCAAAAAATTTCACCATGCCTGACGGCGAACGTGACGTTCCGGAGGATCGTTTCGTCACCGTACCGGCATTCGAGATCCTGCACGGAAATGATTTCTTCGGCGTTTTGATTCACAGGACTAAAATCCAAGATGTTCTAAAATCGGGGAGAACAAGGCGTCCGTCACGAGAACGGCGGCAATACCGGTCACAACGGCTGAGGTGACAGCCCGCCCCAC
This sequence comes from Verrucomicrobiia bacterium, assembly GCA_036489615.1. GTDB lineage: Bacteria > Verrucomicrobiota > Verrucomicrobiia > Limisphaerales > UBA11358 > UBA11358. Next base: position 5,098 of record DASXFM010000231.1, on the reverse strand, counting down.
GCCAGCGGACGTCCGCTCGCTTTGCAATCCGCGCAAAGTCCCCGCCAATCCAATCAATACGGCAAACACGAAACTTTTGACGAGGCCCACCATTACGTCCGTGAGAGAAACCGCGTCGCGCAGTTGAACCAGGAATCCCGTTATCGGAACATCCAGTTTGCCTACAGCAATCGTCAGGGGACCAAGCGTCCCGCAAAAATCCGAATAGAGCGTTGTCAAAGGCATTGTGATCAGCAGTGCGGCCATGCGGGGTAATACCAGGAAGCTAATCGGAGAGACGCCAATCATTTCAAGCGCGTCAATTTCGTTTCCGAGTTTCATATTGGCGATGTTAGCCGCAAACGCCGCGCCGGTCCGTCCGGCGACCAGAATGGCGGCAATTAACGGGCCGATTTCGCGATATATTGAAGTACCCGTCGCCCCGATCATGTAAAACTGAAGCCCAAAACGGCGCAATTGAATGGATGTTTCGTAGGCAAACGTCAGCCCGACCAGGAAGCATAACAAGCCGATGATTGGCAGGGCTTTCGGGCCGGCGTCCACCATCTGGGACACGAATGTCTTCCGCTGGAATTGCCGGGGCGAAGCGGGCAATTCCAAGGCTCCGATGATACATTGCCCCACAAACGTGGTTGAGTTTTTCCATTCGGTGACCACCCGGCGAATCTCCCATCCGGCTGGATGATTTGGCGGCGGGCGGACTTTCGCATCAACGGCGCGTTCCTCACTGTCTGCGATGATCTGAAAGAGCTCTCTCAAATTGTCCGGAAGAGCCGCAATGTTCAGTTTTATGGAATGGCGGGCGCACCAGCCCTGGACCCGCCATAGGAATAGTGGCAGTGAACTGTCCCATTCAACCAGTTCCCGGGGAACAACTCGAAGTTCGGCTCCGGTAGCTTCCGAAGGAAGCACCTCGTCCAGGCGAGGAAACGGTTCAGTCAGCCGCCAAGTTCCGCCGATCGAGAGCAATGCGCCCGCCGACTGATCGAAGACAGCCGTAGCCTTTGATCCCGTTTCCTTTGACATTTTGAAATCGGAGTGCGGCTCTGGCCTAAAAACAGGCTGGACCGAAATCCCCGTATGCTGGCCCTCCTTTGACAGGCCGTGACAATATAACGCCTCTCGCACATTTCGCCATTGGCGATTTTGGGTCTATAGTGATGGGCATGAAGGCGAGAGTGCTCCATGAATTTCGAATCAAGCGGGTCTATGACGAGATATCCTCCGATGATGGCTTGCGATTCCTGGTGGACAGGCTTTGGCCGCGTGGAATCCGAAAGGAAGCGTTGCATGCGGCCGTCTGGCTTAAAGAGGTTGCGCCAAGTTCGTCGCTACGGAAATGGTTCGGACACGATGCGGCCAGGTGGCCGGAGTTTCGCCGGCGTTATCGCTCGGAGTTGGAGAAGAATCCCGCGGCATGGGCGCCGTTGTTGGAAGCGATTCATAAGGACACGGTCACGCTGCTCTTTGCCGCGCGGCAGGCGGAGATGAATCAAGCCGTGGTTTTGAGAGATTTCCTGGCGGAAAGAGCGAAATAAAACACGCAGTCCACCAAATCGGCCAGTTCAATGAATCCCGACCCGCCCTGTGTGCCGGGCGTTGGCGCGAAACATTGGCCAGGGGCTGGCGGCCGGGGGCGCGGCATTTGTCGAGGAGATGGCCGTCAGGGAGCCGTTGCCCGCAATGTAAACGATGCCATTCTTTGATATCGTGGGCGCAGCCGTAATTTGTCCGCCGGTTGGTTCTCCCCATTGCACCGTTCCATCCCTGGCGGACAACGCCATCATCCAAACTAAACGCGAAGAGAAATAGATGGTCGAATCGGTCGCCGCCGGTGCACTGTCGATCCAAAGCCCAAGATCCTTGAGCCACAATTGTTTTCCGCCAGCGCTGATCGCCAAAGCGAATCGATTGGCGCCCAGATATATGGTTCCCTGGCTGCCCAGCACGGGCGAGGACATTGATGGGCTGCTGGTCAACAAATGCCAGAGTTCGCTGCCGTCGGGCTTTAGCGCGTAAAGATTGCCGTCGGTCGAGGTGAAATAAATGACGCCGTTATCGCCAATGGCCGGTGAAGAAATAATCTGGGCACCGGTCGGAAACGACCATTTCACTTTTCCGTCCGGGGTCAGCGCGTATAATTTTTTGTCGTGAGAGCCAAAGTAGATGGTTCCGTCCGCGCCAATTGCAGGCGAAGAGTTTATGACTCCATCTGTGGGAAATTTCCATTTGAGCGATCCATTTGGATTGAGGGCGTAGAACAGTTTGTTCCATGATCCAAAGTAAATGGTTCCATCTTCGCCAATGGCGGGAGATGAGTCGTTCCATGCGCCGGTTTCAAATGTCCATTTTAATGCGCCGTTCTGAGTGACGGCGTAAAACTTACGGTCACGCGAGCCGAAATAGACCGTCCCGTCGTCTCCAATGGCGGGTGAGGATTCGATTTCAAGCCCGGTTTTGTATTCCCAATTGGTTTGGCCGTTTGGGGTGATGGCAAAAAGGGTTCCGTCGAAGGCGGCCTGATATAATGTGCCGTCGGCGGCAATTGCCGGGGAGGTGTCGGTGCATCTGCCCGGAAGGGGAATTTTCCAGATGTTGGAAGGTTGGGCCCCGCAATTTCGGGCCACGAACAGGCAACAAATCAGAACTACACAAAGAATAGGGTTCATGCGATGTGCAGCTTTTGGACAGATGCTGACTATCGAAGCCGAATTTGAGGAGGACAGACAACACCGTTCCAAAGCCGTGTCACGGGGCGCGCTACGGCTGGTCTTCGACACAGCCACGCTCCGACGACGATTCGCGCAAAGTTCCAACGACTTCATGCAGGCCCCAGTTTATCCACTGGCCCGCCCAAATTAAATTCGTAATTCAAGATGGAGAGACAATAAATCGCCGCAGTTTCGACGCGCAAAACCAGGCTGCCGAACGATACGGGCTTTGCGCCTGAATCTATAATCGCTTTCAATTCGTCCGGGGTAAAATCACCTTCCGGCCCGATCCACGCGGCCGCGCTTCGCGGAGGACGCCCGTTCGTCTTCTCAAATTCACGAAACACTTCGCTCGGGTGTTGCCGTTGCTTTTGCAATGAACCAACCAATTGAATGTCAAAAGTTTTCGGTCGTGCTAAATACTCATGGACACTTATCGGCGCTTCGATTTCTGGAAGGCGCGGCGCACCGGACTGTTTCATGGCTTCAATCGCGGTTTGCCGCCATTGTTCGCGTTTGTGACGGGCGTTTTCCGCATCCAGCCTTGTGACAACACGATCGGTCAATAGCGGTACAATTTCGCGCGCGCCCAGCTCGACCGATTTTTGGATGATGGACTCGATAATCTTTCCCTTTGGAATCCCCACCAGAAGGGTGATAGAGCAGGGGAGTGGTGGTATGACGCGCTTTTTCCTGACGCGCAACGACAGCGAATCTCGCGAGGCGGCTTCCACTTCACAATCGAACTCGGCGCCCTCGCCGTCGAGGACCATGGCTGGGTTGCCGGGTTGAAGACGTAAAACGCGCAGCGCGTGGCGAGCTTCCTGGCCTTCGAGGCGCAAGCTGTCACTTTGGCATTCGGCCCTCGGCAAATAAAAGCGATGCACTTGAATCTTTGAAACGTTAAATTGTTAAAACGGTCTGCAACAGATTGACGAGCCGGTTCACAAAACCGATTTAACGTTTCAACATATTAACGCCCGTTATTTAAAAAACCTTTTGGCTTTTTCGAAAAAACTTTGAGTGATTGGGGTTTCGCGGCCGTCGCATAGGGCGGCGAATTCCTGAAGTTTGTTTTTTTGCTCCTGGGTCAGCCGTGTGGGAACTTCGACCTGGATGCGCGCGTGCAGGTCGCCGTGGCCGTAGCCCTGGAGGTTTTTGATGCCTTTGCTTTTGACGCGAAAGGCGGCGCCGGGTTGGGTGCCGGCCGGGATCTTAATGACCGCTTTGCCTTCGAGCGTGGGCACTTCAATTTCCGAGCCTAGCGCGGCTTGAATAAAGCTGACGGGCACTTCGCAGTGCAAGTCATCGCCATCGCGTTGAAAAATTTCATGGGCCGTCACGTGTAAGATGACGTACAAATCGCCCTGCAGTCCTCCGCGAAAACCGGCTTCTCCATTTCCGGACGAGCGCAGCCGGGTGCCCGAGTCCACGCCTGGCGGAATTTTCAATTTTATTTTGGAGGAACGCTCCTGACGACCCTCGCCGTGGCAGGTTTTGCAGGGCTTTTCCAGGATCCGGCCGTGGCCTTTGCAATGCGGACAAGTTTGGGCGATGCTGAATATGCCGCGGGACATCATGACCTGGCCGCGGCCGCCGCACGTTGTGCACGTCTTTACCGCCGACCCTTTTTCCGCACCCGCGCCACCGCACGTTTCACAGCGATCCAGTTTGGCGACGGAAATTTCCTTCTCGCAACCGGCGGCCGCCTCTTCCAGCGTGATTTCCAAATCGTAACGCAGATCGTCTCCGCGTTGTGGCCCCGAGCGTTCCCCGCCGCCGCCGAAAATAGAGTCAAAGATGCTCGCGCTGCCGCCGCCAAAGACTTCCTTGAAAATGTCGAACGGATCATGGAAACCGCCGCCGCCAGGTCCGCGGGATGCCCGTTGGCGGGCGTCGAATGCCGCATGGCCGAATTGGTCATAGGCCGCGCGTTTTTGAGGATCGCTCAAGGCTTCGTAAGCCTCGCCCAATTCCTTAAACCGTTCTTCCGCCGTATGATCGCCCGGGTTTTTGTCCGGATGAAATTTCACGGCAAGCTTGCGGTAGGCTTTTTTGATTTCGTCGGCGTCGGCGTCTCGATTGACGCCAAGGATTTCGTAGTAGTCGCGTTTGGCCATCTGAATTAAAAATTAGTGCTGGAGGTCGTAGCAGAGTCTGACGGCGAGACGCCGCCTGAACCCGCAGCCGTCACGGCTGCGCTACGGGAAAATTTACGGAACGAACGAAACAAAATTCTCATTTTGCGGCGGACGCCGGTTTTCTGGCGACGATCGCTGCCGCGGGCCGGAGCAACCGTTCGCGCAATTTATATCCTTTGCGAATCTGTTGGACGACACGACCTTCCGGGACGTCGGTGGTATCCTGCTGCGAAACGGCTTCATGCT
>DASXFM010000096.1:0-6604 GCA_036489615.1 Verrucomicrobiia bacterium | reverse complement strand
GCTGGGGAAAATCCCTCACAAAAGAGGGGGAGGTAATACGCCTGACGGCGCCAATGAAGTCACCATCGATGGTTCGGTGCATTGGTATCGGTTCGAGCAGCTCTATGCGCTTACCACCTGGGACCCGAGCGGCAACGACCGTAACTTCTTCATCTACCAGGAAAACCTGCCTCCCCAAATCACCGGAAGCTACCTGCAATCACATGTAGCGACCCGTTACTAATTTTCCGGCCGGTTACGGTTGCCGGGGGGTACTCTCAACGGGCGATTGTCAGTATGAAAGCCAGTCCAGTTCAAGTTGCGGGAACTGATTCGCTAAACTTTTAATGCGGGGCAGTTATTTAGCGCCGGCGTATTCCCATCGGGGCCCGCCGACCTTGAGTGATTGGGCCTGGGAGCGGAAGAGCTTGGGAGTGGTCCCGATGATTTCAAGGAACCGGCGATTAAAATTGGCGAGGTTGCTGTAGCCGGCATTCATGGCGATCGTGGTGATGTTATCGTTGCACTGGGCCAGGTCGGCACAAACGCGGGCGAGGCGGACTTTGTTGACGTAATATTGAAAGGTGCACCCCATGTTGCGTTTGAACCAGCGTGAAAAGGTCGCGGGAGACATCCTCAGTTCGCTGGCGATCTGCTCCTGGGTAATTTTGTCGTGCGCGGTGGCGTCCACCAGCAGGATGACCTGGTTGAGGCGCTGGTCGGTGGAGATATGGGCGGAAGCCACCGTGTCCTGGTTGAGAACGCGATATTCGGTCGCCAGCAGGTGCCGGCAAATTTCAATGAACGCGCTGAAGGCATTAAAGGAATAAGGAGTAAAGGCGGACAAACTTTCCATGAGCTTGCCGATCTCCTCCGTACCATGGCCGACGAATTGAATCCCGCAGCCGGCCCGGTTGATCAGTTCCAAAATCCCGCCGGTTTCGGGCATGCGCCAAAAAGAATTGCCCCAGCTCTGGGGAAGAAATTGGACAATGTGGAGATCCACGGCGCCGTCCTGGTCGTGGGATAGTTCCAAGGCATGAGGGAGATTGGGGCCGACCAGCAGCAGGTCGCCGCCTTTAAAAAGTTCGACCGATTTGCCGATATGCCAGAGGCCCCGGCCGTTTCGCACCCAAATCAATTCCACTTCGCTATGGTAGTGTGATTTCACGGGAAAACCCGTTCCCCGGCAACGGGAAGAGACAAAAGCGCGGTTTTGGGCTTCGATGATGGGAGAAAATTGAGGCGATCCGTCAAAAATAACAGGCGGTGTGGACATATTTGGCTTCATTTGCGCGTTTAACCAGGATGATATTCTGCAATATAGAGGGCGGGTGGGATGGCCACAAATGACCAAATCTGGTCATATGGGTATCAATGCATGGCCAAATGAGTAGAAGTGCAGTTCCAAGTAATTGGTTATAAGTTAGATATGGAATCGGGATTATGGTGTCCGGCATCAAGGAGCTGGAATAATCCGGCTTGAAATCCGCGTCCACTTTGGCTTCTTGTCTTAGTGTTCCCTGTGTATGGGTGTAATTTGAGATGAAATGAGTTTAATGGCTTCAATTTCGCGGTTTTGGCGATTCCTGGCTAAAGGAGTTTCCGTGATGCTCCTGTTGTCGGCGTGGGAGGCGGGAGCGATGGACCGGACGTTGACCGGCGATTTTCAAGTCAGTGATTGGGATTTCTATGACGGCATGCCCAGCAGCCATGTGAATGGCATGGCCAAAACGCCGGATGGATTTGAATGGTTTGCGACCGCGCGGGGTTTGACGCGGTTCGATGGTGTTCGTTTCGTGAATTTTGACGTGAAGAATTGGAAGTCGTTGGAGGATGATGAGGTGACGTGCCTGCTGGTTGATCGCCAGGCCAAGGTTTGGGCAGGAACGACCGCAGGCAAACTGTTCAGGCTGGAAACCAATGGCCTAAGCCCGGCGGATTTGGGGCAGGCCGCGCAGCACGTGAAATTGACCTCGCTCGCGCAAACGGATGATGGGGCCATATGGATAGCTACAGACGGCGCGGGAATCATTTGTTTTGGCCCGCAAGGCACCCAAACGTTTACCACCAACGATGGATTGATTTCAGACCATGTCGATACGCTTTTGAAAGATGCTCAAGGCAGGCTCTGGGCTTTGGCGGAGGGACATCTTGTGCGCTTTGCAGACGGCCATTGGTCGGCGCCAGTGGCATTGCCGGCAATGATAAACTCCATTGACGTGATCGCATTGGACAGGAATGGGGTTTTGCTGGCAGGGATGTCGCCGGATCAGTATGCGAAGGATCGTGATTTGCCGATTTACGAGTGGAAGAATGGCCAATGGCTTTTGCGGCCCGGAGGGCGGATTCCAGATGCCTTTTGCCATTCGCATATCACGGCTTTGTTGGAGGACCAATTGGGGTGTCTTTGGGGTGGCACGGTCGGCGGCGGGGTTTTATTCCAAAAGCCGGATGGGGTATGGCAACAGTTGGCGCCGGAATCGTCATACTCACGATTGAATGTCATTTGTTTCTCGGAAGATGAAGCGAATGCCGTCTGGATCGGGGCGGAAACGGGATTGTTGCTGGCGAAGCCGAGATTGGTGACGTCGTTGCGCCTGCCGACGGAATATAAGGACCGATCGTTCATGACCGTATGCGCGAGGCGGGACGGCAGCATTTGGGGCGGCACCGATGGCGCGGGCGTTTTTTGCTGGCGGGAGAGAACATTGACGCATTACGGATGGGAGCAGGGACTGACCAACCTCCGGGTTAATTCGATTTTTGAAGATAGCCGGACAAATCTTTGGGTGGGAACGGACGGCGGAGTGTTTGTTTTAGACGGCGGCGGTTTTAAACCCATCACGGAACCGGCAGAGCTGGAAGCGGCGACGTATTCTTTCTTTGAAGACCGGGAACATAATTTGTGGATTGGATTGCGCGGGCGATTGGTCTGCTGCCATGACGGCCAGTATACGGTGTTTGGGGCAACGAATGGAATTCCCCTGGCGGCGGTTCTCAGTGTGGTTCAGGACGAACAAGGGCGGATTTGGATAGGCGCGCCCGGGGCGGGATTGTTTCAACTTAAAGGAGAACATTTTGAGGCATGCAAGCCGGCACGCCGGGCGGACGGGACGCCGTTGGACGGCTGGTTCGACTCAAATTTTGTGCGCGGGCTGGCGACGGACGATGATTCCATTTGGCTGATCACCCGGGGATTTGGTTTGGAACGGCTGAAAGACGGCACGCTCGACCAATGGAAATGGCCGGATGACGGCCTCCCCAGCAACCATCATTTTGGCATAATGGAGGATGACCGAAGCAACATTTGGATCAGCTCGGAGATGGGAATTTTTGGTTATTCCAAAGAAGCCCTGGAGCAATACCGGCGCTGGTGGACGCCGCTGCCGTTTGCCTGGCATTTGACGACCGCGGATGGCCTGGCATACCAAGTCTGTTCCGGGTTTGGCCAGCCAATCGCCAGTCAGGCACCCGACGGACGATTTTGGTTTCCCGATGAATCTGCTTTAATTGCGTTTGATCCCGTGGCGGTGACGCGAAATGTTCGCACCTGGCCAGCGGTCATTGAAACCGTGCTGGTAGACGGCGTTTCCCTGCCATTGACTAACGCGGCCCTGCGCGTGAAGTCCGGTGCGCGCACGTTTGAATTTGAGTGCACGTCCCCGAATATCCTGGCGGCGGATAACTTGACCTTTAGACACGAGCTGCTGGGGTTGGACCACGATTGGGTGATGGATGGGCATGATCACGTGTTTTCGTATAACCGTTTGCCGCCAGGGAATTATGTTTTTCGAGTCATGGCGCGAGGGCCACAGGGCGAATGGCCCAAAGCCGCGACCACGCTGGACCTGGTCGTGGTCCCGCTGTTCTACGAACGGCGATCTGTGCAGACGGCATTTGGGTTGACGCTCGTATTACTGGCGGTGGGGGCAGTCTGGCGGTGGGAGCGGATGCGGTCGCGCCGCCGCCTGGCGCGGCTGAAATTCCAGTATGAGCTGGATCGTGAACGCCAGCGGATTGCGCGGGACATCCACGACGATTTAGGGGCGGGGCTGACGCAAATCATCCTGCTGAGCGATAACCTGGGCGCTGCGCCCGGCTATTCGTCCACGGGCGAAAAAATGGTTCAGGAAATTGCCAGCCGCGCCCGTTCGCTGACCCGTTCGATGGACGAGGTGGTCTGGGCCATCAACCCGCGCAACGACAGCCTGGAAAGCTTGATGACCTATCTGAACAAATTTGCCCAGGAATTTTTGGTCAAGGCCGGAGTGCATTGCCGGTGGGACGTGCCGATCGAGTTGCCTAACCTCCAGCTCTCGGCGGAGACACGCCACAATCTTTACCTGGCCAGCAAAGAAGCGTTAAACAACATCGTCAAACATGCCAAGGCGACGGAGGTGTGGATCCGCCTGGAATTTGGCCAGGATAAATTCTGCCTGATGGTGGAAGACAATGGCCAGGGATTAAAAACAGAGGGCAAACCGAAAAGCGGGAACGGGTTGTTTAACATCCAACAACGGCTTGAGGAAATTCACGGGCACTATGAAATCGCTAGCGTGGCCGGGAAAGGCACGCGGGTGAAATTCACAGTTCCCATCAAGGCAAATACGCCGCCCTCCGCGACGATTTTCGAATAAACTGTAACCGTTATAAATATCTTTCCCGTGGATAATTATTTTATTGGGAGCAAAAGCATGAGCATAAAAATAGCCATTGTAGATGATGATGAAGGAGTGCGGCGAAACCTGGTGTACGCAGTGGACCACTTTGAAAAATGCCAGTGCGTGGGGCAGTTTGCCTCCGCCGAGGAAGCGTTTAAACAAGTTCCCCTCTGCCAGCCAGAGATTGTCCTCATGGACATCAACATGCCGCACATCAACGGGATTGAATGCGTCCAGAAACTCAAGTCCGCCCATCCTGAAATGGAGTTTATCATGCTGACGGTTTATGAAGATACGGAAAGTGTCTTCAAGGCCCTGGCAGCGGGCGCCAGCGGATATTTGCTTAAACAATCTACGCGGGAAGAACTTTTTAGCGCCATAAAACAGGTGTGCGCCGGGGGATCGCCGATGACCAGCCACATTGCGCGCAAGGTCGTGCAGTCTTTCCGGCAGCCGGTGACCACCGAAGATCCAATGGCCACGCTGACTCAGCGGGAACAGGAGACGCTGGACCTGCTCGCCAAAGGTTTTTTATACAAGGAGATCGCGGATATGTTGAATATCAGCTATGAAACCGTCCATAACCACATCCGCCATATTTACGTAAAATTGCGGGTGCGTTCGCGAGCCCAGGCGGTGGCAAAATATTTTCATAAAAACAAGTAAAGGTGGGATGCTGGAGCCATCTGTCGGATTTGAGGGCGCGGACATATCGCGCGAATTTAATTGGCAGCGGATGCGGGGTTTTGGGGCAATGGTTTTCCATCCACTAAAATGCCGGTGGTATCATCGCCTGCTCCAATTTGCGGACAGGCATCGGGCTTGAGTGGCGTGACTTGAACATTTTCAAAAGAGATTTCCCCGGCATGACGCAGCCAGAAGCCGTAAGCCGGCACGACCGGCCCGAACATTTTGGCTTCCGGATAACCAGCCTCTTCCTCCGGCAAATTCGCCGTTGCCTGTTTGAGTGTTCCACCCCCGGCGACAGAAAGTTTGACGTTCCGAAAGATCACCTGCTGGATGGGATGCGCGGGAATGCCGGCGATGATGGAGCCTTGTTCACCACCACCCGTGATATCCTCAAAGACAATATCCTGTAATTTTCCAACGGGTGGCTTCGGCTGGCCGGGCATCGTCCGGCCCCGGTTTCCCAGGCGCAAAAAAATGGGCACTCTGGCGCGGGTAATATGCGCATGGTACACGACAATGTTTTCGACGGTTCCTCCATCCACAGCTTCCCAGGAAATGCCGGAGACGGACGCATGCCGGGCGAACGCCGGCAAGTTTTCGGGCACGCCTCCCAGTTCGACATTGCGAACGAGGATGTTGCGAAAATTTGCCTCGGAATCAGTACCGAACTTTAAAGCGCTGCACTCGGTATAGGCCTGGCAGTTTTCTATGAGCACGTTTTCCGTCGGGCGCAAGCCGGCCCCTTTAAAACACATGGCGTCATCTTCCGCGTTGATGAGACAGTCTCGAACAATGACGTTGTGGCAGCCATCGATATCGAAACCGTCGTTGTTCCAATTACATTGGTTTTCAACGTTGACCCCTTGCAGGATGAGATCGTCGCAATTGAGATAATTTTCCATCCAGGAGGCGGCGTTGCGGAGATGGATATCCTGAAGCACGATTTTTCGGCATTCGATCATGCGAATGAGAAAGGGGCGGCCGGGAATTTCGGCGATCGTTCCCTGGCCGGGAAAGTTGGCCGAAGCGCCGCGTCCGTCGATGGTTCCCTCGCCACAAATACCAATTCGCTCACAGTTCTCGGCATAGATCAAGGAGAGCTTAATCTTCATCAGTGCGTCGATAACGGTTTTATGCATGGGCACCTTATCGGGATAATCGGCAAGATTGGTGCTGCCAAGTAATCGCGCGCCTTTTTCCACTTCCAGCATGACACCACTTTTTAATTCAATAGTGCCGGTAACATAATCGCCCTTGAGAAATTGCACCCG
>DASXFM010000123.1:0-6224 GCA_036489615.1 Verrucomicrobiia bacterium | reverse complement strand
ATTGCCGCGACTATTGCGGCGCTTCTTGGCGAAGATTTCCACAGCGCGTTTCCTCGAAGTGGCCCTCCAATTTCGGAATTGATGGCTTCGCCTCCTGCCCGGTGACGTTAAACGCTTTCCTCTTGTAGGAGTCGAGTTGTTTCCTCTTTAAGGGTCTTGAGCTGAGACATCTGTTGGCGCTTTGTCTCAGCATCCATGCGATCAATGAAAAGGATTCCCTTCAAATGATCCACCTCATGCTGGATGGCGCGAGCCAGCAGGCCGCCGCAACGGAACTCCATCGGTTGACCTTTCTCATTCAAGGCCGCGACATCTACTATTTCGGCGCGTTTGATATTCCCGAAGATTTCAGGAAAACTTAAACAACCCTCGGCACCGGCTATCGGCTCACCAACCGGTTTTACTTCAGGATTGATCAACACTAGGGGCATGAATTTATCCACTTCAGCGGGCTTTTTGTCCATCTCAAGAGTTGACGGACGGTCGGCTGACCTCACATCAACGACTGTGACCTGAAACGCGTGACCGATTTGTTGGGCTGCCAGGCCAATTCCATGAGCGTCGCGCATTGTTTCTATTAGGTCTCCAATCAAGGACTGGATGGCAGGAGTTATGGCTTTCACACACTCGCCCTTCTTGCGCAGCACTGGATTGCCATATTGAACAATTTTCTGAATCATTCTAGCAAGATATTGACCGCTTAATTCTGTAAAGGCTGGCGGTTGGGAGGCGGACAAAAATCGAGTACTTCGGAGGCGTAAATCATTGGTCGGTTCGGTTATCACAAATACGAGCTATTTCTCATCTCGACCTCTTATTGTGCAGCAATTTCAATTACATGAGCTACTGGCACAAAAGCCGCCTGCACTGCCACCACTAAGGCATCGTGTTTCTTTTCAGCCTCGGCCAGCACCCGGTCGGTTTGGGCGGCGATTTGCGTCATCGTTGGTTGGTCGTTGCCGGTTCGACGGAATAAATCTTTCATTTCCTGGGTTTCGTAAGCCTGCTTTGCAGCAACCGCCGCGTCCACTTTGGCAAATGCCGCGCTAAAAGGATTGGCCGGAAATTCAACCGCCAAATTAATGCCTTTGGCCAACTGTTCTGCCGGGAAGGTTTTGTGCTCGCCACCCCATGTGACTTGGTATTTGCTGGCATCTCCGTTTTTGACAACAAGCATTAGCCGGTTTAAGTCCTGATTGAACGGGACGAGCATCATACCCGACCTAATGCTGTTATCTGAATTAAGGCTATCCTGGCCGCAGACAGGATAGGATGATGCAGCCTGCCCTTCTGGGGCGCAGGCGCAGAAAGGATAACGACTGCTTTCAACCTCATATTCTCCGGCCTTGGCTGAAATCACTTTATGACCTTTTGAAACCTTCATTTTGTTCTTCTTCAAATCCACCGTGAAAATTCCGATGTCGCCGTTCAGGCCCAGAGCCTTCAAATAGGCGTAAGCCATTAACGTATGCCCCGCCCAATGTGGATGAACGCCATCATTGCCGGGAATGCCGTAATTGGCCCCGTATTGCTGCCGTCCTCTAAATCCGCCGGTCAGCATTGGCCAGAAGACGTCCGCGAATCCGACCTTCTCATCTCGAGAGACTTCTATGTCAATGTTGCGCAGCCGGCACAAACTCAAATTCAAATCGTCCACGGTTCCAGATGCTGACTTTACCCAGGGCGGCATTTTGCTCACATCGCTCGGCGCGCCGAGAATTACCCGGACGCCATGCCCTTTAAAGACTTCAACCATCTTCGTCGAATTCGCCTCATAAGCTTGGCCAATGCGATCTTCATAAGGACGATATTCAAAATCGTTCATGCCATAAGCCGTCGTGGCGACGCTGGGATGGAAACGCAGACAATCATTGGTCATGCGGGCCAAAAAGCCTGGAACCCTTTCGCCACTCCAACCATACTGGCGCACCGAGACTTTCAGTTGCGGAACACACATCACCAGGTAATCCTCCATGAGACGCGAATACATCCTCTGCTCGGTGATGGAGTCGCCGCAGATCGCCAGCCGGTCCCCTGTTTTCAGCACCATCCCGGTCGGCGCGGGCGCTTTGACGGGCTCAAAACGTTCAAAATAAGAGGCATCGGGCTTCGGCTCCAACTGCGGCGATGCAACCAACGTAAAATGAACAAGTCCAAACAGGAGGATAAGTTTTGTGCGCATAAGCCTAATTTTTTTCAAGTAAGGGCGGTTTGACATTGGAGATTTTTCCAAAACCGAGAAAAACTGCGGCGAGACGGAGCTTCAAACGCAGGAACGATGTACCCAGGGCATCCTGAAGCCGGATAAAATATTTGAGCATAAAAAAACTCCAGCCAATTCCGCTTTTGCGGTTTTCGGTAGGAGTTATCAGCTCTGAAATCGTCAGAGCGGTTTATCCGTGAGCGGATTGGCAAACGCCATTGCCACTTCCATAGTAAGACTGCCATCATTCACGACAAGCATTTTTTTACGGTCTGGCAGTCGCCAAATGGCGACCTAACGGATGACTTGAAACTCGTGGGAGAACACTTTGATTTTTGGAAATGTCTCGGAGCAGTACGCCTGCCTTCGGTGAGCGAACGGGGACACAACCGTTCACAGAGAGCCAAATTGCCGCCATTATTGCAGAGCTTCTGGCCGAGGATTTTTATAGCGCCTTTCCCCGAAGCGGGCCTCCAATTTCGGCGTTGATGGTTTCGCGTCTTAATCGGTGATTGCCGTATGTATGGCAGGGCCGCATGGTCAAGTTGCGCGCGATGAAAACCTAAATGCGAGGGACTTGGCGCTAGCGGAAACGTCAAGGAGGAACGGAAGCCGCGACCCGTAGTATCCTTGACGTTTCCGTTAAGGCCATATAATCGCCTCGCCTTTTCATCGCTGCGAAAGTGGGCGGCATCCCATTTTATGAGTTGGAATTGCGATTTGCCTAGCGATCAACTGCTCCGGGATGGAACATTGTCCCCGCTTCGGTCAGCCAGCGGTGAGCGGAAAGTGGAGCGCGGCACAGGGACGATATTAGGAACGGAGCCGGCGCGGAACGGCGCGATCCGCTGGCTGACGGAAGCAAACGCTTCTGCGTTTTTGGCGTTCGGCGCAAGGAACGAGCGGGCGGGAAATGACGAAAGGCGGATCGGAGCGATATGAGCGAGGTCGCCGTGTCAGTTCCCGCCCGTTGGTTCCGGCGCCTTTATTCCAGATTCAATAATAGGTGACTCTCGCCCATGTCCTTCTCATCCGGCAATAATGCGCCGCCCCGTTTGGCGCATAAATCCTGACAAATCGTTCGCAGTTTCTTCCGCTTTGCCGACGCTTCCGGTAGTTTGATCAAGAGGCGGTCGGCGAATTGTTTCCCGCTCTTGCCCGTGTAAATGACGCCAGCAATGACGGTTTCCGCGCCAGCGGCGTAGAGCGTTAGCACAAATTGAAGGGCAGCCTTGGCGGTGCGAAATCGACCGAGTGAGCGAAGATCGGGATTTGGGGCCATGCTCAACCATTGCCGGGCTTCGGCGCAGGACTTTTCCAAAAGTGATTCGATGAATAATTCATGTTCCTTGCGTTTCAGGGCTTGATTGTCCCGCGCCACTTTTCCTGCCGTCTCCGCCTCATGCTGCGGCCAATCTGAATGCTCACGCGCGGCTTTCAAATACCGGGCGCGAGGCACATCCACATTGTTGATGTAATAAGTTTCTTGCACCAGGGTCCCATCCCGCAACCACAGTCGCATCCGCCCGAAAAATTTGCCATTGAGAGAATTTATTTCCAGCCTCAATCTTCTGTTTTGATGCCAATAACGCTGCGTGCCAGTGCCGTGGTTCATGGCGAAGGAACCGAGCAAACGGCCCTTTTCATCCCATTGGCGACTCGTGCCATGCAAAAGTCCGTGGCGATATGACAATTCGTCCGCGAGTTGATCGTTATGATGCCAAGTGCGGTTGAAACCGTGGAATTCGCCCGTCACTTCCCTGATTTCCGACTGGACGTGGCCATTCCGGTAATAAAACCGTTTTATGCGAAGCTTGGGCATGTCGTCATATTAACTGGTCTCAAGTTGCCCGTTTTTGAAGGTCCGGCGCAACCGTCGCCGTTCATTTTTGCAAAAACAATTCCAAGAATAAAAGCAATTCTTTCGCTCATTCAAGGCGCGAACCAAATTGTTTCGACGCTTCCGTTCCTCGCTGAGCACAATCGAATGATTTCCTTGCGGACCGGCTCGTAATGGTCTTCACCAAGCGCGGCGTCGTTTCGCAAACTATGTTGAGCCTCGTGGAGAGAGGGCTTCGGAATTCATGAATCGAAATATTGCTCCAGATCGTCGTGAAACGGTCTCTTATCATCGACAAAGCGACGAGAGCCGTCATCCGACGCAAAACCCGAAAATAACGGGGGCGATGAATCGCCTGCGCTTTTTGTCTAATGGGGAATGGGATGTTTGGTTTCATCCTCTGTGTTCGGTTCGATGTCCGCGCTATGATCTTTCGCAGAGACGGCAAGCAACCGCTCTTGTTCAATTCGGGTGTGAAGCTTTTGCAGAATGTGCCGCCGGATGTCAGCCCAAACTCGTTCCGGTTTTCCGCGGCGTTGGTAAAGGGACCCTTCGGTCTTCAAAAATAATTCGGGTGGATTTCCACCCTCGGCCGCAGCACGCTTTATCGGCTTTTTCATGCCTCATCCGGTTAAACCTCATTCTGCCGGAAAATGCAAGACAAATGTCTTATGCGTTCCTCTTGTCTATGCCAAGCATCCTTTGTTGGATGCAGCGTCTGCCATTGGAAGTGTCAGAGAGTTTCGCCTTGGTCGTGCAAAAACACCGAATGGACCAAGGGTTGAGCCGCGCCGTCTTGGCAGAGCAGTCCGGCCTTCATCAAACCTACATCGGACTTTTGGAACGTGGAAAAAGAAGCCCCAATTTGGATACTGCACAGGCAATTGCACGAGCCTTGGGCGTTCCGCTTTCCCGTCTAATTGTGGAGTCTGAGAAAATTCAGGACCGAAAAGCGTGATCGTTTTGCGCCGCAACATGACGGCGGTGAAGGGATTTTCTTTGAGATGCTGATTGCGGGATTGCTGTGAATTTTTGGCCTTCGTCACCGGTTTTTCCCTAATATCTTTCAACAGTTTATCTTGAATTTGGGATTACACGTTTGCGCCGGTTTCGTTGAGTGATGCCGCTTCCGATGCAGAATCGACACATTTATGGTGTTTTATAGCCACAACCGCATCGCGCTATCAACGATTGGAGTCGGCCTAAAATCGTGGAACGGTGGAGCGGCTGTGAAGGGTCGAAACGAAATGGCTGAAGGCGCGTCGTGCGCTGAAGCATCGCCAAAACCTCAAACGGTAAACCACGCAGGTACGATATAGTTCCATGTCACTCGTGACGAGCGCACATCTTGGAAGGTCGAATCGGTATCGTCGAGAAGGACCAGGTGACGGGTCGCTCGTAAAGCGAAGCAGACCGGGCGTTGGTTACGAAGTCTCGCGAAAAGTGATCTTTACTGATTTGCAGGTCATCTCGCAAATGCTCCATTTTTTGACGGATGCGTTCGCGGAGGGATTCGGCGTTGGACGTTTGGTCTTCGTGTTAGGGGCGATCTTGGATTCTTTCGTCAAAACAGCGGGTGGTGTTAAATCTTCCAAGACAGCTTTGTGGGGAAAGAGTGATTTCCAAGAGACGCCCAGGGCTCTCGCAAAGAAGACAATTTGATAATCGGTGACGGCGCAACGGTGCGTTTCGATACTCGCAATCATGTCGCGGGTGACGAGGATACCCTCTTTTTTGAAGCATTCGGCCAGCCGACGCTGCGTCCATCCGCGTCTTTCGCGGAATAGCCGAATTTGAAGGCCCACTAGATTTTTCGCGCCCGGTCGCATTTGGGCCTGCGTGCGGGAATGCTCCTTTTCCGTGGTTCGGTGGGCGTTCATTCAAATGATTCGTCTCCACCACGGAAACCATTTTGCCACTGCGCCATTCGGCTCCAGCGGTAGCAGAGTCATGCGGCGGTGTCCTTTTTCACAGTGAACCAGGACACATTCATGGTCGCGCAAGGTGCGAATTTGATAAGGTTTAATTTTATGCTCCTCGGTTTCGGAATAATTGACATTGCGTTTCCCTGCGCTTGAACCCCAAGACCGTTTGACAATACGTTTTTTGCCAAGAAAATCCGCCGCCTGGATTGCGTCAGCCTCATCAGCCGAGCGAAAAATCATTCGATTGCGAAGATTT
>DASXFM010000087.1:0-6104 GCA_036489615.1 Verrucomicrobiia bacterium | reverse complement strand
AATTCCTGACGGGCGGCCGTGCGTGACGCTGAAGTGATGACGCGAATCAGGATTGGCTGGCCGGTTGCCGGCAATGGCGGCAATTCCGGCCATTCAAAAATCAATTTGGGAGGCAGATTCATTTTTCCTGAATGGGCCCGGCGGGCGAACCTTCCCAGCGGGTTCCGGCGGGCAGGCGTTCGCCTTTGGCTACGAGCGTCAGTGGTCCGAGTTGAACATCGTTTCCAATTTCCGTGTCGTAAAGAATCGTGCAGCGGGTGCCCACCGTCACCCGCGCGCCGATTTTGACGGCGCCGATTTTCATCACACGGTCTTCAAACAAGTGCGTTTGGGGACCGCACCAGGCATTCAATTCCGACTCGTCACCAATGTGTACGCAATCGAATTCCGTCAGGTCGGTCGTATTCAGGAAGACGCCTTTGCCGATGCGCACGCCCAGCAGGCGCAACGCCCAGGGCAGCATCGGTGTGCCGCGCAGGATGTCCAAAAAATTCGGAACGGCGAGCGATTCATAAAGATTGGTGACGGCTTCGCTAATCCAGACAAACGGCGTCCACATCGGCGCGACGCGCGGCCGGTAACGTCCGGCGAGAATCCATTTCAGCGCGACCACAATCAGGAACGACGCCAGGCCATACAAGCAGCCGGCAAGCGCCAGCGCACCGGCCACCTGAATGCCCCAGCCATCGTCTGAAGCGAGCGGCATCACCAAAACCACGATGAGATAGCCTGTCGCTATGACCAGCGCCAGCGGCAGCACAAGCCGCAAACCTTCAACCAGCCCGCGGGCCGCCCGACGGCGCCACGAGGGCCGGAACGTGAGCGAAACGGGAAAACCGGTCGTCTGTTCCCGCGCCGGCAACAGTAGTGGGGGCGAACCCATCCACGTCTGGCCGGATTGGAGTTGTTCGTTTTTAGGCGCGCGCGTTTGCACGCCAATCAGGACGTCGTCCGGCACGACCGCGCCATCCGGAACGTAAGCGCCGTTGCCGACGAACGACCGATTGCCGATGCGCGTCGGCTTCAAAATCATCCAGCCGCCGCGCAATTCCTCGTCACCCAGCATCGCGCCGTCGGCGATGAAACTGTCTTCGCCCAGGCTCAATAATTCCGGCACCATGCCTTCGGCGGTGGACACTTCCGCGTGACGTCCGACTTTCACGCCCAGCAACCGCAGCCACGTCGGCACAAAAACCGAGGCATAAAGCCCGTGCAAGACGCGCAGGCTGCTGTCGAGAATCAGGGTCACAAATTGTTTACGCCAGAAAGCGACGCTGTGGGTCGAAGTGATCCCGGCAGTTTGACGCGGCAACAGCCGGCATAAGGCCGCCGTGACCAGCATTGTCAGGGAAACAAACAACGCGCTGGCGGGAATGGAGAGCAGGAAGAAAAAGCCAAAGGCCTCCAGTGGGCCAGGCTCAGTATCAAAGACGTCCAGCGTGTGCGCGTCCATCCAGTCGATCAACATGAACGCCGGAAAGGTCGGAAGAAAGAACAGGACCGAAACGACAATGGCCGTAACCGCGAAAATGGCCGCCAACGCCGACTGCCGCGCGACCGTAACTTGGGGTCGCGGCGGCAGAGGTTCATTGACGTGTTTCGCGGGCCGCGCCGGCGCGCCTTCCCAGATTTCGCCGTCGGGAATGATCTTGCCCGCCGCCAGGGCAGATTGTCCGCAAAGCTGAGCGCCTGCGCCCAGCACGGTATTTTCTTCCAGCACCGCATAGGAGTCCACCACTGCGTCCCGGTGCAAATGCACCGCCCCGAGAATCAGTTCGCCGCCGGCGACGCGCGCATTTTCGATGTTCACGAACGTGCCGAGGCTCGCACCGTCTTCAATGACCAGCAAATCCGGTGCGCCGACCGAAATGGTATCAATCATCACGTCGTGCCCGATGCGCGCGCCCAGAGCGCGCAGATACAGCGGCAGCCATCGCGTCGCGGAGAGCAGGTAAACGTCCGGCAGTTCGCCGAATTTGCCTGCGAGCCACCAGCGGAAATAAGTCACGCCCCACAGCGGATAGCGTCCGGGTTTCAAACGGCCAGTGGCGAACCATTTGCCCGCAATGGCCACGCCGAACGCAGCCAGTTGCGCCGCCACAAATGTCGCCAGCGAATACATCACGGCCCGCGGGATGGTGTCGCCGGGGTCGCCGGTGTAGTAGTGATAGACAAAAAACGGGGCGAGCCAGTCGGCGATGCGCAGCAGCACGAAAAAGGGAATTACGACGGCTTGCGCGAGGCCGCAAATGAAACGCCGCAGGAGAGGGGTTGGCGCGCGTTGGGGACGGACGCCTGGCCGCGACTTCCGGCGCTGGCGTTCCATCACGCGGGCGATGCCGCCTAATTGGCGTTCGCGGTAAACGTCCTGCACACCCAAAGTGGCGTAGCGCACGTCGTCGCGGAGAATTGAAACCATCCGCGCTGCGAGCAACGAATGGCCGCCGAGGTCCTGGAAGAAATCCGCGCCGGGATGGAACGCCTGGCCGGGAAAAAGTTTCGTAAGCGCCGCATAAAGCGCGGCCTCGTCTTCGTTGCCGGGCGGCGCGGTGGCGGGCGGCCCGGGGACATCCAGCGGTATCTCGCGTAGTGCTTTGGAATCAATTTTCCCCGAAATCAAACGGGGCAGTTCGGCCACAAATTCAAAATGCGCCGGAACCATGTAATGCGGCAAACGTGCCGCCAGCGCCTGGCGAAGTTGTGGTGAATCAGTCTTCTGATCGACTCCCGAAACAACAAATGCGACCAGTTGTTCCATCCCGCCGAAGGGACGGATGACGGCCGTCGCCGTCGCCACTCCGGGTTGGTCCGTCAATGCGGAGACGATTTCGTTCAACTCGACGCGATAGCCGCGAATTTTCACCTGATCGTCCACCCGGCCGAGGTAATGCGCCGGGCCTCCGGGATCAATCCGCGCCCGATCGCCGGTGAGGTACATTTTTTCCTCACGAGAATTTTCCGCGAGCGGATTCGGCACAAACTTTTCCGCCGTCAAATCCGGGCGTCCGAGATAACCGGTGGCCAGTCCCGGTCCGGTAATGCACAGTTCGCCAGCCACGCCGGCCGGGAGCGGATGACGTTGCTCGTCCACTACCAGCAACCCATAATTTGGCAGCGGCATGCCAATGGTAACCGGTTCGCCGGATTTCAATTCGGCGAGGCTGGCGGAAACGGAGGCTTCCGTCGGGCCGTAGGTGTTGAATAGTTTTCGTCCGGCTCGCGCCAGCCTTTGGACGAGCGCCTCGGGGCAGGGTTCGCCGCCGAGATTGATGATCCGAATGGTCGGCAACGGATGGTTGACCAGTCCCATCAACGTCGGCACGGCATGGAGCACCGTGATCCGTTCGCGCGTCAGCGCCTCGGCCAGCAATTCCGGATCGCCGACCAGCGCCGACGGCGCGATCCATAGCGTCGCGCCGACCAGGTAGGAAATCCAGATTTCCTCAAATGACATGTCGAATGCGACCGAGAAGCCCTGGTAAACGCGGTCGTCACCGTGGACGCCGAGAATTTCATTTTCACTGCGGAGAAAGTGGCAGATGCCGCGGTGGCTGATGACAATACCCTTCGGCTGGCCGGTAGATCCGGAGGTGTAGATCACGTAGGCCGGGTCGGAAGGTTTTATCGCTATGTTTGGAGGAACAGAATTTATTTCGGCGAGCAAATCTTCAACGGCCCAGACCGGTGAGGGGAAATTTTGGAAACGCGGCAGGCATTCGCGGCAAGTGACCAGGCCGATGGCATTGGCGGATTGCAGGCAGGTTTTGACGCGGTCCAGCGGCGTGTCCGCGTCCAATGGCAGCCAGGCAGCGCCGCTTTTACTGATGCCCGCCTGCGCGATCAGCAAATCCGCGCCACGCGGCAGCAGTAACCCCACGACTTTACCGGTCGCCGCGCCGCGCCGAACCAAAGCGCCTGCCACCTTTCCGCTGGCCGCATCCAGTTCGCCATAGCTGACCACGCGCTCACCCCAAATCAACGCCGGATGCCCGGGCCGAAGCCTCGCAGTGGCGGCAAGGATGTCGGAGAGGCATTCGTCACGGCATAAATCCGGCCGATTTGGGCCGCGCAGGATCATCGGAATATTCGTTGGGCCTGAAGTCACGTTGCTGGTTTCATCCTGTTGAGCCGAGTGGTCTGACGATTTGTCGTTTTGCGCGATGGGCGGCACAATGGAGGTTTCTTTATAGTGACGGTCTAAAGGGAGGAAATGTTACCGCTGGATCAGTGCATCGCCAAATTTTTAATGGCAAAACCATCGATAAATTCAAGGCATGGTGGACCGGGGTGGCGACAGCTTGTCACCATTTGCCTCATTACTCGTTGTGGTGACGAGCCGTCCCCCACCCCGATAAACCCGTCTTTTTCCTTTTTCCTTTTTCCTTTTTAATTATATGTTATCGCGATGTTCGAGACCATTTCTGTTCAGTTAAAGACCGCGTCTGATAAACTTTCGCACCTGCGGAGGTTTCTTTGACGTCGCCGCAGCGCAAAAGCGCGCCGGCGAGCTGAACACCTTGATGGCCGAAGAGGGCTTCTGGAACAATCGCGAGCGGGCGCAGCAACTCATTGACGAGTCCAATTCGCTCCGCAACAAAATCGAGCCGTTGCTGACTGCGGAAAAGCAACTGGCGGATTTTCACGACCTGATCGAACTGGGCCAAAGCGAGCCTCAAGCCGCCCAGGTTCAGCTGCAGGCCGAACTCGAACGCGACGTCGCCAAATGCATCCGGGACCTTGACGCCCTTGAATTAAAAGTCTTCCTGAACGGCCCGCACGATTCGAAGAATTGCATCCTGAGCATCAACGCCGGCGCCGGCGGGACCGAGGCGCAGGACTGGGCCGAAATGCTTTCACGGATGTACCAACGCTGGGCAGAATCGCGCGGCTGGGAAGTGGAAGTGACCGACGCGCTCCCCGGCGAAGGCGCGGGACTCAAAAGCGTCACGATGCTTTTGCAGGGCGAGAATGCCTACGGCTTTACCAAGGCCGAACGCGGCGTGCATCGTCTCGTGCGCATCTCGCCGTTCGACTCGAACAAACGGCGTCACACGAGTTTCGCGAGCGTGGACGTGATTGCCGAAATCGAAGAAACGGATTCGGACATTGTAATTCCTCCCAACGAATTTCACGTGGATACGTTTCGTTCTGGTGGCAAAGGCGGCCAAAACGTCAACAAAGTGGAAACCGCCGTGCGCATCACGCACATTCCCACCGGATTGGTCGTCGCTTCACAAACCCAGCGTTCACAGCATCAGAACCGCGCCACGGCCATGCGCCTGTTGCTCTCCCGCATTTTCGCGCAACGTCTCGATGCGCAAAAGGCGGAAATGGAACGCTTTTACGGCGAGAAAGGCAGTATTTCCTGGGGGAACCAAATTCGCAGCTACGTCTTTCAACCTTATCGGATGGTCAAAGATTTGCGGACCGGCGTGGAAACCAGCAACGTCCAGGGCGTGATGGACGGCGACCTGGATGCGTACGTCAATGGCTGGCTGCGGGCGGGGTGCCCGACGAAACGGATGCAGGGCGTGAAGGATGAAGCGGAGTAATGGATTGTTGGATTGTTGGATGGCGGCGCGGGAGGGCCGCTCTACCGGGAATCAGTTCCCGCTCCCCCAGCTCAAATCACATTGTTCGAGCCGATAGCCTTGTTTCAGGACTTCGTTTGAACAAAGCCAACAAAACCCGCGAGAAATTCCCGCAATTTTTTCCTGGTTCCGTCGTCGGTGAGTTCGCCGGTGGAATTGAACATCGCCGATGCGCGGGAGACGAGCAGACGCCCGCCGAACCACGGTCGCGTTCCCAACGTGCGCAGCACCTGCAGCCAGGCGGTCTGTGAAAGCAGCGTCCCAAACGGGCCAGGCGATGCCCCGGTGATCGCCACCGGTTTGCCGGTGAAAATGGGCTGCGGCCCGTCTTCAATGCGCGAGAGCCAATCGATTGCATTTTTGAACGCGCCAGGAATGGAGTTGTTGTATTCCGGAGTCGCCAATAGAAGACCGTCGGCTTTTGCAATGGCGTCACCCAACTCGAGGACGGCGGCGGGAATGCCGCTGGAGGCTTCGACATCGCCGTCGTAGAGCGGGATGCCATGGATGGTT
>DASXFM010000077.1:0-11637 GCA_036489615.1 Verrucomicrobiia bacterium | reverse complement strand
TGGGCCGGCTGGCCAAGCGCAGCATCAGCCTCAAGAGCGTGGAGCAGGGAGAGCCGGACATCTCGCCGCTCGGCCATGCGCGGCAGTCCATCAAGATCAAGCAGGGCATCGAGAGCACGGTGGCCAAACAGATCACGGGTTTCATCCGCGAAGGCAAGTTCAAGGTGACGACGCAGATCCACGGTGACGAAGTGCGCGTGAACGGCAAGAGTCGGGACGAATTGCAGGAAGTCATCGCGGCAGTGCGAGCGAAGGAATTTCCGGTGTCCGTGCAGTTCGTGAATTTTCGGGAGTGAGGCTTCCCTGGTGGACGATCACTCCGTAAAGAATTTATAGATGATGGTGTTCTGGTAAGTCTGCCCGGGCTTCAATTCCACCGATGGAAAATGGGGCTGATTCGGGGAATCGGGGAAATGTTGCGGCTCCATGCAAAAGCCATCGCGAGGTTCGTATTTTTGGCCGCCTTTGCCGGCCAGGTCGCCGTTCAGGAAATTTCCCGTATAGAACTGCATGGCCGGTTCGGTGGTCCAAACTTCCATGCAACGTCCGCTGGCCTTGTCCCAAACGCGCGCGACGAGGCCGAGTTGTCTGTCCGGTTTATCAAAAACCCAATTTTGGTCGTAGCCTTTGGTGGCCCGAATTTGCCCCTCATCGCTATTGATACGCGCACCGATGGTAGTGGGGCGGCGGAAATCGAAGGGCGTGCCGGTCACGGAACGTAATTCGCCGGTGGGAATCAGCGCCGCGTCCGTGGGCGTAAATTTTTCGGCGGCGATTTGGACGATATGATCGAGCACTTTTCCGTTTCCGCGGAAGTTGAAATACGAGTGGTTCGTGAGGTTGCAGATGGTGAGTTTGTCCGTGCTGGCGGTCAGGTCCAGGCGCAGGGCGTTGTCATTGGTCAAAGTATAAAGCGCGGTAACGGACAGGTTGCCGGGAAAACCTTCCTCGCCGTCCTTGCTCAAGTAAGCGAGCTGGAGGGCGGGGGCGTCGCCATTCACGGGATGCGCCGCCCAAACGGCTTTGTCAAAGCCCTTGAGGCCGCCGTGGAGATGGTTGTCGCCGTTGTTGGTGGCCAGGGAATAGGTGCTGCCATTGAGCTTGAACCTGCCTTTGGCGATGCGGTTGCCGTAACGGCCAATAATGCCGCCGAAATGGGCCTCGTCTTTGATGTAGCCTGCGAGGTCGTCATAGCCCAGAACCACGTCATGGAAATTTCCTTTTTTGTCGGGTGTTTTGAGAAACGCGACAATCCCGCCAAACGTCAGGATGCCGGCTTCCACGCCGTTGCGGTTTCGCAAGGTATAAAGTTCCACGGCCTGCCCATCGGGCGTTTGGCCAAAGGGAGCTTTATTGATGCTGGATTCGCTCATTGGATAACTTTACGAACCGGCGAAAAAGGGTTCAATCCAATTTCCATTGGAAATCCTCTGGTAAAAGAAGTACGCCGTATCGAAAAGCTTGCCGCCGGTGGCCTTGGTTTTGATAGGATGGGGTGACAGTGACAAGAGTTTTCCAACTGCTGCTGCTGGCTTTGATGGGGTTAAGCCTCAATGGCTGCGGCACTTTCGTGGCGCATTCAATCGCGCGGGCGCCCAACCGCTATCCTTCCTGGTTTGGGGCGGAGGCGCCGGTAACCCTGGCCTTCAGCCCGAAGATGCTGACGAATTTTGTCACACATTTTATTGACGTGGGCCCGCCGCCGGCGCGGCTGTGTTACCGGGTGATTGACCCGGCGGATTATCATTTCACGGTGTCCTCGACCAACTGGTTGCAGGATGGTGAAAAGCAATATGAGTTCCGTTTTCATGCCAACGTTCCCGGCCCGACCAACCAATGGACGGCCGCGCCGCGCGGCACGGTCATACTGATGCACGGTTACGGCATCGCCCAATTCTCGATGTTGCCATGGGCGTTTCGGCTGGCGGAAGACGGCTGGCGCTGCGTACTGGTGGACCTGCGCGGCCATGGGCAGTCCACCGGCAAACGAATTTTCTTCACGGTCGAGGAGACGAACGACATGAACCAGTTGCTGGGGGCATTGTCGCGGGATCATGAAATTCCCGGTCCGATTTGTGCCATGGGCGAATCCTATGGGGCCGTGCTGGCGCTGCGCTGGAAGACGGTGAACCCGCGTATCCAATCGGTCGTGGCCATCGCGCCCTATGCGAGCCTTTCCACGGCAGTTTTTAATATCCGCCGTGAATACGCGAGCCTGATCCCGAAGTTCATGGTGAGGGAGGGGATGAAGCGACTGCCGTCCCTGCTCGAGATTTCGCCGACCGAGTTTGATACCACAACGGTGTTGCGGCGAAAACCGGTCAAGGCGTTGTTCATCGCGGGAGAAGACGACAAAATCTCGCCGCCGCCGGAGGTGGAAAAAGTACAGGCGCTGGCCGCACCTGGAAGTGAGTTCATCATCGTGCCGGAGGCGACGCACGAAGCATTGACGTATTATTTCAAGGATCTCGTCCCGGTGGTTTTACCGTGGCTGGATGGCACTCAATAGGCCGGTAATTTGTGTTTTCCAGACAGGTCTATCTCTTATTAATATCGGTCTGTTGAAAATCTGGCAGAAAATTTGTATAGGAATCGCCATCGCCTGCGCTGGTCTCGTCATTCTGGGGCTCTGGTCGCGTGCGAAATTGCGAGAGTCTCTCTATCCTATTGCGCCGCCAATGCCGGCGGTGGTCAGTGAGACGATGCCGGAAATCCTTAGCCGCCTCGAAACGATCCTCAAGACCAACGCGCCACAAGTGCTGGACAGCCTGCAACCGGGCCTTTCTGCTGCGGCCATTTCGCGACTGGAACAGCAACATCATGTTCAATTACCGGAAGACATTCGGGCGATTTACGAGTGGCATGACGGGGCACGCCAAAACGCGAGTTCTGCCGGGTATGATTTTATTCCCATCCATCGTTTCGTGCCGCTGGAGGAGGCGCTGGAAGATAATGCGGCACGTGGTAAAAGCGGAGGGTCCCTATGGCAATCCTTGGCAGCTCAGTTTATCGTAGGGTACCAGGATACCTGGTTTTGCTTGTTCTTCGACGACGAACGGAACGGTTATTGGTTTGATCCGAAACGCAAGCCGGCGGAAGGCGCGGTGTTTTATAATTTTATGGAGGACGGGAGTTATATTTTTTTTCCATCCGCAAAAAACCTGATGGCCGGGATAGCGGAATGCTATGAGCAGGGGATATTCCGCGTTAAACCCGGCTCTTCGCCGCCGCAATTGGACGAGGATATAGATCGTTCGACAAAAGTCTGGGAAGAATTTGGCGCCAGCAATCAACAATAAGGAATATTTAAAAACCTCCTTGGCCAGGACTGGGGGGGGCGGCGAAAGTTGAGGGCGGTGCAGGCAAACAGGACCGGGAGGAACGTGATCTTCGAATATCTTCGATAATGATTCCGCGATAAATTTTTCTGCAAGATTTCAAAACTGAAACCGTACTGGTCACGGAGGAGGAGGGCCAAAGCGCTTCTTTTCAATCAACAAGGGGGAGTGGCGGGAAAAATTATGGTTGTGCTAGGGCGAGATCTGCCCGGTGCTTCCATTGATTTCCCGGGACGGTATGAAATTAACAAGAGAGAGGAACGCGAAATGAAAAAAACGAAGTCAAACGGTTTCACGCTTATAGAATTATTGGTGGTCATCGCCATCATCGCCATTTTGGCGGCGATGTTATTGCCGGTCCTGGAGATGGCCAGAGAGAAGGCCTGGCAATCCAGATGTCTCAATAACCACAAGCAATTGGCCATGGCCTGGTCCATTTATAAGGATGACAATAACGGCATTTTCGTAATTGATGATCCGACCACGGGCACGGGGGGATTGGCCTGGACCAATATGCCGAGCTGGGTTTACGGAGACGTCAGCACATCGACGGGCGCGACCAATACGGCGTTCATCCAAATGGGGTTGCTGTATCCGAACATAAATAACCTGGGCATTTATCAATGTCCGGCTGACCGGAGCGGCCACGATCGCAGTTACAGCATGCAGCCGCAACTGGCATATTATTCGGCGGGACAGCCTTCCATTTTAGATCCGGGCTATCCGCCGATGTATTCGGAAAATCAAATCCACGAAACGTCGCCCGCAGCGACGCTGATCTTCATGGATGAAAGCCCGGTCACCATCAATGATGGATTTTTTGCTGTGCTGGTTAACCAAAACCAATGGTTTAATGACCTGCCTGCTTATTGGCACACGCGCGGGTGCAACTTTTCCTTCACGGACGGGCATGCGGAATATTGGCGCTGGCACGATGGCCGGACCTCGACACCCAATCCAAATTCAGGGAGTGCTCCCTACCCGGATCTGGTCCGTCTTGAAAGCTGCCTCGGCTATATTCCTTGAGGCGGGCAGACCGGCGGGCGGTTCATTACGTCCACAATGATTCCAGCTTTTGATTGGAGTCTAAATGGTGAGCCGCCAGCCAGTCGGCATTAAAAAGTTTGGACTGATATTTGTGGCCGGAGTCGCACAACAGCGTGACAATGGTTTGGCTCGGGCCATTTTCTTTCGCCAGCCTTACGGCTCCGGCGAGGTTGATGCCGGAAGAGAGGCCTAAAAATAAGCCCTCTTCGCGCAATAATTGATAGATGATGGTGAGGGCCTCTTGGTCGGGGATGCGATACGCGCGGTCAACCTTAACCCCTTCCAAATTTTTAGTGACGCGCATCTGGCCGATGCCTTCCACTTCCGAATCGCCGTCGTTGATATCAGTATGGCCGTGGGTAAACCAGGACCACATCGCCGCGCCGTAAGGGTCGGCGCAACCGATGGTGATTCGCGGATTTTTTTCTTTCAGGAACATGGAGGTTCCTGCCAGCGAACCGCCCGTTCCTACCGCGCAGATGAAGGTGGTCACTTCCCCGCTGGTCTGTTCCCAAATCTCTGGCCCGGTGGTCCGATAATGAGTCAGGCGATTGGCCTGGTTATCGAATTGATTGGCCCAAAACCAGCCTTTTTCCTCCGCCAGCCGTTGGGCGACGCGGTTAAAATTGCCCGGATCGTTGTAGGGTTTTTGCGGCACGATAATGACTTCCGCCCCGAGCGCGCGCAGGAGGGTAAATTTTTCCGGCGACAGTGTCTGGGGAATCACAATAACGGAGCGATAACCTTTTGCATGGCCAATGACGGTGAGGCCGATGCCGGTGTTGCCGGCGGTGCCTTCGATAATCGTGGCTCCGGGTTTGAGGAGGCCGCGCGTTTCGGCATCGGCGATGATGCTCACGGCCGTGCGGTCTTTGATGGAGCCGCCGGGATTCATGAATTCCGCCTTACCCAGGATTTCGCAACCGGTCAGCTCAGACAGGCGGCGCAGGCGGAGCAACGGGGTATGGCCCACATGCTTTTCAATGCCAAAATATTTTGTCGTCGCTGGTTGGGGCATAAACGCAACAGGATTATGGCTGAACCGGCAGCCTGATTCACGCCGGAAAAATATGGCCCGGCGATGAAAGATATACGAATTGTCGTTGAATTGCCGGGCCTGTTAGGGTAATGGCATATTAGTTTTTATCCATGAATCCAAATTTTTTTAAAATTTGGCGGAAGGCCCGGCAAAGAATCAAACTACGTCTTCAAAAAAACTTTTTTGAAAATGGTTGGGTTTGCCTCTGGATCGGGTTGGTTCTTGGGCTGGGTATCTCTTTGGGCCACGCTACCCTTTTGTGGACCGATTTGGGCACCACGCAAGTTCACGACACGGGAGCGGGCAATGATGTTTTGGGCGGCATTTTGCAGAGGGACGATTCATCCACGGACACGCTCTACTTCAAATTTCACGTCGACCCGATCTCCGATGCCAATACTGAATTTTATTTTGCCGCTTTCCAATTATTTGAGGGAGATCACGAGCGGCTGGCGATCGGAAATTCACTGGAAGCGTGGGCTTATAGCGCTTTTGCCACGGGCCAAACCGGGACCACCAACCAGGGCGAAGCTTTTTTTGACCTGAATTCCGCCAATCCTGAGCCTTCTGGCATCGGGACGTTTCATACTTACGAGTTGGTCCATTCGGGCATTGAGCGGACAATCGTTTTCAAAGTTCAATATGTGCGGGGGGGCGACGACCTGGTGACAGTATGGATGGACCCGGACCTGGGCCCGGGGGCGACGGAAGCCAGCCAACCGCAGAGCCTGATCACTTATTTCAAAGCCAACGCCTCTTTTAACCAGATTCATCTCCGCCATGGCGGCGGAGGGGGCGGGTGGATCTTCAGCGAAATGGCCATCGCCACATCCTTTAGTGATTTTGTCAATGCGAGCGGGTCGGGGACGACGGGGGAAACCCCATTTACGTTTCGTTCCTGGCAACAGGAACAGGGTTTGCCGGAGAATTATGTGCGCGCTTTGACCCAAACGCGCGATGGATATATTTGGGTGGGGACGGATGAAGGGGTGAGCCGGTTTGACGGGGTCAGCTTTTTTTCGCTGGGTCCGCAGGAGGGATTTCAGGGAGGTCCAGTGCAAGTATTATATGGCGACACACGGGGGGCGCTTTGGATCGGGAGTTTGAACGGCGGGCTAAGCCGCTGGCGGGCGGGGAAATTAACTAAATTCACCGCCGCCGATGGCCTTCCGTCTGATTCCATTACCGCCTTGGCGGAAGACAATGAGGGGGATTTATGGGTGGGGACTCAGGCTGGTTTAGTCATCTATCAAAATGGCCATTTGGTGCCGTTAATGGGATCAGAAATTTTTTCGGGAAAAGCGGTTACCACCATTTTCCACGATCGCACCGGCACGATGTGGGTGGGGGCAACTGGCGCAGGGGTTTATCATTATGTGGACGGCAGGTTTATCCAACTTCGGGATCCGGCGCAGGACAATTTGCTGATGGATCCTCATTGCCTGCTGGTGGATGAAAAGGGTCGCATCTGGATCGGGGCGGGGGATGCCTTTGTTCTCTGTCGTGATGGGGATCAGTGGCGCCGCTTCGGCATGCCCAAGCATCTCGCCATTCATTACATCAGCACCCTTGCGGAAGCGCTGGATGATACCGTGTGGGCGGGATCGGTGGGGGAAGGACTTTTCGAATTTAAATCCGGCAAACTGGCCGCGGTCAACGCCAGCAGCGGATTATCCGATAATTCAGTGGAAGCCTTGCTGGTAGACGACGAGGGAAAACTTTGGGTCGGCACACACGGTGGACTAAATCGCATCTGCTCGGAAAAAGTCGCTGTGCTGAGCCACAATCAGGGATTAGATTATGGTTCGGTGCAAGAGTTGGCGGAGGTCCGGCCGGGGATACTTTGGGCGGTACAGCCCAACGGCGTGTATCAATGGGATGGCCATATCTTCCGGCACCTGACTATCAGCCAATTGGCGCCCCAGGAACCGTCGGATGATGCGCTATTGGCGGCGCAGGACGGCAGTTGCTGGGTGGCCGGAACGCGCGGTTTGTTGCATTTCAAAAAACCGGAGAAAGTGGAAGCGGAGGTGGCCGAGCCAGGCCTGACGAATCTCAGTGTTACTGCCCTGGCCGATGATTTGCGGGGTGGCGTGTGGGCCGGCACGAGCGGGGGGTTGCTCTGGCATTTTGCAGATGGGAAATGGCAGCCTCAGACCAATTGTCCGGAAGGCCATACGATTACCGCCATTGTCCCGGATAAAAATGGAACTTTGTGGGTGGGTACGGGAGGGGACGGGCTGTATAAAATTAACGAACGGCTCAATGTTTCCTTTGAACGGGTAAATGGCTTGTCCAGCAGTTGGATCCGTACTTTGTATTTGGATAATGCGGGCACGCTTTGGATCGGCACCACAGGTGGCGGTTTAAACCGGCTGGAGAACGGACAACTGGCTACCTTTACCATGCGGGAAGGCCTCCTGGATAACACTATTTCCCAAATCCTTGAAGATGACTATGGAAATCTCTGGCTGGGGGGTGACCGCGGAATTGTGCGGGTGAAAAAGGAGGAACTGGATGAACTGGCAGCGCGCAAGATAACGGCGGTTTATCCGCAGATTTATGGCCGAACCGACGGAATGTTATCGGAAGAATGCACGAGCGGTTTCTTTCCTGACGGCTTGCGTACCAAAGAGGGACTGCTTTATTTCCCGACGCTGAAAGGGATTGCGGTGGTGAACCCGCGCCATACGGTAAATTCACCGGCTCCACTGGTCATTATGGAACAGGTATTGGAAGACGGTGTTCCGCAAGTGCCCGTCGTTATCCGGGGCAGTGGCAGAGCGAATACAAGGTCGGAAAAAGACAGCAACACGATCGAATCCCTCAGACTGGGCCCGGGAAAACATACGATCGAGTTTCATTATACCGGGTTGAGCTTTGATGCCCCGGAACGAGTCCGGTTCCGTTACCGGCTGAGCGGGTTGGATCCCAATTGGGTGGAGGGTGGAACGCGGCGCGTGGCCTTTTACAGTTTTGTGCCGCCCGGTTCCTATCGGTTTGATGTCATCGCCTGCAACGGCGATGGGATTTGGAATGAGCAAGGCGCCAGCCTGGCGCTCACGGTCCTGCCGCATGTATGGCAGACCTGGTGGTTCATCACAGTCATGGCCGTAGTCATCGTCGCGATCATCATTGGCAGCGCCCGCATGGTAGTGAGGCAACGGTTAAGGCGTTTGGAACAGGAACGTGTATTGGAACGGGAGCGCACGCGGATCGCCCAGGATTTGCATGACACCATGGGAGCCAAACTGTGCCGGATTTCTTTTTTAAGCGAGCACGCGCGCAATTCCCAAAGCATGCCGGGCGAGCTCCAGGAAGATATCCGCTCGATCTCGGATGATTCCCGGGAGGTGCTCCAATCGCTGGATGAGATCGTCTGGGCCGTTAATCCGCAAAAAGATACCCTGGATCATTTGGTCTGTTACATCGGGCAATTCGCGCAGGAATATTTCAAGCGGACGGGAATCGAATGCGAATTGGAAATGCCGGCCAGTATCCCGGCGCAGCCGCTTTCCTCGCAATCGCGCCATCACCTTTTTTTAGCCGTGCATGAAGCGCTGGCAAATATCCTCAAGCATTCGCAGGCGACGCGCGCGAAAATTGCCATGGCCTGCCTGGACGGCCATTTCACGATCAAGATCAGCGATAACGGGGTTGGTTTCGATCCCGCGGCGAGCCAGTCGGATTCCCTGGTGGCCGCGGCCGGCTTTTGCAACGGGTTGGGGAACATGCGCCAGCGCATGGCGGATCTGGGCGGACGTTGCGCGGTGGATTCGAAAACCGGAAACGGGACGACCATCCAGTTTTTGCTTTACCTTAATAATAACGTGAAGTAGGGCTGGTGCATGATTTCCGTTTCGATCGTCGATGATGAGAAAAAGCTCTGTCTCTCCATTGCCAGCTTTCTAAACAGTTCCCCGGGGTTCCGTTGTGTCAGCATGTATGGAAATGCGGAAGCGGCGTTGAAGCACCTGCCGATTGATCTACCCGATATCGTGCTCATGGACATCAATATGGCGGGCATCAATGGAATCGAATGTGTTAAACGGCTCAAAGGGTTAGTTCCCCAGGTGCAGATCCTGATGTTCACCATCTATGAAGATACGGAGCAAATCTTTAAGGCCCTGGCGGCGGGCGCTACCGGTTATCTTTTGAAACGGCGCGAGCCGGAGGAGTTATTGCAGGCTTTGCGGGACGCTCATGACGGTGGTTCGCCCATGTCCAATTCCATCGCGCGCAAAGTCGTCGCTTCTTTTCAAAAGGCTGACGAAGCGGGGGAAAAACAAAATTTACTGACCGCCAAGGAGCAACAAGTGCTGGATTTGCTGGCGCAGGGATTGGCCTACAAGCAGATTGGCGATGAGCTGAAGATCAGCATCAATACCATCCGGACCCACTTGCGCCATATCTACGAAAAACTGCATGTCCAATCCCGGACGGAAGCAGTAGCCAAATATCTTCGCCATTAGATGGTGCCGGTCGGCCACGAAGAAAATGGTTCGGGGCACAATCCATGCGATGCCTTTTCCACATTTCATGCGATACCAGTACCATCAGGCTCGTGCTAGGTTCTCACCAGCTTCCATAAGTTGCCTTAAAGGTCGAACCGACCCTTGGGTAGCGAAGTGTCGCTTATAGCAACAACGTCTCTCGAAAACTAAAACACGATCCTATGAAAAAAACCATAAAAGCTGCCGGGGCCGGACTTCTTCTTTGCTTAGCAGGCATGGCCAGTGTGCAAGCCGCAAGCACGATCCTTTTTTTTAGCGTGAACATGGCGACCAATTTAGCAAATGGCTCGTTTAATCCGCCGGCTCCGGCCGGCACTGGTACCGACGTGGCCTATGTGAATGGTACTTTTTTCGGCTGGTCGGGAAACGGGTTGCAGCTGGTCCAGGAAGGCAGTACCACGATTTGGACGAACTCCTATAACGACACGAGCGACCAAAATGGAAACGTGGTGAGTTACCGGTTCAACATCAATGGCAGTGGCAATTACGAATCGACCGCCTCGTGGGACAATCGTGGCGCGGAGCTGCCGGCCACCAGCGGGGCCACGGTGAATCTGCCGACTCCCTACTACGGGGACGTTGGCCCGGGCCAGGTGATTAACGTCACTTTCCAGGTGGATATGTCGGAAGAAATTGAGCTGGGTCATTTCGTTCCCGGCACCAGCCAGTTGGATGTTCGGGGCAGTTTCAATGGCTGGGGCAATGCGGGCAATTATCTGACTAATAATCCCGCGATTGTGGTCACAAATTATCCCACCGGCGTCATTGAATCCAATGTCTATGTCGGCACCTTCCCCATTACTACTGGCGCGGAAATATCGGGAACGCCGGCGACTAATGCATTCATGGAGTGGAAAGCGGTAGAAGATCCTTCGGGTTCCTGGGAAAGTCCCGGCCCGACCGATGCTAACGATGCCGGTAACCGTTTCTTTACGGACAATAACAATCAAACGCTTCCCGTGGTTAGCTTCAACGACCTGACCTATAGCCCCCTGGCCACGGTAACCTTGAACGTGGATATGTCCGGCCCGATCACCTACGATCCTAACTATATGCCTAACAGTGTGACGGTGTGGGGTACGTTCAACAACTGGGCCAATGGCGTGAACATGACGAGCAACCCTTCCCCAAATAATAATATTTATAGCACAACAGTGACGATGCCGGAAGGCACGGCGGTCATCATTCAAGTCAGATACACCAACAATTTGGTCGCGGCGACCACTCCGGCGTCTCCCTGGGTTTATGACTATACCGGTGACGCGGTCTATAACAATAATGCGAGACGCACGGTGAGCGTGCCGATCACGGCCACGACCCTGAGCACGAATCTGCCCGCCTTTCATTTCCTCGACCTGGCGTTCGACGATTATCTGCCCCAGCCTACCCCGGTGACTTTTAGTGTGGACATGAGCAATGCCGTCGGCACGGATTCACACGTGTTCACTCCGGGGTCGGATGGCGTTTATATCAATGGTATGTTTGCCAACGGTGGCGGCACTCCTTATCCGCAATCGTGGTATGCGTGGGCGGGCGGCGTTAATCCGGTTTCGGCTCCGGCTGGCTACCAGATGGTTCAGGAAGGCACTTCCAGCATCTATACCAACACAGTCATCATTCCCGCGGGGGCCCCGGTCGCTTTGAGTTATCAATACGGCATGGATCCGGGCCAGCTTAACGGTGGTCCGCTGGAGGATGA
>DASXFM010000057.1:0-8734 GCA_036489615.1 Verrucomicrobiia bacterium | reverse complement strand
TCTCACCGTATAGCTTCCCTTGGACAAATGTTCCCAGCGGTTCTTACGCGCTCACTGCCGTAGCTACTAGCTCTTTGGGAAACTCCGTCACCTCCGCCGTGGTGAATATTACTGTCAACCCCACGGTCGCCTACGATTTTGAAGCAAATTACACCACTTGGGCCAGCGGACAGAATGAAGGATACGGTTTCACCCCCTGGACATTTGAGGGTGGTGGCCAGTATGATGGATTTATTCTCTCTCCTTCAGGCTCGATTGACACCTCCGGCAACTCATGGGCGTTGTATGCCAACGGCAGTGGAAACCCTTACGCCTATGCCTGGCGCGGCTTCAACAATCCACTGTCCATCGGCGAAGTTTTCAGCGTCCAATTCGCCAGTTCCTCTGGTGTCTCTGCGGGTTCCCTCGGCTTTTGTCTGCAAAATAGCAATAGTGCGTCGCTTGTCGGCAGCACTTCAATCCCCGCGCCCATCGTCACCAATGCTCCTACCCGCTTCGCTTTTTACTATGTCGGCGGTCAGCCCGATTACACCATCTGGGATGCCAATGGCGCAAACGACAGCGGCATTCTCTATGCGACTGGCGGCGTAACTCTGAATTTTTCGCTCGTCACTCCAAATACATACAAGCTGACCGTTCTCTCCGGAACCACCTCGAACATCATCGGTAGTTGGACCGGGACATTGGCCGGGCTGTCAGGCTCGACCATCCAGATGTTCACTGCGTTTAATGTCAACACCAGCGCCTATGAAGACGCCTATTTCAACACCCTGGAAATTTTCGCCGCCGGACCCGTCGTCACCATCAATGGCAGCAACGAAACCATTCTTTGGAGCAGTACACCCGGTAACAACTACGAAGTCCTGGCGACCACCAACCTCGCTCAGCCTTTTACGCCCGTTAGCGGGATTATCACCGCCACTGGCCTCTCCACTTCCTATACCGATCTTTCCAATTCTCCCCCGGCCGGACAAAAATTTTATAAAATCGAAGTCGTCCCTTAATTGGCAGAAACGTTCGTCTCTAAAATCTATCACTCCCAAGCGATACCGCATACAAATACCAGGCCGCGTGGGGAAGCCACTGTTCGCCCCAGCGCCAATCCTCATCCTGGCCCGTTACTGCAAATCCCACGTTAAAATCGATATCATCCGGGTTCGTGCGCCCGCTTGTGATCCCGTTACAAATCCCGCCCGGCGCGTTGTTGTATTGATAAGAGGTAAAATACATGTAGAAAATATTATTTCGCCCTGCGCCCTGCATCATGCAGGAGTCGTAAGGATTCTCGCCTAAAATCCAATTCAACTGGTGCCAGGCATATGCCTGCAATTGTGCGCAAAACGCCGGGTCATCCGCAAAATATCTGGCCGCCAGGCGCGCTGCTGATGCCATTGAACTCAACCGCGCGTTCTCTCCCTGCCACCACAATCCCGTTTCTGTATCGTGCGGATAAAAAAATGCCGTGCGCCGCCAGCCGTTCGTACTCTGCACTAGTTGACGCGCGTAACCAAACGGATTGGTTACTTCCTTCGTCACCGCCAGCTCATGCTCCAATGATTTTCTGACCGTTGCTAAAACTTTCGGGCGCGATACCTCATCTGCAATATCATAATAATCCAGCAAACTAACGACCGGCATACCGGCATCCGCCGCGTGGAAATAGGGACGATCACCATCGTCTGCCCGCCAGTAATTTGTTTCGCCACCAGTTGTAACGAGGCGATTCATCAGGTTTTCCGCGTGGTTGTCCGCGGCTATTTTGTAAACCGCCTTATGCGTCGCTTTGAAAAGCTCCGTCGCCGCCAGCAACGCACAATAATCATCCAGAATATTTTCTTTGCCATCAGGATTGAAAGCCGCGTTGTTTCTTTCCAAAAAACCAAACGCCTCTTCCGCCGCCGCCAAATAAACTTTGTTCGAAAAATCCCCGCATACCGGATATGTGCTGGCCATTGCCAGTGCCGCGATCGCTGGGCCGGCACCGGAACGGAAGCCGACCTCGTATGGATATTTGTCCGGGATTGTCTCACGCGTACCAATAGAGAAATTGTCTTTCGTTTTCACCGTCTTGATGGCAAAGCCGGCATCCTCCTTTCCGATACGCCGATCTTCCGGCAATTTGCCCGGCCCCGGCGCATCCACCGTCCGGTAAAATGACTCGTCCGGGTTATGCATCCGCACCAGGAAATCCGCCCCATACATCGCCTCATCCAGCAACCGCCGCTCGTATTGCTTGAAATTGACATCCCCCCGCCGTTTCAGTTCGGCGCAACTCGCGAATAGACTCCACGCTGCCACCGGTAGTGGTTGCATATTGAAATATGTCGAAAATCCCAGCCCGCCCAAATGCTTCCCATAATCCCCAGTCGCGTCATACCAGCCTCCGTGCACGTCCGCCGTGTTCGTCAAATCCTCGAACTTGAGGTCGCGGTCTGCCTTGTCCAACAAGCCAGAGCACCGCGCCCCTTTGAAATAATAAATGACACTCGATAACGTGTTCCTTTCCAAAAGATCGTCTTCAACCTGGAATGGAAACGACTCCGCCCCTCCCTCGCTGGTCTTGCATAAAATCTGATATGCCCCACGATTAGTCAGTGCACTAAAATCTGCCGTCCAAAAATACCAATCCTTCCAATGATCCACTGGTCCCATTTTTATCGCCTGGCCCGACAGCACCTCTTTTCCCGTAGAAGAATCAATCACCTCAAATCCCGTCACCTCATCCTTCGCATGTCCTTGAATCACTGCCAGCTTCGGCGCATTCCATTCATATCCTATGTGATTAGTAAGGACCTTGATGCCTTGTCCGAAGCCAATTTGGGCAGCCAACAAGCCCAAAATAATAAGAGACCTTTGGAGAGTAATCTTCATGCCAATTTTGTTGGCTTGGCTTACCAGAACCCTTCGCAGGCGACAACCCCTCTTTCGGGTTGTTGAGAAGGTGGATTATCGAATGCGTTTACGGCAACTCCGTCGCCCCCATCAGGAAGCGATCGCATTCACGCGCCGCGCCGCGGCCTTCATTGAAGGCCCACACGACGAGGCTTTGGCCACGACGGCAATCGCCACAGGCAAAAACCTTTGGATTATTCGTCGTATACTTTTCGAAATCAGCTTTCACGTTCGTGCGTGCGTCACGTTCCAAACCTAGCGCTTCAAGCAGTGGTTGTTCCGGCCCCAGAAATCCCATCGCCAGCAGCACTAGTTGCGCAGGCAAAACTTTTTCCGTCCCCGGAACATGCCTCGGGATGAACTGGCCCTTGTCGTTGCGTTCCCACTGCACCTGCACGGTGTGGATCGCTTTCACGTGGCCATCACCTTCAAATTTCGTCACGGTTGCGAGATATGCGCGCGGGTCACGGCCAAACTTCGCGGCGGCCTCCTCCTGGCCATAATCCAGGCGATAGATCTTCGGCCACTCCGGCCAGGGATTGTCTTTGGCCCGTTCCGTGGGCGGCATCGGCAAAATCTCCGCCTGAAGAACTGATTTGCAGCCGTGTCGCATGGACGTCGCTATACAATCAGTCCCGGTGTCACCACCGCCGATCACCACGACGTCCTTGCCCGTGGCATCAATGAAACTGCCGTTCTTGTGGCCGTCTAAAATCGCCTTGGTATTTGCGGTTAGGAAGTCCATGGCGAAATGGATGCCTTTAAGCTCACGCCCGGGAACGCTCAAATCACGCGGCTTTGTCGCGCCAGTAGCCAGGATGACCGCGTCAAATTCCTTCAATAATTTGTCCGCCGGATAATTTTTCCCGACTTCAGTGCTGCAAACAAACTTCACACCCTCATCTTCGAGCTGTTTGATACGGCGCATCACCACTTCATTTTTGTCTAGCTTGGGATTGGGGATACCATACATGAGCAGGCCGCCTGGACGATCTGCCCGCTCAAAAACGGTCACTAGGTGTCCCGCCTTATTCGACTGTGCCGCGGCGCATAATCCCGCCGGGCCAGAACCCACCACTGCCACTTTTTTACCAGTGCGCTTCTTGGGCGGCTCGGGTTTGATCCAGCCGTTTTCCCAGCCATGGTCAGCGATCGAGCACTCAATATTTTTGATAGTGACGGGCGGGGCATTGATACCCAGCACGCACGAGCCTTCGCATGGCGCGGGACAAACCCGGCCGGTAAATTCAGGAAAATTATTCGTCTTATGCAGGCGGTCCAGCGCTTCCTTCCAAAGGCCGCGATAGACCAGGTCATTCCATTCCGGGATAAGGTTATGAATCGGGCAACCACTTGCCATGCCGCTCACGAGCTGGCCGGTATGACAGAAAGGAATACCGCAGTCCATGCATCGCGCGCCCTGTTTTTTCAGGTCCGCTTCGGGCATGTGGATATGAAATTCCTTCCAGTCACCCACGCGCTCCAGCGGCGGACGTTCTTTCGGCAGTTCGCGATTGATTTCTAAAAATCCGGTTGGTTTGCCCATTTGTTATTTTAGGAATGAATAAGGAAAATCTGCTTTCATTGGCGGATATTATCCGCCGCCCACGCGCGCCGCATCGCGAATATTTGCTTCAAATGCGGCCATCACGGCCTCGTCGCCGCTCAAACCTTTTTGTTCAGCTTCTTTTAATTTTTCCAAAACACGCTTGTAATCCTTCGGCATGACTTTGACGAATCTCGGAGTGTAGTTTTTCCAGTCGCCGAGAATTTTTGCGGCGCGTTCACTTTTTGTATAAGCTTGATGGCGTTGGATGAGTTTCCAAATCTGTTCGATCTCATCTTCATCCGTCAGCTTTTCGAGCGCTACCAGTTCCTGGTTGCAACGCGTGGCAAAATCCCCCGCTTCATCGAGCACATAGGCCACGCCTCCGCTCATACCCGCGGCAAAATTGCGCCCCGTTCTCCCAAGAATGACCACCCGTCCGCCGGTCATGTATTCACAACCATGGTCGCCAATGGCTTCCACCACCGCGCTGACGCCTGAATTGCGCACGCCAAAGCGTTCGCCCGCCATGCCTCGCACAAAAATCTCCCCGCTCGTCGCGCCGTAAAGCGCCACATTGCCAATGATGATGTTCTCCTCCGGCACGAATGTCGAACCCGCCGGCGGATAAACGATGAGTTTGCCGCCGCTCAGGCCCTTGCCAAAATAATCGTTGGCATCGCCTTCCAGTTCCAGCGTCATGCCGCGCGGCACGAACGCGCCAAAACTTTGACCGGCACTGCCGTTGAATTTCAGGTGTACCGTGTCTTCCGGCAAACCATGCAAACCGTATTTTTTGGTGACTTCACTGCCTGTAATGGTCCCCACTACGCGATTGACGTTGATGATTGGCAATTCCGCGCGCACTTTTTCACCACGCTCGATGGCCGGCTTGCAAAGATCCAGCAACTTCGTTACGTCTAAAGATTCTTCCAGGCCATGATCCTGTTCCTGCTGGCGATAGCGGCCAACCTCCGCCGGGACATTCGGTTGGTACAAAATCGGCGTCAGGTCCAATCCGCGCGCCTTCCAATGATCGATGGCCTTCCACGGAACCAATTTGTCCGTGCGTCCGATCATTTCGTTGATCGTGCGAAAGCCGAGCTTAGCCATGATTTCGCGAAGTTCCTGCGCCACAAAACGCATGAAGTTCACGACATGGTCGGCGTCACCCGCGAAACGCGCGCGCAAACGCGCATCCTGCGTCGCCACCCCCACCGGGCAGGTATTCAAATGGCACACCCGCATCATGATGCAACCCAGCACCACCAGCGGTGCGCTCGCAAAACCAAATTCTTCAGCGCCCAATAACGCCGCCACAGCCACGTCACGGCCCGTCTTCAACTGGCCGTCCGTTTCCACATAAATGCGGCTGCGCAAATTATTCAATACAAGCGTCTGGTGCGTTTCCGCCAATCCCAGTTCCCAGGGGCCGCCTGCGTGTTTGATTGAGGAGAGCGGCGATGCCCCCGTCCCGCCGTCATGGCCGGAAATCAAAACTACGTCTGCGTGCGCTTTTGCCACACCCGCTGCGATGGTTCCCACCCCAACTTCCGCCACCAGTTTCACGCTCACGCGCGCGCCGCGATTTGAATTTTTCAAATCGTGGATCAATTCCGCCAGGTCTTCGATAGAATAAATGTCATGGTGCGGCGGCGGCGAAATCAGGCCCACGCCCGCCGTCGTACCGCGCACTTTGGCAATCGGTGGTAAAACTTTCTTACCCGGCAATTCTCCGCCTTCACCGGGTTTCGCGCCTTGCGCCATTTTGATTTGCAGCTCGCGCGCATTGACGAGATAATGGCTCGTCACCCCAAAACGGCCGCTCGCGACCTGCTTAATGGCCGAATTTTTCGAATCACCCTTTTCGTTCGTCCAAAGGTATCGCTCCGGGTCTTCGCCGCCTTCACCCGTGTTCGACTTGCCGCCCAGGCGGTTCATCGCCACCGCCAGCGTTTCATGCGCCTCTTTGGAAATCGAACCGTAACTCATCGCGCCCGTCTTGAAACGCTTTACGATCGAATCAATCGATTCGACTTCTTCGATTGGCAATGGCTTATCAGCCATCTTAAATTCGAATAATCCGCGCAAAGTACACAGGTTTTTGGCCTGGTTATTGACCAACTCGGCGTAATCCTGGTAAATCTTATAGCTGCCCGTACGGCAGGCGTTTTGCAACTTATGGATGGATTGCGGGTTGAACAAATGAAACTCGCCGCCATCACGCCATTGGTACTGGCCGCCGGCCTCAAGCAACTCGCCGCCCGCCGGACGACTCGGAAATGCATGGCGA
Source organism: Verrucomicrobiia bacterium (assembly GCA_036489615.1). Taxonomy (GTDB): domain Bacteria; phylum Verrucomicrobiota; class Verrucomicrobiia; order Limisphaerales; family UBA11358; genus UBA11358. The sequence continues at coordinate 2,003 of DASXFM010000057.1, read as the reverse complement.
TGCCGCGCCAAAGCTTCCTCTGCGATTACGTCCAGCCCCGCGCCTTGGATTCGCGATGCCGTCCAGGTGAAATATTTATTCACCACGTCGCTGTTGAGCCCGACCGCTTCAAAAATCTGCGCGCCGCGATAGCTTTGGATGGTCGAAATCCCCATCTTCGCCATCGTTTTAACAACCCCTTTCACGACGGCCTTGATGTATTTTTTCACCGCCGTTTTATGGTCGGTATTCGTCAGCAATCCCTGCAGCATCAGGTCATCCAGCGTCGAGAACGCCAGGTACGGATTGATCGCGCTGCAGCCATAGCCGATGAGCAGCGCAAAATGATGCACTTCGCGCGGCTCGCCCGATTCCAGGACCAGCCCTACTTTGCCACGCGTCCCCGCACGGATGAGATGATGGTGCAGCCCCGCAACCGCCAGGAGCGCCGGCATCGGCGCCAGCTCCGGCGAAATGCCGCGATCCGATAAGATCAAAATACTCGCGCCCTCTGCTATGGCTCTGTCCGCCTCTTCAAATAATGCCTCCAGCGCGGCTTCCAAACCTTTGGCGCCATCAGCCGCCTTGAACAAAATCGGCAGCGTCACGCCCTTGAACGGCTTTCGGTCCAGCCATCGCAGTTTTTCCAATTCATCATTCGTCAGAATTGGATGCTTTAATTTTATCAGCGCGCAGCTTTCCGGCGTCGGGTTCAGCAAACCGCCCCGCCCACCGACCATGGTTTCCGTCGAAGTGATGATTTCCTCGCGGATTGGATCAATCGGCGGATTAGTCACCTGCGCGAACAGTTGTTTGAAATAATTGTAAAGCAACTGCGGCTTGTTCGAGAGGACCGCCAGCGGCGTGTCCGTGCCCATCGAACCCAGCGGCTGGACACCGTCGTTCGCCATCGGCCCAATGATGAAACGCAAATCTTCAAACGTGTACCCAAACGCCTGCTGTCTCTGCAAAATTTTCCGGTGATCCGGCGCCGTGGCATTTGACGGCTCCGGCAAATTTTCGAGCAGCACGTGATGTTCCTCGAGCCACTTTTTATAAGGATGCGCTCCCGCATAGCGCTTCTTCAATTCCTCGTCCGCGATGATGCGCCCCTGCCCGATGTCCACCAGGAACATCCTGCCCGGCTGCAACCGCCCTTTTTCCAGAATACGTTCCGGCGGCACCTGCAACACGCCCGCTTCCGAGGCCATGATCACCATGTCATCTTTGGTGACGTAATAGCGCGAAGGCCGCAGGCCGTTTCGGTCCAGGCACGCGCCGATGATTTGCCCATCCGTGAATGCCATGGACGCCGGGCCGTCCCACGGCTCCATCAGGCACGAATGAAATTCATAAAATGCCCGCCGTTCCGGGTCCATGCTCTCATGGTTTTCCCACGGCTCGGGAATCATCATCATCATCGCGTGCGGCAATTCCCGTCCCGCCATGACCAGCATCTCCACGCAATTATCAAACTGTGCCGAGTCGCTGCCGTCGGTATTGATCACGGGGATGACCTTTTTGATGTCATCACCAAACAATGGCGATTTGAAATTCGCCTGCGCCGCGTGCATCCAGTTCACATTGCCGCGTAACGTGTTAATCTCCCCATTGTGTGCAATGTAACGGTTAGGATGCGCCCGGTCCCAGCTCGGGAACGTATTCGTAGAGAAACGCGAATGGACCAGCGCCAGTGCCGTTTTCACCATCGGATCTTTCAGCTCGGGATAATACAACTCGACCTGCTCCGACATTAACATACCCTTGTAAATGCACGTGTGCGCGGACAGGCTGGAAACGTAAAAGAACTTTCCACCCGCGATTTTATCGCTAAATCGGATTTTTTGCTCCGCAATTTTGCGGATGACAAACAGTTTCCGCTCGAATGCCTGCTCGTCTTTGATGCTGGCATTTCGGCCGACAAATACCTGCGCCATGAACGGCTCCGCCGCCACCGCTGTTTTACCCAGCGACGAATTGTCCGTCGGCACATCGCGCCAGCCCAGGACCGTTTGGCCCTCGTC
>DASXFM010000038.1:0-5563 GCA_036489615.1 Verrucomicrobiia bacterium | reverse complement strand
CATTACCGTTGCCGCTGACGGCAGCGGCCAATTCGTGTCGGTGCAGGAAGCCATCATGTCCGTGCCCTCCGGCACCGCCGCCAATCCCGTCATCATCCATATCAGGCCCGGCACCTATCACGAACTGGTCTATGTGCAGCGCGAAAAATCTTATTTTCGTTTGATTGGAGAGGACGCGGCTAAAACTATCATCACCTTCAACCTCTATGCCAGTATGACCAACGTCGATGGCAAGCCCCTCGGTACGTTCAAAACCCCTACCGCGACGATTGATGCCGATAATTTCACAGCGGAAAACCTTACCTTTGAAAATTCTGCCGGGCCGGTCGGACAGGCATTGGCCCTCCGCGTGGACGGCGACCGCGCGGCTTTCCGCAATTGCCGTTTTCTCGGCTGGCAGGACACGATCCTTTTAAACCGCGGCCGCCAGTATTTCGATGATTGTTATATTCAGGGTCATGTCGATTTTATTTTCGGCGCAGCCACGGCCTGGTTTGAGAAATGCCACATCCATTGCCTGCGCGACGGCTATGTTACGGCCGCCTCCACTCCGCAGGACCAGCCCTACGGCTTCGTTTTTTATCGCTGCAAAATTGACGGTGAAGACAATGTGAAAGCATTCCTGGGCCGCCCCTGGCGGCTTTATGCCAGTGTCACCTATTTGGATTGCGACCTGTCTGAGGTTATCCGGCCTGAAGGCTGGAACGATTGGAAAAAGCCTGAGGCGCATACGACCGCTCGTTATTCCGAATCGAACAGCAAAGGTTCCGGCGCAAGTCCCCAGACCCGTGCCGATTGGACTAAACAATTGACCCAGGCTGAAGCGAAAAAAATTACCGTCGACAAAGTTTTAGGCGGTGCTGACCAATGGGTGCCGACGGCCTCATTTTATGCAACCAGTCAGGATATCGAATATGGCGAAGCTGATGGCCAGAAACTATTGCTGGATGCGCATGTTCCTGACGGCGACGGAAAATTTCCGGTTTTAATCATCGTCCATGGCGGCGGCTGGTCCCGCGGCGATAAGGAAACAGATATCGTGCCCGTCCTCGCGCCTTTCGTGACGAATTATACCTGGTTTACCATCAACTATCGCCTCGCCCCGACGAATCGCTGGCCCGCCTGTATTGACGATGTGCAAACTGCCATCCGTTGGGTAAAACAACATGCGTCTGAATATAAGGGCGATCCTTCTCGCATCGCGCTGATTGGTTATTCCGCCGGCGGCCATCTCGTTTGTTATGCGGCTACGGCGGCCACCCCGGACACGCGCGTACAGGCCATCGTTGGATTTGCGCCTCCTACCGACATTACCGCTGATGCGAAGCGACGCGCCAGCTTCGACAAATGGCCCGCCATGGAAAATCTGCTCGGCCGAACCTCTCTCGACAATGAAACCCTCCACATCATGCACGAAATTTCTCCTTCGGATCATGTTACTTCAAGCCTCCCGCCGTTTTTCCTGGTCCAAGGCAACAAAGACACTGCGGTCCCCTACCCGCTGACCCAGGTTTTTGCCACCAAACTTAAAGCTGCCAATGTGCCTTACGATTTTATCACCATTACCAATGCCGATCACACGATTGCCAATTGGTCGAAATTCTACCCCGGCTGGCAGGATAAAGTCGTTGCTTGGTTAAACGACAAGCTCGCTGCGAGATAAACGCAAAGAATCTGCTTTCCTCTTGTCAGCCATGTGATTCAGATTCAGCCCCACTTCATGCGCCACCCCGGATCATTAGAGCGTTTTAAAAAACAGGGGTAGTGACGAACTATGACTGCCAACGACAACTGCTAAAATGGTTGCGCACGCGTGCATGTTCTTTGACATATTGTTCGTAGGAGACGACGTAAGGAGTCTCTGACTTTACCAGAATGCGGGTATCCCAACCCGCAGCAGCACCGTTCTGCATTGAACCTTTCCGAGATTTTAGGACGAGAATCTAAATGGAAAAAATTACCAAACAAACCCATCCTGAAAATTCACAAGCGGTTGTAAACCAATAATCAACGAACAAAAACTCGATCACGCCTTGCAAAAAGCAAACCCAAACAGCCAGACCCACACTAACGTTAATGTAGCGGCTGTAGCGTTTCGCGTAGCGGAAATGTAGCGAACTAAATTCCTCACAATCAACGATGTAGCGGATGTTACCCCTTTTCCAACTTATATATCTTTTCCTGCTTACTCAACTACGAAGGCCCTATCAGTTATGCTTGACGCATCACGTAACCTGTCACGGTCAATCCAAGTCCAGCCAAATCCAGCCATTTTGGAGAAAAAATATTCTTCTTACCCTCTTGATTTGGTGGTTCGACTATGAGAGTGCCCTTTTTTCAATGCCGCGTGCAGACATGGCACGTTGAAAGGTGTTTAATATTGGCTTAGACTGAATGCGTTCCATGATACCCTCGCGCGGCCTTATTGTGTTTCGAGCTATAGCGTTAAGCCTTTTCGTATTTCCCATTGGATTGATTTTTGCCCAAACCCCGGCCCTGCCGATCATCCCCTCCTATACGACCAATATCACTAGTTTAGGAGCCGTTGGCGATGGCGTAGCCACCAATACCACTGCCATCCAAAATGCCATCAATGCGGTATCTCTCAAAGGCGGTGGCACGGTCGAAATCCCTTCGGGCGCCTTTTTATCTGGACCCCTCAATTTTTCCAACAGCATCAACCTGCAATTGGACAGCGGCGCGATCCTGCGGATGCTGCCCTATCTCTCGTACCCGGGTGGCACGTCGCCGGCGGACTTTATCACCACCGCTTCCAGTGGACATGACTTGGAAGTGAGCGGGTCAGGGGCGATTGATGGCAATGCGACCTTTTCCGGCTGGTGGGGTCATGGCTTGAGCACTTCCGAGAGGCCCGCTCTCCTTTTCTTTAGCAAATGCAACCGCGTTCTGATTGAAAACATCACGCTGTCAAATCCGCCCTCCATGCACATCATTTTTAAAAGTGCCACCGGCAACGTCACCATCCAGGGAATCACGATCAATTCGCCCGCTGCTTCGCCCAATACAGACGGCATTGATTTGATTGGGACGAATTGCCTGGTCACTGGTTGTTCTATCAGTGCCGGCGACGATTGCATTGCGTTGGGCAGCACTGGGGGCACGTCATCAGACACCCTGATTACGAACTGCTTCTTCGGTGTCGGTCATGGTTTATCTGTCGGAAGCAATACTTCGGGAGGAGTCTCCAATCTGGTAGTGGTGAACTGCACCTTTAATCAAACGCAATATGGCCTCCGGCTGAAATCTGACACCAACAATATGTCCGGTGGTGAAGGCGGCCTGGCGCAAAACCTTTTCTATTACAACATCGGAATGACCAATATTACCAACGCCCCCGTCGTCATCTACAGTTATTATAATGAGACCGGCACGCCCATTGGCATTAAACCCTCTACCGCCGCCGGCCAGGGCGTTGCTCCCGTCTTCCCCACGACCTGCATCTGGCGCGATATTGTCATCAGCAATCTTACCGCGAGCGTGAACTCGAACGGCATCGCCGGCATTATTTGGGGGCGCACCGAATTGCCAGTCACGAATGTGCTCTTAAGCCATGTCAAAATCACCGCCCCGGGAACGTTCGATGTGTATAACGCCAATGGCGTCCAGTTTGCCAATTCACAAATAATCGTCTCCAACGTCAGCAAAACTTTCACGGTTTTCAACGCAACGGTGATTATAACAAACAGCACGCCCGGAAGTGGAACTGTTACCCTGGACGGCCTTACCAGCACCAATTCGCTGGCGCTTTATAACGCGCCGTTGTCCACCACCGCCACGGATGTTTTTGGAGCCAACCCGATTACCGTGAGCGGCAGCACGCTTAACGTAAATAACAGTTACCTTCCGCCGTCCGCCGAAACGTTTAACTTTGCGTTGGGTATTAATGCAAGCACTGTTGCCGTAAGCGGAAATCTTGCGTTTAGCGGATCAACCATCGATGTCACCAATGCCCTCGGATTTGGTGCCGGGATTTATACCTTGTTTACCTACGCCGGTAGTGAGAGTGGAACTTATGCCCTTGGCACAACCCCGTCCGGCTTCGATTGCTCGTTAACCAATGTTATCGGAAAAATAGAACTATTGATCAGCACTCAAACCGGACCATCCCTTACGCCGATTAATCTGGGTTTTCAGAATGTCGGCGGACAAATGGAGCTTACCTGGCCGCAGGACCACATCGGCTGGTCTTTGGAGATTCAAACGAATCAGACGAGCGTAGGACTGGGCACCAATTGGACGGTCGTACCCGGCTCGACGACAACCAACGAAGTCTTTCTGCCGGTTAGTGTAACCAACGGCTGCGTCTTTTTCCGGCTGGCCTATCCGAACTAAATCACTTCTTCCCCTGGCTGGCGCCATTCTTGACGAAGAGCGGTTTGAGGTGGCGTTCGTAGAGGTTGTCGGTGACGTTCTTCGAGACATACGCCTCGTGTTCCTCCAGGGCATCCAGATAGCGTTTGCCCATCTTGGCCGCGATCTTGTACCCCACATGGATCAACTGACGCATGTGCGGATTATACAACGGGTTCTTCTGGTCATGCCGCAACGCTCCCACGTACTGTTCCGACGTCCAGCGGTTGACTTCCGCCTGCGTCGGCAGCTTCTTCGGGTCAATGTCAATCACCGTCGCATACGGCGCGCACAACTCCTGCACATGGTCCAGCGCCCCCGCATAAATCTCTTTGGCCAGCACCAGCCCATTCCCTCCCGCCTCCGCCAGCCCAATCACTTCCTCCAGCCACGTCGTCCCCGCCGTCTTGATGTGCAATCCCGCGTCATACCGCTCCAACGCCCGCCGGATCGCCCCATAGATCGAAAATTTGTCACTCCCCGAATGCACGCTCAGCTTCAGGTTCTTCGGCAACGGATACTTCCCCACCGCATACCGGATCACCGCCAAATCATCGTTAAATTCCTGCTCAAACCTGACCGCATCCCCCACATAATCCACCCCCTTGTTGAACCGCCCGCTGAACTTCGGCGCAATGGTTTGAATCGGGACACCGGTATCGGCGATGGCGGCCAAGATCACCAGCAACTCCACCGGCGTCTGCGGACTGTCTGTCTCGTCCATCGAGATCTCTGTAATGAAATGGCCTTCCCCCTTCTCCTGCGCGATGTGCCGGTAGATCTGCTGCGCTTCCCGAATGGCCAGCAGATACTTGCCCGCAATCTGTTCCACCTCCGCTTTCGTGGTCTGGAACGGCTCGGCAATGCCCGGAATCTCTATCCGCCCGGCCAATTCCCCATGCCGCTTCATAAATTCCTGCACGTCTTTCGTATCTGCTGCCTTGCCAATCGTGTCCGCTACGTCAATCGTATAAAAGTCTGAAGGCGGGATAAACCGGTCTACGGTCTCCAGCCGGATATGGTCGGCATCCACGTGATAAGCTCGTTTCCAGCCCAGGTTCCCAATGGCGGCATCCGCCGCCTGCCGCACGTCCGAAGGCCCCGAACCGATGATCACATGCTCCCGGTTGGACTTGTTCCAGACCGGAATCACCTGGACCCCGTGCTGCGCCGCCTGCATGCAGGCGCGCAA
>DASXFM010000031.1:0-11498 GCA_036489615.1 Verrucomicrobiia bacterium | reverse complement strand
GAGAGTTTTTTCTGCAAATCACGCCAACTGCGCGAACAGCATCCGGCGCTCTACGAACAGATGAGTTGGTATTACCGTCAGGACCCGGCGAAATGGTCCTTCTGAGTAACTGCAACGACGGCGCCCCGGATTACCTGCCATACTCCATCTTCCATCGTCAACTCCCCAGCGGCTTCCACCACTTGCTGTTCGGGTCGAAATCCTTCATTGACGCGGCAAATTTGCCGGTTTTTGCGCCGAGGTCCGCCTCATAGATTTTGCCTTGTTGATTAACGATAAACGTCATGACACCGGTGTTGCCCCATTCGGCGGGCCAGGCAATCAGCGCGAAACCGGCAATCATGTTCCCATTGATCACGTAGCTAAAACTGCCTCCGGGAGCGTGCCGGCCCTGGCGGGTCAGGACTTTGAAATAGTAACCGTGATACGGCGCGGTTTGCTTATTCAGCATTTGCGTGGTGTGATGATAGCCTTCGTTGTGCGCGGCGGCGACCAGCGGGCCCAATGGGCTTAATGGCTCGCCCGGATTGACCGGCCAATAAAGGCCGTCGTGCGTTCCGAGATCGCTGTGAAGAAATTGGGCGTAAGCCAGGATGCCGTTGCCGTTGCGGTCCTGGCTGGCGTACTCACGCTGCGCCTGCAAATAAGCATGGCAGACATCGATCGCGCCCAGTTCGTTCATGCCGATGCGCCGGGCAAGAATTTCCTGCTTGCCGGCCTCGGTATCAAACAGCCATTGACCGTCGTGCCTGGCCAGCGGAATCGGAAATGGCCAGCTGTCATCGCCAATCAGCAGGGAGATATTGTCGGCGGAATTGGTGACCATTTCCACTCTCTGCGTCAGCCGTTGCAAAAACATCTTATACGATTGAGCGGCCTGGACTACGTCGGGTGAAACCAATTGGCGGCCTTCAGGGCCGAAGATGGCGTGCAATGAATCGCGGTCGTGACTTTCAGCGGCAGTGATCAGAACATTGACCGCCTCGTCCGGCGAGCTAAAGCTCTCCTGACCCACCGAATGGAGTGATTGAGCCCATGTCGTTTGCGACAGCAAAAAAGCCTGTATGGCCAATGCCGCAACCCGGATATATTTTAATTCCTTGGACGCTTTCGAAATCATAGAGGTCAAGTTGGGTTAATGTCTGCCGCCACCACCGCCACCGGCGGGTGCGCTTTGGTGAACGCTGCCGCCAGCCGGGGCATGAGAAGTTGGAGCGCCGCCGTGATACTGAGCCGGCGGCGGGTTGCCGCCGTGAAAACCGCCCAAGTCATGGAATTGCGGCATTGTCTCCATGCTGTGTTCGCCGCGATTGCTGTAATCCCGCGTGTCGTGGGCGTTTTGGATGCCGATGAACGCGTTATTGGGCGGAGGCTGATTATTTTCAAGGTGCTGGGGCTCGAGATGCTGCGGCTCCAATTGCTGCGGCTGGGGATGTTGCGGTTGCCCGCGCAAATTCGCCGGCTGAGAGGTCCAGGGCAGACGGTTATCGTAACCACGATCGCCCTGATAGGCCGGCCTGTAGGCCTGACGGTTGGCCTGGTTCCAAACCACGGCGTGCCCGGCGGCGATGAAGCTGGCGCGCTCGTCCGGACGCTGATGCCACCAGCCGGCCGGCCGGGGATGGTTGCGGTCCCAAAGAATCAGATGATGATTACGCCAATCGAAATCGCCGCACAGCCATGGGCCAACGACAAATCCCGCGCTGAAAGTCACAAATGGCGTTCCGTCCGGCTGATAGTAATAGACCTGACTGGGTTGATATTGCGGCACAAAAACGCTATTGGGGTCAGCCGGGAGGATTTCAATATAGCCGTTGTCATCCACCACCTGCTGTTGCGGCGTCGATTGAAGGTTGCCCATATTATATGCGTCGGTGCGCAATTCCTGGACGGCCGTCATCACGTCCGGCTGCTGATTTTGGAAAGCGTCACCCAGTTGCGTCGTCCAATTTAAGTTGTCATCCATCCATTTCAAAACGTCGGGATAGTGGGCGAGCGCCTGGACATTGGGGTCCCATGGCTGCTGGTCAATTTGATTGGGATCGCCCCCGCCACTGACGTAACGGTCGGCCATCACGATTTCCGTCGGCAGCGCGGCGGCGGGCAACATGATGGCGACCAACGGGTCGGGATAAAGCGCGATGGGTCCCAGTAACTGTTGCAGTTGGGCGTCGTTAAATGTCGCTGCGCCGGGCATGGGCGGCGGGACTTCGTCCTGCGCCTGCGCCGCGAACGCCACGAGCCCGAATATTAGAAGTAAATTAAAGATTGTTTTCATCTGAGTATGCGCTTGGTCTGGTCGATCATCATTATTGACGCTTGATATGCCTCTTTTGTTCATAATACCAGCTTTTTTGTCGATGGCAAATTGTCAGGTCAATCTCTGTTTCATCTGTTCATTAACCAATACGTTTCCGATGGTGAGAGCTTGCAGGAAATCGGCCTTCGTAGCGCGGCCGGCAAACAGACCAGCCTGCGCACCAGGGACGAAACGGAGGCACGTTGTTTATTGGACGCCCCGCGCTGGCAGATTGTAGATACTCACGCTGAAGGGTGAAAAGACGGGCAAATCGGGAACGAAATCGAGAGGCGATTTGCTAATACTTGGATTTTGGCCGTTAGTGTCAGCGGACGCGAGTTGCCAGAGTGTCCCCTGGCCGGACAGAGTTGTGCCAATAATATTCAGCTTGAGCCGTTGCTCGACATCGGTGGGATTGAGTACAGCTACAGTGAGAGTGCGATGATCGGCGGTCCACGCAGAGACAACATCCAATGGAAAAGTGTCACTGCCGGCGTTGACGACAGGTTGTTCACCACCCGGCGGGTCAACGGGTTTGGGCTGGGGCGAGTTGCCGGAAACTTCCACCGGGATCTCGCCAAAGTGGTCTCGATAGATTTTGAAGACCAGCCCGTTGGGGGTCAGGGTGAGATTGGTTCCATTGCGAGAAAGCAGCGATGTGGCAAACGTCTGCGCCGCCATTTGAAACGCGTCGGAATGCCGGAACATTTCGTGGAATACCCACGCGTAAGCGGGGTAGGTGGGATAATGGCCGCCAAAGTAGGCCCATTCATCAATAGCCATCGGCCTGGGATGAGCGGCGAGTTCCGGGAGCAACTTTTCGTATTCCTTGTATTCCTCATATTTGAGACGGATGTGGTTGGCCGGGCGGCGCATCCAATCTGTAATCGGCTCGTTTGGATCATTGGGTACCTGTTTTCCTTCGGCAAGACTGAAGTGAGTGCCGCCATAGTTGTAGAAGTGCTCGCTGATGAGATCAATGTTTTCGAAACAATTTTTGAGCAAACCGCCCGTCCAATCTTCAGGCGAAAGATAGGATGGAACCAAATGGGTGCCCAGGCTCAACGACTCCCGGGAACCGGTCATCGTGTCGGGCATGGCCCCGCTGGCGATCAGCTTGATCGTCGGGTCTACCTGTCGCATGGCCCGGGCAAATTGATTGTGCTTATACTCAAACTGATCGAGTTTCAGTGCTCCATATTGGTAACTGATTCCCCACATTTCATTGCCAACGCCCCAGAACTTGACGTGATACGGTTGGGCATGACCGTTGGCAGAACGAAGTTTGCCCATCGGCGTCGAGGGTTCCCCGTTACAGTATTCTACCAATTCCCGAGCCGACCAATCGTCACCCGTGCCGGCGTTGACCGTGATATATGGCTCGACCCCAAGCAGCTTGCACATCGTCATGAATTCGTCAGGGCCAATATCGTTGGGCTGGAGGGCGCGCCAAACCGGATCAAAGACGGGCGGACGTTTGTCAGGATCACCAATCGCATAATGCCAATCGTGGGCGGAAACAAAATTGCCACCTGGAATACGATAAACACCGGAATGAAGGCTTTTAAGGGCAGCGATCTCTGCGGGACGCCAGCCGTCGAGATTATCGGCGGCCATGAGCGACACCACCCCAATGTGAAATGAACCAGCCCCGGTGCCAACGATCTCAAATTGAGCGGGCCCGGAGTTTTCAGCTTTAAATGAGAAGATAAATTTTTTGTATTTCTTGCCCAACCTGCCGAGTGGAATTGATTGGCGTACGGCGTCGGCATTGACGCCCCAGACTATATCAATGAAAACTTTCGCGGAATCGCCGGCCAATTCGATACGGCCATTGTATTTTGTGCCCCTGGCGAAATTAACGTCTGTCTGACGGATGCCGCGCGGTGCGGCGCCCGCAAGTATGACGAGGGGCGTGTGGTCACCAACGAAAGGGTTAGTAGTGTCCATGATCACGGAATCAACCGGACCGATTGGATTCCATCGGCCAGGGCCGATATTCCGGCGTCCCGGGAATCCGCCACGACGGCCGACATTGGGTTCCTCTTTAGGCCTCGGCATTACCGCGTAATAAAACTTTCGGTCATCAAGCATCTCGCTCCAAAGGCTGTTGTAAATGAGACTACCGGCGTGTTCGAGGAACTGACCATAGATATAGGGAGAGATTGGCGGACCGATTTTGGAAGCGTCAACCGTAGCTGTGACAGGCTGAGTGGGTATTGGAGTTTGGGCGCAGGCAACAAACGTGATGAGGACGAGTAAAATGAAGCCTGTTATTTTCATATAAACCGGGCGAAATTTCACGGATTTTGGAACAGCAATGGCGCGAAACGGTAGAAACTACGGCGCCAGGTTTGCCATTCGTGCGCTGTGCCGGGCGATTCGTAATAGACATGCTTGATGCCGGCCTGGTCCAGTTCTTGATGGAACCTTTGGGTACTCCGGGCGGCCAGGTCTCCGGCGGCGCCGCAGCTTATGAAAAGCACGTTCACCTGTTTCGCGAATGCCGCCGGATCGCCTAACAATGCATTAAATCCGTCAGGAATTTGAGGAAACCCAAATGGCGCGCTAAAAACTCCGATGTAGGCGAAATCGTCAAGGTGCGCCTGGGTAATTTCCATGGTTTGCGTGCCACCGAGCGAAAGACCGGCCATGGCACGGTGCTCGCGGTCAGGAATCGTACGATAGGTTGAATCAATCATGGGAATGATGTTCTCAATAAATACCCGGCTGAATTTGTCCCAAAACATGGGGCGTCCGTCTCTTCGAGGACCGGTCATGGCGCCGGGAGTGATGCCACCGTCATCCATTACCACCAGCATCGGCTTTGCTTTGCCGTCGGCAATCAGGTTATCAAGGATGAAACCTGCGCAGCCCTGGTCGGACCAGCCACGGGCGTCTTCGCCCATCCCGTGTTGCAGGTAAAGCACCGGATAACGGGCAGTGAAATTCGTATCGTAGTCCGGCGGGGTATAAACGAAACAACGCCGGATTTTACCAGTTGTCTTCGCGAGATAGTAGTGCGCACGAAGGTCGCCGTGCGGCACGTTTTTGGGCAAATAGAAATCTTCCTGCGGGGATGGAATTTCAATGCCGCTGCTCGTTTTGCTCGTGCCGAAGTAACTCTCACTGGCGGGATCGCACACCGTAGCGCCGTCAACCTTCAATGTGTAATAATGGAATCCGGGCGCGAGAGGACTTGTTACGATATTCCAGACGCCATTGTCGCCTTTGGTTCCGTTGCCACCAGGCAGGCTGACAGATACGTTTTTTGCTTCAGGCGCTGCAATGCGGAAATAGGCGCGTCCTATCGAATCGACCTTCGGAAACTGGGCGCCTGGTACGTTTGACGATGCGGGCTTGGCATCTGTCGGGATTTGATCTAGCTGCACCGGTGCGGCTGAACCAGCCGGCGCTGGATTTGAGTTCCACGGCAATGTGGATTGAAGTGAATCGTGGCCGTATGTCAGGAATTTGGCTGGAAGAAAGAAAATACCAATGCTTGCGTACAGCCCAATTCGGGAAAGCAGGTGTCTCATAATAATATCAGGAGCATTGTTAACCAGATCACCGGGCGGTAACTGTCATTGGTAATTTCAGCCGAATATCATCCGAGGCTTCGCCGATGAGAAATTCATATTGTCCCGGTTCAATCACGTACTTCTTTTTCGGCGTGTCCCAGAAACGCAGGCGTTCGACCGGAATATCCATGGTGACTTTGGCGGATTCGCCGTGCTTCACTTGCACTCGATGAAAGCCGCACAGGTCCAGTTTCGGTTGTGGGACGCTTGAATTGACGTGGCGGAAATAGACCTGCACAACCTCATCGCCGTCGCGTTTGCCGGAATTTTTGACCATGAAGGATAATTTCAACGTACCATCGGCATGAATTTTTTTCGGTTCCAGGTTGCCACGGCGGAATTCAAACCTGCTATAACTCAAGCCATGGCCAAAGGCATAGAGAGGCTGGCCGTTGAAGTAACGGTAAGTGCGGTTGCTCATCGAGTAATCCGTGAAATCGGGCAGGTCTGCCGTGGATGAATAAAACGTGACGGGCAAATGGCCGCTCGGATTAACGTCGCCAAAGAGGATCTCGCCTACAGCAAGTCCGCCTTCTTCGCCCGGATACCAGGCCTGTAGAATCGCCGCCAGGTTTTTAGCTTCCCACGGTAGAGCCATGGCGGACCCGCTGCAATTGACCATGATCACCGGCTTGCCGGTCGCTTGGAGCGCTTCCACAAGATTTTCCTGCACTTCCGGCAATTCAATCGAGTCACGGTCAAATTCTTCGCCTTCCTGCGCCGAAGTGATGCCGCCAACATAAATAATTATGTCCGCATTCATCGCGTTGCTGAGGGCTTCGGCGTTCAATTCCGGCAGCGGCCGGCTCGTCTCGTTATCCTGGCGACTCCAGGGAGCAATCCCTCTGTCGGTTTGGGTGGTGATTGGGCATCCCATCGCAAACGTAACTTCCATGTTTGGCCCGGCCGCTTGTTTAATGCCGTTTAGGATTGAGATTGGGTGCCGGGCTGTCCCGTTGTAATTGCCGTGCAACATCGAAGTCGAGTTGCCATTTGGCCCGATGACTGCGATGCGTTTGATTTTGGAGCGGTCCAACGGCAAGGTGCCGTCATTCTTCAGCAGCACGATGGATTCTTCGGCAATCTTGAGCGCCAGCGCGCGGCTTTGCAGCGTGTCGTTTTGGTCAATGCCAATTTTGGAATATGGACAATCGCCGGGCGGATCGAACAGGCCAAGCTTGAAACGCGTCCACAATGTGTAATACAACGCGTGGTCAATCTCCTTTTCGGTGACTAATCCGCGTTGAACCGCTCGCACCAGGGCCTGATAATCCCCGCCGCAACAAAGATCGCAGCCGGCTTTCACCGCAGTGGCCGCGGCTTCTTCCGGCGTCTTTACGTAATGGTGCTGGCTCCAAATATCGCCGATGGCGCCGCAATCGGAAACAACGTATCCGTCAAATCCCCATTGTTTGCGCAATAAATCCGTCAGCAGGAAAGAATTCGCGCAATCCGGCACGCCAAAAAGCGCGCTGTAAGCTCCCATGACGCCGCCGACGTGGCCTTCGCGCACAGCCATTTCGAATTGTGGTAAGTACGTTTCATACAAATCGCGTTCCGATGGTGTGGCATTGAAACGATGACGCTGCGATTCCGGCCCGTTATGAACTGCGTAATGTTTGGCGCAGGCCATCGCCAGCATGTATTTCGGATCATCTCCCTGGATACCGCTGATAAAGGGAACGGCCAGCGTGCCTGTCAGGAACGGATCTTCCCCGTAAGTCTCCTGGCCCCGTCCCCAGCGCGGATCACGAAAAATGTTAATGTTTGGTGTCCAGAACGTCAGCCCGCCCCACCATTGGGAGTTGCCATTGTGCCTGGATGCATATTCGTTGAACTTGGCGCGGCCTTCTATGCCGATAACGTGTCCTTCCTGATGGAGCAATTCTGGATCCCACGTGGCGGCGCCGCCAATTGGCTCAGCGAAAACGGTCGCGATTCCATCATTGGCCACCCCGTGCAACGCTTCATTCCAATAGTTATACGTCGGGAGACCGAGCCGCG
The DNA here is from genome assembly GCA_036489615.1 of Verrucomicrobiia bacterium. Classification (GTDB taxonomy): domain Bacteria; phylum Verrucomicrobiota; class Verrucomicrobiia; order Limisphaerales; family UBA11358; genus UBA11358. The sequence continues at coordinate 3,614 of DASXFM010000031.1, read as the reverse complement.
GTATTGCCGGTGCGTCATTCTGCAATTGCGCGACCTTTTCGGCCAATGACATCCGGCGGATCAAATCATTGGCCCGCGCCTCCATCGGCTGCGACGGGTCCTTCCAAACCTCGGGCCCGGGGACCGCCGGGGCCTGGTTGTCCGTCGCCGTATCGAGGTCGGCAAAGTCCGAGGCGTTGAATGAAACCACGGGCGTCCCCGAGGCCTCCTTAATCTCAATCGTATCGAATTTTGCGGCGCCGGTGCGGGCGGTGAAGGTAAGAGTCAGAGCCCCGCCAATTGAATCGTCTTCATGATCAACGGTGCTTTCAATATGGACGACCTTTTCTGCGCTGCCGGCGGCGGCCAATATATCATAATTCGAAGCCAGTATCTTCGCCCCTTCCGAAACGGTGAATACCCGGCCGCCGGGCGATACCTGAGCAGTCTCAATTTCACCAATGTCAATCTTGTATTTCCCGGCGGGCAAATGCGCGACGCTCACTGTGAAATTTGTCCCTTCAATGCACTCCCGGTAGGCATCTGCATGGCCTCCGGCCCCCTCAATCCTCAAATTATGGCTGTCCTTGTGATGCGCATAGGCCCCGCTCAGGGACCCCTGAAAGTCGCAAGTGGCGCAGGTGATTTCATCAGCCCTTAGGGGCAGCGCACAGGCCAGAACGATGGCGGCGATGTAAGTTGCGGATTTCATAATAAACATGTTTTTCCGCTGTTGAATCATGCATTTAGAGGAGGCGCTCTGGAGCTTTTACCCGCATGATATGCAATGGCTCTCCGCAGGATTTGCATAGCCATCTATCTGGCGGCAGCGAAACTCGCGGTTGAAGATCTGTTTTTCGGGGTTTATATGAAGGACCCAAATTTATCTTGCCACATTTTTTACATTTTATGGGAGCCTTTAAACCTGCTTGCGCCAATTGCCTCAATTGGCCGTCCGCAAACCGCGGTAAATGCAATTTTGGATGAGGCGCGAAGGCGCAAAAGTCGTTAAGCCATTGGATTTCAACTAACAGTTGATCACATGACGCAGCTAATTTCCCGCAACGTCCTTTCCAGGTCTCCGGTTTCAATCTCTGGCCGTCATTCGGGCAGCGTTTGGCAAGTGGCTCGTTGTTTGGACCAACCATTGCGCTTTTGATATCGAGCTCATTCCTGAGAGTGAAGCCGCATTGTGGGCATTCCCAACAGCCCGGTATGGTGGTTTCGTCATGACATGTCGTTCTGGTATCATCGCCTTTGCTATTTACTATTCTTTTACGAAACGATTTCGGTACCGTTGGCGAAATCATTACGTCGGCGGTTCGGGCAAGCAGTTCAATCAGGAATGCAGTCTCCCTGGCGTCAAAAGCAACCAACAGTCGCTGTCGCACGGATTGAGTAACTCTCCACATTTGCCGGTATGCGCGGCGGCCTTTGTGGGTGAGTGTGACGCTGAGCGCACGTCCGTCCCGGGTGTGTTGGCTTCTCGCAACCAGACCTTTCTTCTCCAATAACACAAGCATTGCCCGAATGGTGCTGGGATCTGAAGAAGCGCGAAGAACAAGATCCTGTTGGGTAATCCCATCCTCCTCCATAAGAAGAGCCAATAGCACAAACTGGTTCGCCGTCAGATGACGCGGGGCGAGACTCTCGTCCGTGCGGCGGTGCAGGGCCCAGTATGCCATGCGCAATCCCATCGCCAGGTCATGAGATTGCTTCAGGTCAGGCTTTGCCATAAATAATGCGTATACGCAACAAGTGGTTAAACCAAATTTACATATTTGTTGCGACCGTTGTCAATTTTGTAAACGAACTGACCGGAGACCGCGACCCTTGAGGCTCCGGCTGCGTGCGCCAGCATGACGGCGCTGGATGCCGAAGCCAAGCCGCTGCGAAACGCCCTAAAACACACCGGCGACTTTCAGGAATCCGAGCAGCGCGCAGGGAATCCCCAAAGCGTGGAGGACAAGGTGAAGGGTATTTGGGCCCGGGAAGCCGCGGCGCATTGGCAAGATGGAATGAGTGCCGCTAAAAATGGCCTGGTAAAGATCCAGGTCTTTTTGGGTAGGACCAAAGAAGTAGGGTTTGTACCACGACATGAACATTCCGATCATCAGCATGCTCCACCAAAGGACAAAGAATACCTTCGCGCCTGGCGGCAATGGCTCGCCATTGAATCGGACGCTGAGGTAGAGCGCGACTACGGCGCCGGAGACGGTAAAAAGCGTGCCAAGCAAAAGTTTCGTCCAGCCGAAACGCCTGACTTGGGCTTCGAGATTGTTGAATGGGGCAAGTTTGACGGTGTCTTGCACGACCAACAACAGAACCGCGAGGCCTTGAAGAACGATGAAAGCGAGCTGCATGGTGCCATGCCTTAAGTTGTTTGTGATGCAGTTAGAACAGGCGGCAGGATGAAATCAAGGAGAATTCCCGGATGCCGCGAATGGCCTTGATTCCGGCGATTGGATATAACGAAACTAAATCGTTCAGACTAAACCAAAAGCAACTGTCAGTGAAGGCGCTGAAAAGTAGCAAAGAGTGATCTTTTATTTTATAGCGATTGTTGCTATTTATGGCTGTCCTAAATCAGTTTACAGACGATACCGGTCTGTGGCTAAATTCGTTATTGTAAACCCTAACTAAACCGTAAATTCCCGATGGCCAACTGTCCAACATGCAAGATCGGATTGCAGACCGTGCGGCAGCGTGAGGGTGTCTATTACTATTGCAGCGAGTGCAAAGGCCGCGCGGTGACCGTGCCGCAAATCCGCCGGATGACCGGCGACCGTTTTGCCGGGGGGCTGGTGCGGAAAATGAACACAGCCGCTGACGTCTCGTGGCGAACCTGCCCGTTTTGCCAGGTGCCGATGAAGACCTTCGAAGTATCGGACCCTCCTTTTACCCTGGATGCCTGCAAGCCATGCGTCACGTTTTGGTTCGATGCGGGAAAATTTGATGAATTGCCGGAAGGCGTTTTCGAATCGCCGGAGGCGCTCCTCATGACGGCGCTCGAAGCCGAAGCCAGGCAAAAGATGGAACGGCAGGCGATGATGGGGGAAGGTTACACGGCCGACCCTCCGGACGAATTTTGGAAATGGATTCCGGCGCTCCTGGGATTTCCGGTCAAATATTATGACGCCGAAATGTCGCGCCGGCCATGGACGACCTGGCTCTTGTCGGCGCTCATCTTCGTGGTGAGTGTTTGGGCATTTACGGATCTCGAATACGCGATAAAAAATTTCGGAATGATTCCGGCGGAAGCCTTTCGTTATGGCGGCGCGACGCTCCTGACTTCGTTTTTTCTGCACGGGGGTGTCATGCATCTGCTGGGCAATCTCTATTTCTTTCTGTTGTTCGCAGGAGAGGTGGAGAATTTCCTGGGCTGGTGGCGGTTTTTGCTTTTGATTTTCCTGGCCACGATTGTCGGACATATCTTTCATATCCTGGGAAATCTTCATTCCGAAGTTCCATGCATCGGGGCCAGCGGCGGCATCTCAGGCGTGTTGATTTTTTATGCGTGCCAGTTTCCGCGGGCCCGGCTTGGGTTCTTCTTTTGGTTTTTACGGCAGGCCGGATGGATTCAGGTTCCGGCGTGGGCGGCATTCGTCCTGTGGTTCCTGTTGCAGCTTATTGTG
>DASXFM010000029.1:0-5264 GCA_036489615.1 Verrucomicrobiia bacterium | reverse complement strand
GGGATGTGCGCGCGATCTTTTCACTTCTATCGTAAGCGCCGCGCTAATGACCGGCGTCAAGACGAGCAACCTGCCATTATTGTTGCCGTGGGCCGTTGCCATTCTGCCCGCGTTAAAGATTGTCCGGCAACGGCCTGTGGCGGTTGCCGCGGTGTGTGTGCTCGGAATTTTATCGTCATTTTTGCCGCCGGCTGTTTTGAACTGGCACTATTGTGGCGATTGGTCCGGACGTTTGCTGGAAGACGACCAGACCCACGGCAGTTTGCCAATTCGCCTTGGGGTAAACACAGTTTATATCGGCCTGGTTAATCTGGCGCCCCCGGTGTTCCCGCAGGCCGACAAATGGAATAGCTTCGTGCAGCGGGTGATTCCGCCGCATTTGAGCAGTAAATTACGGGAAAGTTTTACCGAACAGGGGCCCCCTGAGCTTCACGCGGAACAGATGCAAATCGAAGAAAACGCCGGGTTCGGCTTCGGCGCCACGTTGTTGCTGGCCGTCAGCGCTGTCGCAGTGGCGTTCTCATGCCGAAAGTCGTTTTTCCAATTTCAATTTGATTCTTTCGACGGCCTATTCGAGATGGGCATCGTTATCTGCCCATGGATTGCGGTGTTTGCGCTTTTGAGCCAGTCAGAAGTTTCTCCCATCGGCCGAATAATGGCCCCCTGTTATATTCTGTTGCTGCCGCTCCTTCTTAGATCTCCCTGCCATGAGCAACTCGTGAGGAAATGTTGGTGGCGCGGGTCGGCGTTTTTCGTTTTTGTGCTGGCTGCGGGGCTGCTCATTATTTCACCAGCCCGTCCCTTGGTTCCTGTTGGCGTCCTGATTGCAAAACTTCAGGCTGGCCATTCAAAGCTGTCAGCCCGTATTGAGGAGGTTTATTCTGTCTATCGCGACCGTAATCATGCCTTTGCCCCCGCGCTCGCGGCTTTGCCGCCGGATACAAAGGTTCTGGGGTTGATCACTTACGATGACCCGGAGACATCCCTCTGGCAACCCTTTGGCTCGCGTCGGGTTGTGTGCCTGGAAGCCGGCGACACCGCTGCCTGGCTGAAGGAGCGAGGCGTTCAATATATCCTGGCCAAAAGCACACGGTTCGGAAACCGGTTCCCGGATTTTAACGATTGGAGGCAAAGGATGAACGCTGTGACCATCAAGGAAATTCAGTTGAACCTTCGCGCAGGGACAGGTCCGGTTGATTGGTATGTCGTCCGGCTAAATTGAGACGCCCCGGGCGTTTCACTTCGCTTGTGCGATCGCCAGCAGGCTTTGACCAACTATTGGCGGGCAGATCCTTGATTCAAACCCATGGACCACGGGGAAAATGAAACGGTCAAAAAAACGTACCGAACGCGCGTCAAAGTGGCGTTTTTTAAGAAGGCAGAAATTGAGCCACCAGGCGAAGTACCCGGCCAGGTTATAATAGCGCAAACGAAGGACTTGAAAACCGGCGCGCTCAAGTTTTCCCCTGAGTTCCGGCCTGGTGTAGCGCCGGAAATGCCCGAAATCCCGGTCAAGTTCCGCGTAAATTTCCATTCGGGCCGGCACGAAGAGGCAAAGGACCCCGGCGCTTTTGTGGAGATGCTCATGATAGTTTTTTAATTCACGTTCGTCCTCCTTGATGTGCTCCAGGACATTAATGCTGACCACGGCGTTCCAGCTGCTGTCTCTCGGCAGATCTTCGATGGTGCCGTGAACAACAGAGTGTCCTGGAAATTTACCGGCAAGTTGCGCGTAAAAGTTTGAATCCGGCTCGATGGAGGTGAGTCGCCCAATGTCACTTTTTTTCAGAAGCGCTTCTGTGATTTGTCCGATGCCCGCTCCCACTTCCAAAACATTTCCGCGCAGATATTCTGAGAATTCACGCAACAACGCCTTGCGATAATTGTCCGCCACGGACAACGCCGCAAATTCGAAGTCTTCAGTCACAGCCGACGCGTTGGGTGATTCCGTCAAATCCATAGAAATTTATCTTCAGGCAGCCGCAATGAGGTTTGAGCCGATCAAACAGGAAGCAGCGATTCTACGGGTTCTACATTGGCGATACATCTGATTTCAATCGTTATTTTTAGCCTATTAGCGGGCAATGTATTAAAATATCCGAGCGTTTTCAATGCCAAATTTGTGAGAAGGGGTCAAATTTCCATTTGCACATCAGGGCATTACATGAAAAGATTAATGTTCGACTTGAAATGGTAATGATGACGCAGATAAAAAATTCGACTGAATCAGGGATTGTTGAAACTTTCCGCAAAACGGATGCTTCCAGCCAGCCCAAATGGCTTTTGGCTTTGCGCAATGCCGGCATTTCCACCTTTACTGAACTCGGCTTTCCGACGCTTCATGATGAAGACTGGCGCTTTACCAATATCGCCCCCATTGCGGCGTTGCCCTTCCAGCCGGCGCGCGCAGCGGCGGTCAACGGGGCGGAAAGCAGTGTTTTAAGCCGAGCCGCCTTTGCCGGGCTGCCAGGCTCCCGACTCGTTTTCGTGAACGGATTTTTTGCGCCCAAATTGTCGCGCCTTCAGGATAATCCAAATGGGGTGATGGTAGACAGTCTTTCGGCCGCATTGACACGGGACGCTGCGATTGTCGAAAAACACCTTGGCAAATACGCCAGGACTTCGGACAACGCCTTCGCCGCGCTCAACCAGGCGTTTTTCACAGACGGCACTTTCATTTATGTCCCGGACGGCGTCGAAATGGTCGAGCCAGTTCAGGTGATTTATATCTCGTCCGCCAAACAGAGCGGTGAAACCATCCAGCCGCGCAATCTCATCATCATGGGGGCAAACAGCAAGGCGACGATCGTCGAAAGTTATTTAAGCGCCGGGGACGCGGTATCGTTTACCAACGCTGTCACAGAAATTATCGCAGGTGAGAATGCCGTGGTTGAACACATCAAATTGCAGGATGAAACGGCAAACGCCTTTCATATGGCCACCATCGCGGGAGAATTCCGCCGGGCCAGCAAGGTAAATGTCCATTCTTTTGCCCTCGGCTCAAAGCTTTCCCGCAATAACATCCGCGCCAAACTGGCGGGTGAAGGGCTGGAATGTATTTTGAACGGTCTCTATCTCACGCGCGATGAGCAGTTGGCGGATCATCACATGATCGTCGAGCACGCCCAGCCGCATTGCGCCAGCCACGAATATTTCAACGGCATCCTGGACGATAAATCCAAAGGCGTTTTTCACGGCCGCATCTATGTCCATCCCGTCGCCCAAAAGACCGACGCCAAGCAGACGAACAAAAATCTTTTGCTCTCCAACGAGGCGACCGCGGACACCAAACCGCAGTTGGAAATTTATGCCGACGACGTCAAATGCACGCACGGGGCGACGATCGGCCAATTAAACAGTGAGAGCATTTTTTATTTACGCGCCCGGGGCATTCCCGAGGCGACCGCGCGCCGGATGTTGATTCACGCCTTTGCCGGCGAAATCGTCGAGCGGGTCCGATGCGCGCCCGTGCGGGAGGAATTGGATAAACTCGTCTGGCAACGGCTCGAATCCAGCCGTAACTTGCGATAGTCACGGCTGATGGCCGGCGGCAAAGGCCAACGGCCCAAAATTATGTTTGAAGATATCAATGACCTTTATCAGCAGGTCATCCTGGATCATTGCAAAAAGCCGCGCAATTTCCATGAGATGGCCGAGTCCACCTGCTCGGCCCAGGGCCACAATCCTTTGTGCGGTGATCAGCTCAAACTCTTTCTCGCCCTCGATGGCGACAAAATCGCGGACATCAGCTTTGTCGGCTCGGGTTGCTGTATTTCCAAAGCATCCGCATCACTTCTGACGGAATTTGCCAAAGGCAAAACGAAATCGGATGTGGAAACCATGTTCAGCCGGGTTCATGAAATGGTCACTTCCGGCAAAATTCCCGGTGACGTGGGCAAGCTGGCGGTCTTTGCCGGCGTCCATAAATATCCGGCGCGAGTGAAATGCGCGATCCTCTCCTGGCACGCCGTGATGGCTGCCATCAAAGGAGACCATAAGCCGGTGACGACCGAGAGCGAGCAGAATTAGCGGAGTCAGGTGGTGGCTGCGGCAAGGGATGGAACAGCTTCGTTTCATTTTTTTGGGTATAGGCAAGGAAACGGGAAACGAAGGGGAGGTTGAGGCTGATTGGCCCGTTTTTATTGGGGATTTTAAAGGTTTTTTGGTTTCGTGGGCCGGGATGGAAGTTACGGAAATTGCTATATAGATTTGGTGTAAATTTGGAAGGATATGTGTGTGTTTTTTGGGTGGTGAATTTACATGTTTCCCATTTTGCCGGGCAGGTGCGACATTTTAGTCTGAACGATTCTCCCTTTCCATGAACCGCACAACCTTCTTTTTTGAACGATTCTCCCTCACCCCTGCCCTCTCCCGTCCACCCTCCGCAGTATCACTCTTTCGCGGCTTCTGGCAGGGCGGAATAAGTTGCGCAATCTTGAAGGCAACGCAATGCGTGGTGCTACGGAGGACGGGCGGGGAGAGGGAGAATTGTCCGCCGATCTTTGGTACGACTAATGACCTCCGCGTTCAGGGGTTCAATGCGCGAAACCTTCGGGGAAATCTCACTATGAACCGACGCGCCGGCTGGGCGACTTGGGTTGCGAGCGAGGTTGTGCGATTCCTCCGCGAAATAGTCAGAGCCCCGAAAGCTTTCGGGGCTGCTACGCAAAAGAGGTTCATGGCCTCGAGGCGCGTCCAAAAGTTGGAGGTCGTGGTCATTTCTACTTTTTAATTTTCCCTTTTTCCTTTTAAATCTCAGCCCGTGACCCTGTCCGAGTACGCACTACTGGCCGCCGGTTCGCTGTTTGTGATTGTGGACCCGTTGGCCACGGCGCCCGCATTTCTGGCTATGACGCCGACCGATACGCCTGAACAGCGTCTGCGCATGGCCGGCCTGGCCTCGGCGACGACGGCGGTGGTATTGTTGGGATTTGCATTTTTCGGGCGGGAGCTGTTCAAAGTTTTCGGTATTACGATGCCGGCGTTTCAAATCGCGGCCAGCATTGTGTTGCTCATTATCGCGCTGGACATGCTGCGGGTGCAGCGCTCGCGCGTTCAGCAAACCCGGGAAGAGACCCAGGCAGGCGTGGAGAAGCCGGATATTGCGATCACTCCGCTGGCGGTTCCCATGCTCGCAGGCCCTGGCGCGATTTCGACGACCATCCTTCTTCAGAATGAGGCGACGACAATTCCGCAACATCTGGCGTTATACGGCTCCATCATCGCGGTGTCCGCGGCGACCTATTTGATTTTTCGATTGGCCG
>DASXFM010000467.1:0-13819 GCA_036489615.1 Verrucomicrobiia bacterium | reverse complement strand
GCTCACTACCTCAACCGCAAACTTCGCCCACCAGGAATCGCCGCTGCGTTCGATCACAAGGTTGCGGGGATTTTGTCCATTCACACGAATCTTCGCCGTATCCGGCGGCTCAGTAAATGGTCCCAGCCGCATTGCCACCCGGCCGAGCGGTTTTTCCGCGCCAATTTGAAGGTCCATTCCGCTCCGGGAGCGTTTCAGCTTGTAATGTAAAAACGTGGTTTCCGGATTCCCGGAATTTTCGGAAAGGACCGGATATTTCTCCACGGCGATTTCATTCCAGTTGAACGGCATCCGCGGATAGAATTGCAAGCGATCCGGCCGAGTGTCGTCGACGCCAATGACCAGGCGAAGCGTCTTGATGATTTCAGCCTCCTGAACGCCGTTTCCAAGGTCGCCGGCGGGGAACCAGTATTGGCCAGTCGGGTCGACCTGGACGCCTTCAGGCGAGATAAAACAGCCAATGCGTGGATTATAGATTTGTTTCGCAATCCAATCCAGCATGACGGTGGCGTCGCGCATGCGGTCCAGGAGGAGCGCCGACTCAGTGACGAATCCCTGGCCGTAGCCCATCGCCTGGCCATAGAATCCAAAGGGCCGGTAGGTATCGATGAGCCGTTGATACGCCGCTTCGTCGACCGGGCGCCAGCTTGTCGTGTCATTGTGCGGGGCGAATCCGTCATAGTCGGCCGTCAGAATCAACGGGCCTAAAACCGTGGGGTGCGTTGGCCAGCCGGCGTAATCGAGAGTCCACACGAGGCCATACTTCGGATCATTGATGACGTATTGCGCGGCTACTGCCGCCTGCATTTTATCGGCGTACTGGCGCCATTGCGCCGAGGAATTCGTTTCGCCAATGGAATCAGCCATGCGCGAGAGCGCCCGAAGCGCATTGATGCAGGCGTAGTCGCCATATACGGAATAGCCGTTTCCGGCAGCACATTCGCCGGTGGTGTGAAGGACGCCGTTGGTGGCGCCGGAAATTTCCGGATGATCCAACTGCCAAACGACCCAATCGCCGGCGTCTTTGATATCCGGCCATCGTGCGCGGAGCCATTCATCGCGGCCAGGCAGGCGTTGCCAAAGCTTATAGAGAAACATCGTGACCAGCCCGTGCCCGTCGTTCTCGAAAGGCGGGGAGTTTTGCGGGCGATTGGCGACCCGGCTCCAATGGGGAAGAAGAATATGGCCGTGAAATGCCGTGGCAGGATTGGTCCATAGTTTCGCCATGCGCAGGCAATAATCCGCGCACCGCAAGGCATCATTGGTGTAGCCCAGTTCCGTCAACTCCTGCAGGCTCCGTCCCATGTCGCGCGACCAGGAAGTGGCGTAATACATGCCCGCATTGGTTTCAAATGTCCCGAACCCATTGCCATTCCAGGAGATCGCGCCTTTCGTGGACGTATGATACATCCCGTCCCCGTCCACTTTGTCGGAGATGTCCTGCACATTGAACGAAAATATATTTGCCAGTACTTTTGCATAGAGGCTGCCTTCAAATGAAACTTCAGGGCCGGAATAATCATGGGGAGTTTCGGCAACCACGTGACTGTGGGAAAAGTTTTTGTCGCTATTGTAAAGTGCCAGGGATAACGCTTTCAGTTGTCCGTCCGCGCGTTTCTCACCGGTTCCCCGGGTGCGAAGGGATTTGGTCGCGGCAAATTTTTCAAAATCCTGAGAGAATGGGCCGGGCATGAGGATGTCGGCATTTGGGATTCCCTGGCCATTGGCGGTCTCAAGAGTCAACCCGTTGAGCACTAGCGTTCCCCATTTCTTCGTGGTGTTTTCGACGCTGATGCTTTGGATAGGAATTTGTTTGGGCGTGATGACGGCGATATAGTTGCCGTCTTTGACCGGAGCCGGCGGGTAGAGATTCAGGGCGTCGGAGAAAGCTTTCCGCAGCCCGGCATCGGTCGGGAAGGGCTCCTGATATCGATAAAAAGGATGGCCAAACCAGACGCTTTCGCCCAAAACCAATGGGAATACTTCTTTCGAGCCGTCGGTGTAATTGAGCTGAATTTGGCCTAAATGATCGCCCACAAAGAGGCGGACAGAATGATTGGTCGGATCGGCCCAGCAATGGATGGTGGCGTCTTCCACCATGCCCAACAGGTAGATGCGTTTGGCCGTGCCTCCAATATCCAGTTGAGCGGAGCCATTTGAAAAGGGTAGGGTCCCGGCGATGAAAGGAACTCCCTCGCGGACCAGGGTTTTTCCATGCGGATTCTTTCCACTGCGAGCCAAGGGGATGGATTGGAACTTTTCCGGGCCAATTGATTGGCTGAACGACTGTGGATTGGCGAGGAACAGTGTGACAACTGCTGGAAAAACGACAGAGAATCTTTTCCACATATCGTCGGATCTAGGCCGTCACTTTTTTCGGCATATTCGGATGATTCGGCCCAAAGTGCTTTAATATGACCATCGGCTGAAACTGGCTATGATTTGAGATAGTTACGCCGTCTTTGGCCGCGGCTTCGCTGACGAAGTATTCGTCGTTGGACGCCTGGCCAAAACGCAGCATCACGGATGCTTCCGCGTCATAGACGCCAAACTTGCCGTGGCCCTGGATGATGACGCAGCCGTACGCTGCGCCGTCCTTGATCCTGACCGTCTGGCCGGGTTGGATGGTCAGTTCTTTGGCCGAAACATATTCGTTGGCGTAGATGACCCATTTTTCCGAGTGTTGCGCGTCCGAATGTTTGCAGACCAATGGCGGACGGAAGTAATGCTTCTTGTAATGGGGATCGATGTTCTTTTCCCAATCCATCAGGCTCATCACGTAGTCGATATCCCGCTTCTTGTCTTTGGGACAATTCTCGACGAGGAATTCGTACGGATAAACTTCGCTTGAGGTGATGTTTTCGTAGACGGAGTTGACGTCGCTGTTCCATTGCGGCTCGTAGGTCAGTATGGAGCCCGGCGCGTGGACGACTCCCGGAGGGGTGTACCAGCCCGTGCCCAGTTCGATGCGGTAGGCCCGGGACAACTCGGTAATGCGGTTGTCTCCCTTTTCAAACATCAACAGGCGCTCACGCACCATTTCTTTGGTGGTATCCGGGTCGAAGCCGAAGTAAGTGACCGGGAATTCGCCGGGGTAATTATTCATTTCGGCGGGAAAATAATACGCTTCGGGCTTGCCCAAACGGCCGACGCGCGCGGCGTCATCGAAGCTCAGGTGCAAGTGATGGAACAGGGGCGCGAGATAGTCGAAAAACTTTGAGTACATCGGCCAGCCGCCGTATTTCTTCATCAGTTCCGTCCCGACGATTTTGTCCTTGAACTGGTCGACAGTTTCCTTCAGCGAAAACTTTTCAGACAGTTTGTTGCTAAAAGGCAGGACATAGCTCATGCCCTCGTCCGGCGGCGCCAATTCGCCGTTCATCGCGGGGATGACCGACGAGAACCAGCGTTCCTTGATCGAGCCGCGTTGGGTGCCCAGGGCATAGTAATCGTCGGGATGGAGGCGCAGGCGGCGTCCGGCCTTGCTGAACCGGCGCGGGACAAATACCGGGATTAACCGCAGGATGCCGTGGCCTTGATCAAATGTTTCATCAATTCGTTTTGCGTGATTTTTCATGATTTTCCGATGCTCAACTCGCTAAATTCGTAATGGGGTTATTCAGAGGGGTCTTTTTCCGCAACGCCGGTGACACCGCGGATGTATTGGACTTCGGCAGGAAGATATGGCGTTCCGTCAGAATGGAAAATGTCGTGAAACCACAACGGCGGTTCTGCGGTATAGGTTTTATCCCATGAATCCCACGGATAAATGGTCTGGGTTTTCCCGGACACAAAGCCCCAGTTGAAAGCGCCGACGCCGTTTTCCTTGAACCAGCCCAGGATGGGATTGAATGTGCTTCCCATGGGACGCGCCATATATTCGGTGCAAACTATTGGACGGTGATAGCGCCGGAGATTATCGACGCATTTTTTTACTATTTCCAAATTTCCATATTCGTGGAACGTAATGATGTCCGACTCGCTCGTTTGAATTTTGTCGAAGGCGGAAAATTTTGCGGGATCAAAATCGCCTTGCCAGATCCCGGAGCTCAACGGCTGGCTCGGTTTCATTTCGCGCGCCCAAACGAAAACCTTTTGCAGCAAGAGCAGGGTGGATGTTCCCTTATTCGCAGGCTCTGTGGCGCTATAGGAACTGCCGTTGCCGTTTCCCGGTTCGTTATAAACGTCCCAAAAGGCGATTCGCTTGTCGTTACGAAAATGCCCGACGATATCCTGGACATAGGGCTTTAATTCATCGAGCCGTTCCGGGTGCGCCATATATTCGGCGCCCGGGCATTGAACCCAGCCGGAGTTGTGGACAAAAGGGCGGGGCGGGGGTTGCGGACCGGGCTGCGGATCGGGATTCCAGCAGGAATCAAAGAGCACAAACATGACTTTAATATGATGTTTGTGCGCGAGGCTTAAAAATCCACCAATGCGTTTCAAATAGCCGGCGTGGTCCTCCTGCCACGGAATATCGTGAAGAAAGACGCGCACGCAATTGAATCCGAGTCCCTGCGCCAGTCCCAATTCGCGGTCAATTGTTTTCGGGTCGTAAGTTGCCGCCTGCCACATTTCGAGTTCGTTGACCGCGGTGCTGGGAATAAAATTGCAGCCGACCAACCAGCCGGTTTTCTTCCCCCAATCGTTTGCCTTGTCTTCGCTCCATCGCTGCGGCCCGGCATCCGCGCAAAGCGCCGGTACGGCCAATACGGCCAGAGAGAGCAAAAATATTAAAATCTTCGACGTTCTCATTTACTTGGCCTGCATGAATTGCGCCACGTTGTTCGTCGTCACGAGTTGGAAGGGAATATAATTGTCGTGCTCGACCGACTTGCCCTGAGCCAGGTCGACGGCCAAATCCACGGCTATGGTTCCTTGCTGTTTTGAGTCTTGGAAAACGGTGCCTGCCATTTTGCCATCAGCCACCGCTTTCAACGCATCGGGAATCGCGTCGATGCCGATGACCGCGATTTCACCCTGTTTGCCCGCCGCTTCGACGGCCTTGAGCGCGCCCAGCGCCATCTCGTCATTTTGTGCGATCACGGCGTCGATCTTTTGTCCCGAAGCCAGCCAATTTTGCATCAGGTTAAGCGCCTGGGCGCGGTCCCAATTCGCAGTTTGTTCGGCGACAACTTTTATATCGGGGTTTTTTGCCAAAACTTCGCGGATACCCTCGGAACGCTGAACTTCTGCTGAGTGGCCGTTCGGGCCGTGAATGATGACGACGTTGCCTTTGCCGTGCAGCACGTCCACGATACGCTGGGCCTCAATCTGCCCCGCTTTGGCGTCTTCGGAGCCGACATACGCATTTGCCTTGTCCAGATTTGACACGATGGCGTTGAGCACCACAATAGGCTTATGCGCCTTAACGGCCAGATTCACCGCAGGGGCTGAGCCATTCTTGTCATAGGGGTTCAAAATAATGGCGTCCACGCCCTTCGCAATAAAATCCTGCGCCTGGGAAATCTGGTTTTCGGCATGGCCCTGGCCATCCGACTCAATCAGGTTCACGTTAAGTTTTTTTGCCTCGGCGCGGACGGCGTCCTGGAGATTGATAATAAACTCGTCTTGCAGGTCCTGGTACGTGATGCCGATGGTAATCTGTTTCGGAGCCTGAGGCGTCGAGGTGTTTGGTGGGGGCGGGGTAGTCCCTGTCTTTTGGCCGCAACCGCACACTACGGCCGCGAGAAGACCCGCCATCAGGAATGGTTTAATTAACTTCATAGTTTTCATGTCACTAGTCCTTTCTTCAGAATGATGTTGGCGTAGCGCGCCATCTCGCCAGTCGCCACAATAGCGTAGGCCTTTTTTGCCCGTTCATAAAAAGCGTGGCGTTCCATCATTTCAAAATCTGAAAAATGCGGCTCGTGTTTTTGTGCAATTTTTTTGTAAACAGGCCAAACCTCCGGAGTATAGTTGTCCCCCGGGACAACCGCCATCAGCGCGGCTGAGTGCTTTACAAATGTATCGAGTGGAAAGAGCTGCAACACCGCCTCGAGCAGTGGCGGAGCGCCCATGCCATCGCACCGCACGAGGCGTTGCGCGTGGCTGGCCGCGGGAAAATTGCCGTCGGCGATGACGATTTCGTCACCATGCCCCATCTCCATTAAAACCTTCAGGAGGTCGGGCGGTAAAATATTTGGGATACCTTTGAGCATTTTATCAATTCCTGGATTTTCTATCCAATAGCACGGCGCAGACGATAATGGCGCCTTTGACTACTTGCTGCCAATAAGACGAGACGCCGAGCAGGTCCAATCCGTTATTCATCACGCCAATGATCAGAACGCCGACGATTGTGCCGGCCATGGTGCCGATGCCGCCCATCAAACTCGTGCCGCCAATGACTACGGCGGCGATGGCATTTAATTCGTAACCTTCTCCCGCGGAAGGCGAGCCGGACATGACCCGCGATGACTCGACAATGCCTGCGACCCCGGCCAATGCGCCCGCGATGGCATACACGCCAATCAAAACGCGGTCGGTATTGACGCCCGAAACCTTCGCGGCCAGTTCATTGCCGCCGACCGCGTAAACATAGCGGCCAAAGCGGGTGAAGTGCAAAATGAAAATGCCCGCGAGCACGGCGGCCATGACAATGCCCCCGGGCCCGGCCAGGCCATCGCCGATGGCATCGTAAGCGGTGCTCAAATTGATTTCCGGCCGGCCCTGCGAATAAACGAGCGCCAGTCCGCGGGCGACTGTCATCATGCCGAGAGTGACGATAAACGGCGCAAGCCGTCTTTTGGCGATTAATATGCCGTTGACCGCCCCGCAAGCGAGGCCGGCCAGGACGCCCATGGCCAGTGGCACAATCAACGGATGAATTCCCTGGCCCTCGTCGTTTCCCTTCGCTAAAGAGGTTGCCACGACCGCCGATAGCGCGAGCACGGAACCGACGGAAAGGTCGATGCCGGCGGTAATGATGACAAGGGTCATGCCGATCGCAAGGATGCCATTGACCGAGATCTGCTGCAGAATGTTCTCAATGTTTCCCAGTGACCGGAATGGCGGCTCCCAAATCGCCAGCGTTCCCGCCAGCAATACAAAGGCAAAATAAATCCCGTATTTGGAAAAGAACGCGCCCGTGTTCCGCCAGTTGATTGTTCTCGCCTCCATGCAGACCTAATTCGCACTCCAATTTCCCATGGCGGCTTTGATGATGTTTTCCTGGTTAAACGCCTCGCGCACGAATTCAGCCGTGATGCGTCCCTGGTACAAGACCATCACCCGGTCGCACATTCCCAAAATCTCCTCCAATTCGGACGAAATCATGATGACCGTGGCGCCCTGTTCGGTGAGTTGTGCGATAATCTTATAGATTTCCGCCTTGGCGCCGATGTCGATGCCGCGGGTCGGTTCGTCCAGAATAATGATCTCCGGCTGAGTCAAAAGCCACTTGGCCAACACCACTTTTTGCTGGTTGCCTCCGCTCAAGGTCCGGACAATTTGGCTCCGATGGCGCGTTTTAATCCGCAGTTTTTCGATTTCCGTGTCCACAACGGCGTTTTCTTTCCGAAATTGCAGCAGCTGCCCGAACAGGCTGAAGGATTTCAAATTGACCAGGGTGACGTTGTCCCGAACGGACGCCTGCAAGTTCAGTCCTTTCGCCTGGCGATCTTCGGTAATAAAAGCAATCCGATGGCGAATCCCGTCCGCCGGCGATTTGATTCGAACCGGGCGTCCGTGAATCCTGACCGCGCCGGAATCCGCGCGGCGCAAACCAAAGATCGTCTCCATCACTTCGCTGCGTCCGGCGCCCATCAGGCCGGCCACGCCGAACACCTCGCCCTTATTAACCTTAAAACTAATGTTTTCAAAGAGGCCGCGCCGGGTAAGGCCCTCAACCTCAAAAATGACTTCGCCGGTCGCCGCGGCGTTTCGTTTGGGGAACATCTCGCTGATTTTGCGGCCCACCATCAATTTGACCAATGTGTCGTGGTCGAGTTCCCTGGCCGGGCGTGTTTCGATATATTGTCCGTCACGCAAAACTGTAATAGCGTCCGAAATTCGGAATATTTCATCCATCTTGTGCGAGATGTAAATGATGGCCATGCCCCTGGCTTTCAATCCGCGAATGATATCAAACAGCTTGGCTACCTCGCGCCCGGTGATTGCCGAAGTCGGTTCATCCATGATGATAACCCTGGACTGACAGGACACCGCTTTGACGATTTCGACCAATTGCATTTCAGCCAGCGACAGGTCTGCCATTTTTTTGTCCGGATGAATGGCGACGTCCATTGCCTGGAACAAATCCCGTGTCAATTCACGCTGTTTCCGGCGGTTGACCACCCCGGTAAATCGGTAGCACGGCTCTTTGCCCAAAAAGATGTTTTCGGCCACGGTCATCGCGCGCACCGGATTGAGTTCCTGATGAATCATCGAGATGCCTAAATCTAGCGCTTCCTTAGGCGACTTGATTTCAACACGGCGGCCCTCCAGGAAAATGCCGCCGTCGTCCCGCTGAACGATGCCTGAGAGGATGCGCATGAGAGTGGATTTGCCGGCGCCATTTTCACCCATCAAAGCGTGAACTTCCCCTTTTCTGACCTCGAGCCGGACATTGCGCAACGCAGGCACGCCCGAAAACGACTTGGATATGCCCTCCATTTTTAACAGGAAATCTTCTGTGCTCTGTTGCGCCGACATTGTCCGGTGGATTTATTTTCAACTCATGGTAATCGTCTCCGACAATAATACCAGTATCTAATCATTGAGGGTTTGCGACTTTCTATTGAGGTTTTGCGCCAAGCCACGGGAGTTATTTCCTTCCGACTCGGACGCGCTCCGGTAGCGCGGGCGTCCTCGCCTGCGGGTTGTGGCGGCGTCTCGCCGCCAGTTCGCGAGACAGCGCTCGACCGGTGACGGCTGCGCTACAACCCGGCCAACTGGCAGGTGGGCTGCACCCGTTTCACGTGACGCTGGGGCGGGCGTGGGGTTTGCCGTGGGGCGGGTGAGCGGGACGGACGGGAGCGTGCCGGACGGGCGCCGGGGCCAATACCAACCCATCTTCGGCGGTTTTCATGAGCGGAAAGACGATTGAAAAAGCCGCTCCTTTGCCTTTGCCCAGGCTGGCGGCATGGATGGCTCCCGAGTGCAGTTTGACGAGCTTGCGCGAGATGGCCAGTCCCAGCCCCAGACCTCCCATGCCGTGCGCGCCCTGCGCAAAACTGTCGAACACGGTCCGAAGCTCATACGGGTTCATTCCGATGCCAGTGTCGGAGATTTTGACGGCCAGTTTATGGTTGGCCAGGGTTTCCGTTTCCACCTTGATCTCGCCGCCGCCGGCGGTGAACTTGACCGCATTCTTCAAAACGTTCCAAAAGATTTGTTTGAGGCGGACCGGATCACCTAGAATCTCGTGCTGGGTCGCTTTAAATTGGAGGCCCAGAAAAATACGTTTTTGCGCAATTTCCTTATCAATGATGGAAACGACGTCCTGCAGGATATTATGGACATCCACCAGATTGCGGTTGATCGTCAGTTTGCCGCTGGCAATTCGGCTCAGGTCCAGCAGGTCGTCAATGAGCCGCGCTTCGATTTCAATATTTTGGCAAATTGTATCAAAATCCTTCCGCACCTCCGACGGCAAGTCGTTATTTTGCGCGCCGTCGCTGGCGAGCAGGAGCGCCGGGTTCAACGGCGTCCGCAACTCATGGGATAAAATGGCAATGAACTGATCCTTGGCGCGATTAGCCGCTCTTTCCCGCGCCAGCCATCTGACCAGCTTCTTTTCGTGTTGTTTTCCCATATTCGCGGTATAGTTCATAATCTTACCCATGGCATTTCTGTTTGCCCCACATTGCGAACAGAATTTCTTTTCCTTCAGGAACGGTCACCGGGAATTGAAGGTAATCTTCTGCTTCCCCAATTCATTTATCCGGGTAGAAGGATTCACCTACCTAAGAGCAACGGCAACTGGACCTTAGGCCAGTACAAAAAAAACTTTAGATATTCAAACTCGCGGCTACCCGGACCAATTCCGCCACGGAAGTCACTTCCATCTTTTGCATGACGTGCGCGCGATGGAACTTGATGGTCTTTTCCACGGTATTCAGTTCGGCTGCGATTTGCTTGTTGAGCTTGCCCGCCACGACCAGGGCCAGCACCTCACGCTGTCGCGGTGTCAGTGATTCATATCGCGTTTGCAGTTGCTGTAACCGTGCCTTTTCCCGCCGGGTGTCGCGATCGCGCTGAATGGCGTGTGCAATCGACTCGAGCAGGTCCCGGTCGCGAAACGGTTTGGTCAGAAATTCGAAAGCGCCGGCCTTCATCGCCCGGACGGACATTGGAATATCGCCGTGCCCGGTGACGAAGATGAGTGGAATTTCAATTTTTGAATGGGCGAGTTCCTGTTGCAATTCCAGCCCGCTCAGGCCGGGCATGAACACGTCGAGCACGATGCAACAGGTTGTCTCGGGATGTTTGCATCGCAGAAACTCGGCGGCGTCGGCGAAAGCCTGCACCTGGTAGCCGGCGGTGTGAATCAGACGGACCGCCGAGCGCCGGAATGAGGCGTCGTCGTCGATGACGGTTATGAGGGAATCGCTCTTAGTCATGGTTCCAATTACGGTGGTGCAGCCGGCAAAAGGCAGGAAAAAGTTGTGCCCTCCGTTCCTGCCGATTTTGCCCACAATCGCCCTCCGTGGGCCTCCACGATGGAACGGCTGATCCGCAATCCCATCCCCATGCCTTGTGGTTTAGTCGTGTAAAAAGCCTCGAAGATGCGGTGTTCGGCGCCGGGCGCGAATCCCACGCCGTTGTCATGGACCGTAACCAGCGCGGCGGATACTGCGTTTATTTGGTCGCTTTTCCCGGAAATGGTCAGAACACGATTGGCCGTCTCGATTCCAGCCATCGCTTCGATGCTGTTAATGATTAGGTTCAGAAATACCTGCTGGAGTTGAACGCGGTCGCCTAAAACTCGCGGCAGGCTCTCGGTTTCTTTGGTGCGGACCTCAATAGAGTATTTATCCAATTCATGCCGTGCGACCACGATCACGTCGGAAAGAATGCCCTCCAATTGCAACGTCGCTTTTTCCGACGCGGTCCGTTTCGTCATCGCGCGGACGCGGGCCACGATGGCGTTGGCGCGATTGGCATCATCCACGATATCTGAAAGAGCCTCACGCATTTCCGGGAATTCCGGTTTGTCCGCGAGCAGTTGCAGGCACAGGTTGCCATTATTAACAATGGCGCCCAATGGTTGGTTGATTTCATGGGCAATGGACGCGGCCAATTCTCCCATGGTCGTCAGGCGCGCCACGTGCGCCAGCTCACTTTGTAGCTTTTGCACGCAGGCTTCGGCGCGCCTGGGTTCGGCCGTAACGGGTGCGGTCTCCATCATTCGGCCCAGCCCCTGCAAAGCCACCTGCACGCGAATCAGGTCATTGATGCAATTCCGCAAATGCCTGAGTTCTTCAATTCTGACTGTCGGGTTATTTTGCACGGCAAGTTGCTCACCGAAGTTGTCCGTTCTGAATAATTCGATTTCCACACCCGCCGGGCAACAGCGGGTCCGCTTGCGCAGGCGACTCGGCCATGACCATAACGGTCGTCACGGAGGTTGCGCGCTTGCAATCCATATGAGCCTTTTTGCGGCATGTTACAGGCCGGTAAGGTGTTCGGGGCGGCGGCGAATCCGAAAGCCCGGCACAGATTTGGGCCAATCCAATGTAATCGTCAGTGTATTCATAAGCCCTTAAAAAATAGATAGTTATTTCCCCGGTGTCCCGCCCGCCTTCATTTGCGAACTTTGAAAAAATCCGCTTGCCAATGCGCGCGGCCTTCATGAGTCCCGGCGCCTGACACTGAGGGACTTTAGATAAAAGGTACCGTAACCTGATACTGGACTTTAGTCCAGTGTCGGGCTGCTCCCGGCCCGTAAACTCCCGAGCGGACAGAAAATGTGTGACATTCAGCACTGGAATTCCTGCCGATAACGTCCCTTAATTTATACAGTTAGCGTACGCATGCGCCCCCAAAGCGCAAGCGATTTTAAGCCATCAGTTTTAGTGACACAGTCATGGTCATCGATGCCAGGGGCGCCGTACCAGTAAGGCCAACCGTCTCATGAAAACGCGCTTCTGCTTCAAGGCTCCTCGCGCGCCGAAGCAGGCGAAGGCGGCTCAACTTGTTCTCAGGCATTGACTTTCCTCCCCGGACTTCAGACTTTTAGGCTAGAATGAGCATTTTTCAAAAATCAAACCGGCGCATCGCCGTGTTGGCTCTGGTCATTTTCCTGTTGGATCAGTTGACCAAATGGCTGGTCCTGCAGTCGCTCGAGCCGGGGGATGAAAAAGTCGTCATCCCGGGCTTTTTCAAGTTTGTGCATTGGGGCAACACGGGCGCGGCCTGGAGCCTCTTCAGCGGCAACAATGGAGCGCTCGTCCTGGTCGCGCTGCTGGCCGGCGTGGCGTTGTTTCTGACGCGGCATCATTTTGATTCACACCGTTTGATCGGTCAGGTCGCCTTCGGCCTGATTTTTGGCGGCATCACCGGAAATTTATTTGATCGCCTCGTTCGCCACGAAGTCGTGGATTTCCTTCGGTTTTATATCCTGCAACGGCCGTTCGAGTCCGAAATTGGATTTCCGGCGTTCAACGTGGCCGATAGCGCCATTTGCACCGGCGTGGGCCTCATTTTTTTGATTACCTGGAAAAATGAGCAAACGCCCCAAAATGCCTCCAGCTAACGAGTCCATGGGGAATTTCGACGATCCTCGAATCACGCATCGAGCCCATGAGCCTCGCTTGCGTAGCAGCGGACGTGAGTCCGCTCTGACTATTTCGCGGAACGATCGTACGATGTCGATCGCAACCAAAGTCACTCCAGCGACGGGATGGTTCATGGCTCACCCCCACGATTCTCACAATGGATGATCTAAACAAAATCTCCGCCCGCACCGAACAGTTCGTCATCGAAAAATCCATGCCGGATCAGAGGCTCGACCAGTATCTGCGCGGACGCTTTCCCGCCGCTTCGCGCGGCACGCTCAAGAGGCTCATCGAGGAAGGCCATATTCGCGTGGATGGCAAAATTGTCAAAGCTACCCATTCGCCTCGCGCGGGCGAGCAGGTCAGCATTCATTGGCCGGAGCCAAAATCCGCGGAGGCGCAACCGGAAGAAATGGCGCTGGACATCCTCTTTGAGGACGACTCTCTGCTGGTCTTGAACAAGCCGGCTGGACTGGTTGTGCATCCGTCCGCCGGGCATGAGGAACACACGTTGGTCAACGCGCTGCTGCACCATTGCCGTGGTTCATTGAGCGGCATTGGCGGGGTCGCGCGGCCCGGCATCGTTCACCGGCTGGACAAGGAAACCAGCGGTTGCCTGGTCGTGGCCAAGGACGACGAAACCCACCTGGCGCTTTCAAAGCAATTCTCCGAGCGGCACGTGGAAAAGATTTACAATGGAATCGTGTGCGGCGAAGTCGTGCGCGATCGCGGGGAAATCCTTGCGGCCATTGCGCGGCACCCGTCCCACCGCAAACGCATGGCTGTGCGCGATGACGATTCCGGGCGCGCCGCCCATACGCAATGGACCGTCCTGGCGCGGCTGAACGGCGCGACCTTTGTCGAGGCCCGGATCCTGACCGGGCGTACGCATCAGATTCGCGTTCATTTTCAATTCCTCGGCCATCCGCTGGTTGGGGATAAAACCTACGGCCCGCGCCAAAACACGCGGCTTACCGATGCGACGGGCTACGAAGCGCCGCGCGTGATGCTGCACGCGCTGAAGCTTTCGTTTGCGCATCCCCGCACGCGGAAGAAAGTGAATTTTGAAGCGCCGTTGCCGGAGGATTTTAGAAGCG
>DASXFM010000347.1:0-4255 GCA_036489615.1 Verrucomicrobiia bacterium | reverse complement strand
CGAACGTGAGCAGCAGCGCATCCGAGGGATTGTGTTGCACCATTTCCAAAAAACTGTAAGGCAGTGCAATGCAGTCGCCCGCAGTAGCGTGAATGTCCAGCATTTGCGGCATGTTGGTGGTCGTTCTGTATGGCAGGCGGCTTTCAACGCCTCGATCCGGCGTTGCCTCTCCTTGTTGCTTGCGCCTGCTTCCGGCTCATTTGCCCCGCCGAACCCGAGCCAGGCCCGATCCATTGAAACGTCAATATCCTCGGAAAACCTTTCGATAAGCATGAACGCCTTTGATAGAGATGTCCCACCCTTGAAGATGAGATGCCCGCCGATGTCCGGCAGCCGAAACAATTCCTTCAATGTCCAGCAAACCCAAAAATCTTTTTCGACGATTTGCGCCTGCATATTCCGCGGCGTCGCCGTTCCCTCGAAATAGATTTTCCTTTCCTCTGGCTTTAGGTTGGCGAACTCATCCATAACTCACGGTTTCGCAGCCAGACGGCGTATGATGTTTCCGATCCAAGCTGGCGCGTAGGCGACATCTTTCGACAAACGCTTTCGGTCATTGTCGGACAACCTTCGGTCGAGACGCTTTACCGTATCGTCAGTCACATGCGCCTTTCCCAGATAACGCAAAGCCTGAATTACAAAACCGCTGATGCTGCCAGCGGTAGCCATAATGCGGGGGGACGTTTGCTTCAAGACAATGGTCAACTTGCCCAACCGGATGCTTTTGCTGCGTCCGTCGGTCAGAAAGACGACCTTCGCCGGCACTTGATCGGACAACCCCAGCAGATTCGCGGCATACGCCCCGGTGGGTTGCAGCCGTGTCGCGCTCTTGCCGGCAATGCTCTGGCTACCTGGTCAACACTTGGCGCAGTCGTTCCGACAATCGGATGTTGCCGAGGAATGTCGTACAATCCGCGCGCTGCCCGGCGGATTGTTCCCGACGCCGCCATGCGCGACAACGCTTTATCCACAGCGTGTCGAGTGCCAAGATCAAGAAAGTCAGACGCGGAGAAAACCCATCCATCCCCGCGCGCTTTGACGCGCGCAAGCATCGCTCGATCAGTTGGATTGGCCACTTTCATTGACAACCTATTGTCAGAAATATGTATGCGTTTTTCTGACAATAGACAGGCCCGGAATTCGCAGATTTTGACATCCGCGGGGTGCAATCAAACGTTGAAACGCTTTGGCGGGCACAGGTAACGTATTTTTTCGTCAGTGGGATTTTTCGGGCGTGAGAGCGTGGGACCGGGAGAATCTCGTTGGAGAAAGTTTTCCTTCGTGTCCTTTGCGTTCCTTCGCGCGAAAGCCGGGGCGCAATTCAGCTGTCAAAAACATCGAACGCTGAACACTGAACATCGAATGCCCGGACGGGGATCAATTCGGGTCCGGCAAGCCTGTGCCTTCCACGTGGGATTCGGTGAGCAGCGGGCCCTGGTAGTTAGTCACCTTGATTCCGGTGAGCGTGACGTTTTTCATGTTCGCCATGTTCAAGGCATGCTCGCATGTGCCCTGGACATCAGCGAGCGAGAAGCCGTCAATCGGGCGTTCGGACGGAACTTCGTGGGCGCGCAGCAGGTAATTAACATTGTCCACGCGGATATGTTCGAAATGGATGTTGCTCAGCTGCGTCCATTCATCCGGACTACCCGGCACGGGATCGGTTGCCTGGATGCCTTTATCGAGCAATTCGATGCCGAGGAAAGTTGGAGAATCGCGGATGGTCAGGTTTTTGCCGGTGAAATTTTTGATGTAGCCGCCGCGCCCGTCGCGGCTTTTTAAAAAGATGCCGTTTTGATGGCCGGAGAGTGTGCAATCCTCAATCAAGGTATTGGAAATGCCGCCGGATAATTCCGTGCCGATGCCTACCGCGGCAAATGTGCTGCTGATGAGGGTGCAATCCTTGATGGTGACATTCTGCGTGGGGCGATCCATTTTCACGGCTGACTGGCCCCGGCCCGACTTGAGCGAGATGGCGTCGTCTCCGGTGTTGATGTCGCAATGATCAATCAGGACGTCCCGGCAGGAGTCCACGTCTATCCCGTCGCCGTTGAGGCCGACGGAGTGAATCTTCAGATTTTTAATGGTCACATTTTGGCAAAACAGGGGATGAATCGACCAGAGACGTTCATACTGCGTGGTAAAACCCTCGAGCGCGATATTCGTGCATCCGCAAGCTTCGATCAATACAGGGCCGCGCGGGCTGCGGAGCCGGCTGACGCTCAGCGGCGGTCCGGTAATGGAGCCGTCCCCGGTGATCGCGATGTCGTTTTTATCTTTGGCGTAGATCAGCGCCCGATGGCCTGGCACAAATTCTCCTTCGAACCTCACCTGTATGAGGGGATAATCCGCTATATCCGAACTGGCGATTAAATCAGCCCCGCGTTTGAGCCGCAAAGCCGTGTTGTTTCCCAATACGACACTGCCGATCAAATAACGACCTTCAGGCACTACGACCGAGCCACCGCCGTGAGCGGCACAGGCATCGAGCGCTTTTTGAAAACCGGTCGTGTCCAGGTTTGTTCCATCACCGGCAACGCCAAAGTCGCGAACGTTAAATTCTTTGGCTTGCGCTACCCCAAAAAATAAGCCCGACGCAAGGCATAAAATCAACGTGCACACAAAAAGGCATACCCGGTTCATACTGTTAGTTTCGCCATGGGCTGAACGGTTGTCTATCGCCACAACGGGTGATGTTTGGTGATGAGGTGGGGACGTCAGTTTGGCGAGGCCAAGTTGCCATGGTCAGAGGCGGCATTCACGAAACCGGCGAATTTACGATTTACGATTTACGATTTACGCGTCGGGCACGGTCCGTCCCATTCAGACCGGCGTCCGAAAAGTTTATGCCGCCCGTTGAACCGAAACAGAGGCTCCTGCGAGCCATTCTATTGATTCTTGCGGACGGACCACTCTTTTCGCGCCTCAGTCAAGCTAGTATGGTTGGCTCCGCCCTCGAGGCTCGGATCAGCAGCTTGGCTTGGATCATCTTCCCAGTCGCAAACCTCGCAAATTTCGTGTGTGCCGGACTCGCTTATTACATAAGAACCGCAACATGGGCAAGGCAAGAGATTATTCAGTTTTTTCTCGCGTTGCCAGTCGCTGTCCATGGTTTTTCGCCAGGCACACCACCCCAAAGGAAGATCATGAAGAGAGGCAATGGACCGATCCATCTTAACTATTTCTTCCAGGCAAACGATGCGGGCGTCTTCTTCTGTCGTGCCGCCTATTGGGTGGAATTGCCACGCTCCATCGTCTTTATCATGGCTCACGTATTGGATCCAGTCAGTCTTCTCAACAATTGTTTTACTTGTAAAGACTGCGATGTTTCGGGGATCCTGAAATGGCCATTCCATGCTTCAATTGTTTAGATTATCGGCGTGTTTGATCATTTCTTCACCGTGACCTGCAATGGTTCGTCCCGTCGTTCAGACAGCTGTTTTGCTTCGGCCGCCCATTGATTGGCATTGGTAAAATCGCCGCTACGGTCCCAGCATGCGCCAAAATAATAGTCGAAAGGGGCGTTGACCTGGACAGTGGTAATCGCGAGCAGATTTCGAATGGGGGGCGCGCCTTCGTGCGTCGGTTGCGGCACCTCGGCGTAGATTTTTGATTTGGGCAAGCCCGGTTTATCGTTGGTGAATTCTGTGACGGCGCCTTTCGGCAGAAGGATGGCCGTGCCGATGCGGCCTTTGGGTTTGTCTTCGGGTTGCCAATAACTCATCCAGCCTTCGGATTGATCCTGTGAAATCAACTCGACACCATTTGTCCCACAGGCGCGCTCGGCCAAGCCCACGCCAATGGTTAATGGAGATGGGTCATCGCTGGTGAAGGTGCTCTCGGCTTTGCTGAACCACGAATTGGCGTCAATGCTGATTCGTTTGGTTTCCGCGACCTTTCGTCCGCCGCCGGCGTTCCAGACGTCAAAAGTCAGTTTAAATTCGGAGCGAATGGGGCCCGTCGTAATTAATTTCCAACTGCGGTAATTGCTGGAGACGTGAAGCTGCCTGCCGTCCCAAATACCCAGGCCACCGCAACCGCGGCTGTTGCCCACGCGATAGTCGTCCATGTACTCGCCGTTGTCGTAATGGTAATGGCCGGTCTGATACATCGGGTCCACGATCAGTTCGCGACGTTTTTTAATCCAGACGTCCGGGCCGCTGCTGACGGTGCCCTCGGCGGGAATGAGCGCCAGCCCATACATGCGATGCGCGATACGGTCGCTTTCCCAGGCGAAATCGTCGTAACGTTCCGG
>DASXFM010000227.1:0-9230 GCA_036489615.1 Verrucomicrobiia bacterium | reverse complement strand
CTATCGTTCACTTGGCGGAGCTGTCTGGGCGGGAACAATCGCACTTATGGCTTGCAATGCGCAGGCGCAAAATCTGTTCGTTTCGGCCGGTGACGGCGATATTTATGAATACACGCCGGCAGGAGCACAAATCATGTTTGCCTCCCTATCTGGCGCCACGGGATTAGCTTTTGACAGCGCGGGAAATTTGTTTGTGGGGAACAATGGCAACGGCAATATCTATGAATACAAGGGGGGCTTAAGCGGCACTCCAACCATTTTTGCTTCGGGACTGCCCGGAGTTACGGGACTGGCCTTTAACAGTGCGGGAAATTTATTTGTGGGAGCCGGGGTCAATAGCAGCGACGTTTATGAATACACTCCGGGCGGAGTGCAAAGCATCTTTGCCACGGGAGTGTCTGCCGTCGAAGGACTGGCTTTCAATAGCACGGGTGATTTGTTTGCCGCCAATAGTGACGGTGTCAGCAGCATCACTGAAATCACACCGGGTGGAGCGAAATCAACCCTCGCCATCACCGGATTGGATGAGCCGGCGATGCTCGCCTTTAATAGTGCGGGCGATTTGTTTATCGGGGGCAATTACGGCGGGAATATCATCGAATACACGCCGGGCGGGGTGCAAAGCACCTTTGCCTCCGGGTTGGGACAACCTTTTGGACTGGCCTTTAATAATGCCGGCACTCTGTTTGAGGGGGGATGGTTCCGCCGGGACGATCAACAAATTTACTCCAGCTGGAGTGGGAATTCCCTTTGTCTCGGAATCGGGTGAAGGCGGCCTGGGATGGATGACTGTCCAGGGTGGGCCTCTGCCTGTGCCTGAGCCGTCGGCCTTCGGATTATTTGGGACGGGATTGGCGGCGTTAGTGATGCTTCGACGGAAGTATCTCAGCCGTTAGATCCTTAAAAGCCATAAGCCAAGCCGGCTAAATTGTGCTATAGCCAGGACGGTCGCTTTGCGGCCGTCCCGGCGTTTTAGTTTGTCCCTCTATTCCGTTGCAATTGAGCCATTGAACGCTGGATTTCCCGCGAGCGATGTGATATAATTTCTCGCAAATACTCAAATCCACTCATTGGCAACTCCCTTTAGATTTTCCTCAATGAAATGTCTTTCCCGTTGGATTTTGGTGCTGTCATGGATCTGCTTCGTTCTGGTCACGGGGCATACCGCGTACGGCGCGACAACGAATTTTAATTGGATAGCGACGTCACCGGCGGACTATTCAGTGGCAGGAGATTGGGACCAGGGAACTGTGCCCGGCGGCGTTAGCCCGGGTTTCAACGACGCCGCGCTGTTTACCAACGGTGTCTCGTGCAATTACTACAGCAATTCCAGCG
The DNA here is from genome assembly GCA_036489615.1 of Verrucomicrobiia bacterium. Classification (GTDB taxonomy): domain Bacteria; phylum Verrucomicrobiota; class Verrucomicrobiia; order Limisphaerales; family UBA11358; genus UBA11358. The sequence continues at coordinate 7,895 of DASXFM010000227.1, read as the reverse complement.
CGATCCCGGACAATGATTGGGTTGGCCAAATGTCGCTGGGCGTATGGAACAATAGCAGCGGCACATTTGTCATGAACGGCGGCACGCTGTTGATCAGCAACAGCCTGAACGATTACGCCGTGACGATCGGCGGACGGGACGGAGCCAGCGGGGCTGGCGGCGCGAGTTTATCTCCCGCCACTGGCGCCAACAGCGCCGGCAACTTCATCATGAACGGGGGCACGTTGACGGTGTCGCGATATGGCAGCGGTTATTATCATCAGGATTCGTTCATTATGGGATTGGCCACCAATTCCACCGGCACATTCACGCTCAATGGCGGTGTCGCGAATTTTCTCTGCGGCGTCGAACTGGGTGTTTATGGCGCGGGCGTGGTCAACGTCAGCGGCGGTGCGATCGTGGACAACGGCTGGTTTGGCATTGGACGGGGCAATGGTGTTCCCTTCGGGTCGGGTGCATTTAATTTAACGGGTGGGGCGGTGTATATTCTGCCGAATTTCAGCGGCGGTACGACCGCCAACAACGGCGGCATCTATTTTAATCAGGGCTGTACCAATGCCACGATGAACGTCAGTGGCGGCTCCGTTTATGTTGTGGGTGTCGGATTTGCCGGGTCCGGTTATGCGTCACTGCCGCAGGACAATCTCAATATCAGTGGCGGAAATCTTTACATCGGCTTCAACGGCATTTACACGACCAGCAGCTCGGAAATCACGTCCGTCAATATCTCAGGAGGGACTTTTCACACGGTGGATATGCTCGGCCTTGGCAACGGAGGTGTCGCTGGTTCCACGAATGCTGATCTGTTGACCGACGGCACGAATTGGAACTGGATCGCCCCCTCAGTCAACCTGACCAATAGTTCATACCAGGTGAATGGAACCAGCGGTCCCGGCTATGTGACTTTCGCGCCGGAACCCGGGCGAATGATTACGTTGGCGAACGCCTGGAGCGGAGTTGGCGGCCTGACTGTCAATGGACCGGGCACGTTATCCATCGGCGGCAGCGACAGCTACACTGGCAATACAATCGTCAGTCAGGGAACGCTCGCTTTGGCAACGGGGGGATCGATCGCTGGCAGTGCAAATATTATTGTTGCCGCTGGCGCGGCGTTTGCGGGTCCTGGCGGCAGTCCTGCCTATACGCTTGGCGCCGCACAAACTTTGAGCAACAGCGGTTCCACGGCGACGCTTGAAGGCGATATTGACACTGGACCAGGAACGGTCCTGCTGAACTACGCAGCCGGTTCCCCGTCGTTTACAGTTATCGGCGGAGTGCTGGGTCTGTCATCCAGTACGGTGTTTGAGGTCAACAATATCGGGCCCATTTTGGCAGCCGGCAGTTATCAGATTATTTCCGCCGGGGTTGGCGGGGTTGTCAGCCTACCAGGCGGTCTGCCTGCCGTAACGGTCTCGGGCAATGGCATTGCGGCAGGTGAAAATGCTTTCCTGACGATTTCGAATAACAGTTTGTATTTGGATATCACCACGAACCGCCCTCCGCAAATCGCTAACGTGGTGACCAACACGCTCTATTATGGAGCAACCTGGCAAATAGCCATCACGAACCTCGCCGCCCTGGCCGGTTGGAGCGATCCGAATGGAGAACCCGTGGGCCTTTCCGGTGTCGGCCCGAATAGCGCCAATGGAACCAGCGTCTCCACCGACGGCACGAACATTTATTATAACGGTACGCTCACGTCCGATGACTATTTTACGTACAGCATTACCGACGCGACGCTGTCAGCCGTGGGAGTGGTCCAATTAGTTGAAACCCTTCCAACGGCCGCTATCCCCGCGGACGCCGGCGACTCGATGTCGCTGGATGGCACGTGGCGGTTCTATTTTGAGAAGACCAATTACAATTTTGGGACGCCACCAAACGTCGTTTTGCCGCCTCCCACCCAGCCTACGTTCCAGCAATTGAATTATGTTGAAACGTCCTCCTGGACGAATCTTCCCGTGCCCGGCAACTGGGAAATGAGCGGAATTTCTCCCTGCACATACTATGTGCCCGATGATACCTGCGGTCTTTACCGTTATTGGTTCCAGATTCCGCAGTCATGGCAGGGCCGCCGCGTTTACCTGTATTTCGACGGCGTGCTCGATGGAGCGCAAATTTGGCTGAATGGCCAGCCTGTGCCGGTAAATGAGCCCAGTTGGAATCTAAATAACTATCACGAAAGCGGCTGGACAGGCTTTCAGGTAGACCTGACTTCGCAGGTGAATTTCGGGACCACTAATTTGCTCGCCGTTCGAGTCATTAAAAACACCCCGTCCAATGATTTGGACACCGGGGATTATTTTTTCCTGGGTGGCATTGATCGTCCGGTCACGCTGTATTCAGTCCCGCAAACAAATATTGCCGACGTACAGGTGAGCACATTCGTCACGAACGGCGTCGCCACCGTGGACGTATTGGCAGACGTTAGCGGTGGAAACGCCACGACGCCGGTTTCGATGATTCTGAACGGCGTGGACACCGACCTGACCGCGACCAACGGCACGGCAGTCTTCAGCCAGGTAATCAATCAACCCAAACTGTGGTCGGCCGAATTTCCGAATCTCTATACCCTGACGTTGCAATTAAAAAATGCGAGCGGGCAAGTTGCCGAAACGGTGACCAACCGCATCGGTCTTCGGCAACTCACCATCACCAACGGCGTGTTGCTGCTGAACGGCGTACCCGTCAAATTTGCGGGGGTGGGCGACCACGATTCCACACCGACCAATGGCAGCGCGATGCCACCGAACTTCTGGTACAACGAACTCAAAATGATGAAAGCGGCGAATATAAACGCCATCCGAACGTGTCATTATCCCTATGATTCCGCTCTCTACGATGCGGCCGATCAACTCGGAATGTATGTATCGGACGAGCTGCCCTATTGCTGGTGCAACCCGGAGACGCCCGAAGCGAATTTCGAACCGGCGTTTGTGCAACGCGCGCAAGAGACGGTTCGGCGGGACAGAAATCATCCGAGTGTGGTGATTTGGGCGATCGGCAACGAAAACAGCGCCGGGAATAATCTTCAGGTGGTCGCCAACGTCGTCCATTCGTTGGACCCGACGCGTCCGCGGCTCGTCTCAACATTCAACGCCTCCCAATACGGCACCGAACTTTCCGATGCGCACTATCCGAGCATCTCTGGAATGGAGTCAGACGCCGCCAACGCGGCCAGGACCGGCCATCCTTTTATCTTCCTCGAAAACCCGAATACCTGGGACGAACGCCTGGGCGCCGATGCAAGTATGTGGGAGGATTGGGGTCTTTGTATGCAACGTGTGTGGAACATCTGCATCGCATCCAATACCATTCCGGGTACGTTTCCATTTGAATGGTCGGACCGCGCGGTTCAGGACCCTAATTCCGCAGCCAGTTACACGAACGACGATGCGCAAATGCTCTATTATTTCCCCACTACCAACGTTCGGTTGCTCAAGATGAAAGGCATGGTGGACGCGTTCCGCAATCTGCGGCCCAATCTGTACGAGTTGCAAATGATCTATTCGCCGGTCCAAATCAGCAATTCGCTGACCGTTTCTTCGGGCCAGGTGTCTTTCCCGATTCAAAACCGTTATTCTTTCACCGACCTGTCGTATTTGACGACACAGTGGGAAGTGGAACGGAATGGCCTGACCATCGCGTCCGGCAATACAAACCTTGAAATGCCGCCCTTGAGCGGGGGTATCGGGCAGATTTCCATTCCAGCCGCCGCATTGGCTTATGCCGACACGTTGCGCCTGGACTTTATCCATCCGGATGGCGACGAGGTTTATTCCTATCAATTCGCGCTATCCAGTACTTCTCCCGTTTCGGTGATGACGACGAACCTGCCTTCCGGGCTTCCGATACCGCAATTCAATTTAATTACGCAGACCAATTACGGCGATCCAGTTTATTGGGAGGAGAGCATTCGTTTTCCGGCCACTTTGGCGAATATTGTTCTTGTGCCGGCCAATGCCGTGACGCTGGCTCAAATGAATTCGCTTTCAGCGACTGTGATGGGCGGCATTAACGGGGCGCAGGTCCTTGGAACCGTCCAGGCCAATTACACCAATAATGTTTTTTCATATACGCTCCACTGGACCGGCCCTTCCTGGCCCGTACAGGAGGTGGGTTGGACATTCCAAATGCCGGGCAACTATAGCAACTTTTCCTGGAGCCGAAACGCGCGCTGGACCGTTTATCCGGACTCCGACATTGGGCGCGCTTCCGGCACGGCGACGCCTGACTCGACCGACGTGGACGTGACGAAAATGGATATTCCTGACGCGTTTGATTTCAATTCGACGAAATATAATTGCTATTGGGCCAGTCTCACGACTCCCGCTGGGGACGGCTTGCGGCTCCAATTTAGTCCATCAGAGCTTTTTGACTGCCGGGCCGGCGGAGCCACCAACGGCACCAGTTATTTACTCTATGCCAACCAGCAAGTCAGCCCGGCCAACGACATCAGCGCGAATGTGGTTCCCGATTTGTATATGACACTCAGCAGTGGAAATGTGCTCCAGGGCAGCTTCACCGTTGGATCCAATTCCAATTTGGTTTCGGCGGCCGCCGGGAGCCTGAACGGACCTATTAATGTTGTGGTCTCGCCATCTGGCGCAACCAACGGAAATCAGGTGGAACTGAACTTCAACGCCAACGCTAATACCGGTTATAGTATTTGGTCTTCAACCAACCTGATGACCTGGCAATGGGACGGGACAGCCGGCCAGACGAGTCCCGGTCACTATGAGTTCTTTGACGAACTGGCCACGAATTCGCCAAGTCGCTTTTATAGGATTACGTCGCCTTAAAGGAGGGCAAGAGAATCGTCCGCGTCATTGAAATTTACGATTTACGCGGCGCAGTACGTGACGTGAGGTTCGAGTCTCTTGCTTCCATAATGCCTCTGGCCGTTCAGCGTGACGCGCCAAGAACAATCCTTCAAAGCACGTCCGTGATTTCCGCAAAATTCTTCAACAGTTGCAGGCCGGTTTTTTGGCTTTTTTCCGGGTGAAATTGGGTCGCAAACACGTTGTCCCGCCAAATCGCCGATGCAAACGATCCGCCATATTCCGTGCGGGTGGCCACAATCGCCTGATCCTCGGGTTTTGGGAAAAAACTATGAACAAAATAGACGTAGCTGCCGGATTCGATTCCACGAAAAAGCGGGCAGTCCCGCTGGACAATATCAATCTGGTTCCAGCCAATCTGCGGAATCTTCAGTCCGTCTGTTTCGGAAAAGCGCACCACGCTGCCTTTAAAAATCTCGAGGCCGGCCGCGCAGGAATTGAATTCGTCGCTCCGTTCAAATAACGCCTGGTAGCCCACGCAGATGCCCAGAAATGGTTTGCCGGTGCGGATAAACTCTCGGGATGCCTCAAACAATTCCTGCCTCCGCAAAGCGTTCATGCAATCGTCAAACGCGCCGACACCGGGGAGGACAACGCCGTTGGCGTCCCGCATTTCCGCCGGTGTTTGGGCTATGCGCACGTCTGCGCCAACCTTGAGCAGCGCCTTGTGCGCGCTGCGCAGGTTGCCTGAGCCGTAATCCAGGAGCGCAATCACGCTGTATTCTAAACTTTTCCATTTGACGTTTCACGAAAATTCGGCGTAGCTGGTAAAATGAATATGCTTTCGTTATCCGGTCGTTTTAAATTTTACGGACGTTTCGCGGTTCTTCTTCCGGCGGCGCTGTGTGTGATCGGTCTTGCCGGCTGCGCCTCGACGCCGCGCGAGTTGGACGGGGCCATACGGGACGACGACGTCCAAAAAGTTGCCGCCCTCGTACAATCGGATCCCTCGCTGGTCTCCCGGACCGACCGAGGCGGCGACACGCTGCTGCACTGGGCAGCCGCTGAGGGCCACGAACCGCTCGCCGAATTGCTCATCAACGACAAAGCTGACGTTAACGCCAGGAATATCGAGGGTGATACGCCGCTTCATCTGGCGGCCGGCAACGGCCATAGTGATCTGGTGGAATTGTTGCTGGCCCACGGTGCGCCGGTGGACGCCTTAAACAAAGTTGGCGCCACGCCTTTGGACGCCGCCGCGCAATATAACCGTCCCCACCAGATAGCATTGTTGCTGTCGAAAGGCGCGGATATCGGCGCGAAAGATAAAAATGGCGAAACGCCGCTCCACTATGCCGGAATGTCGGGCGGTCTGGACGCCGCCCAGGCGCTCCTGGACCATGGAGCCGCGATCAATGTCGAAGATAGCGAGGGTATGACCCCTCTTCATCAGGCCATCCTGAATGGCCACGATAAGGTCGCTGTATTTCTTTCGCAACACGGCGGCCGTGAATGATGCAGGCTGGCTGATTCAGCGACATGATTTCGATTATCGAACAACAGCCGGTCACTGGCGCGGATTTTGTGTCCCAAATCGCCGAGATCTTTTCGGCCAAGGGCATCCTTTCGGCGGCGCGCAATTTTGAATTTCGTCCGCAGCAACAGGAGATGGCCGTGGCGGTGGCGCGGGCGCTGCAAGACGGGGAACATCTGGCTGTGGAAGCTGGAACGGGCGTCGGCAAATCGCTCGCGTATTTGATTCCCTCCATTTTATTCGCTGTATCGCGCCGCAAAAAGGCGGTGGTTTCCACGCACACGATCAATTTGCAGGAACAGCTTACCGAGAAGGATCTGCCCATGCTGGCGGAGGTGCTGGCCAGGCTGCCGGAGCCGGTCAAATTCAGTTTTGCCATGCTCAAAGGCCGCGCCAATTACCTCTGCACGCGGCGATTGCATAAAGCGATGCAGCAGAGTGAAGCGCTGTTTACCAGTTCCGAAGCCGCGGAATTGCAGCGTATCTATGAATGGTCGAAAAAAACGACGGACGGAAGCCTTTCGGATTTTGAGACCGAGCCGGACGCGAAGGTGTGGGCGCAGGTTTGTTCGGAACGCGGCCTCTGCTCCCCGAAAGTCTGCGGGCACGCTTCTGATTTTGCCAAAGACAACGGCGTCTGTTTCTTTCAGCGCGCGCGAAACCGGATATTGTCCGCGGATGTTTTGGTGGTGAACCATACCCTGTTTTTCACGCTGCTGGGCGGCGTGGACGCGGAGATGGAGGGCGGAATCCTGTTCAAAAACGATTTCGTGGTATTTGACGAGGCCCACACGATGGAACACGTGGCCTCGCGCCATATTGGCCTGAGTGTTTCGAGCGGCCAAATGAGGTTCGCGCTCAACCGGCTTTGGAATCCGCGCACTCAAAAGGGGCTTCTAAGCTCTTTGCGCAGTGGACACGCCGTTAAACTCGCCGCGGACATCCTCACTGAGGCGGACAAGTTTTTTGAAACGGTCGAGACGGCGTGCGATGAAATCCAGCGAAACACCGGGAAGAAACCTTTCGGCACAACTGAATCATCCGCCGCGCGGCACTGGACGGAATTGCGGATCCGGCGCGCCCAACTGGTCCAGGACAATGTTACCCTGCCGATTCAAGGTTTGCGCGACGCCGTCAGTGACCTGATCAAGCTCAGCGACGATAAGGACATCGGCCAGGAATTGCTGGAGTGCAACCGCCGGCTGGCTGAATTGCGCGACGAGGTGAAACTGTTTTTGGAGCAGGGCGCGCAGGACCACGTGTACTGGGTGGAACGCACCGGCAGAATGGGAAAAAGCATCACCCTCAACGCCGCGCCGGTGGATGTGGCTGATTATTTGCGGCACAGCCTGTTTGAAAAGGAAACCAGCGTCGTCATGACCAGCGCAACGCTGGGGATGTCGAATTTTAAGAGTCCGGCCTCAAGCGCCGCGCGGATCGCCGGCGGGAATTTGAAACCGAAAGTCGGAAACTCGCTCGCCTATTTTACCCGGCGCGTCGGCGCGGAATCAGCAGCCCAGCTTCAGGTGGGCACGCCGTTCGACTACGAACGGCAGATGAAATTGTTCGTGGCAAAAAAA
>DASXFM010000266.1:0-9736 GCA_036489615.1 Verrucomicrobiia bacterium | reverse complement strand
CGGGACGATGAACGAGCCCTCGAAAGCGCAAACCAACGAAGTAACGGCGTGGATTCAGAAATTGCGCGCGGAAATTGGCCGCGTCATTGTCGGTCAGGAATCTTTAGTTGAGCGTCTGCTCATCGGTCTGCTCGCCAATGGCCATGTGCTGCTCGAAGGCGTTCCGGGCCTGGCAAAAACACTATCCGTCCGCACGCTGGCGGCGGCAGTGCAGGCGAGTTTTCGCCGCATCCAATTCACGCCTGATCTGCTGCCCGCGGATATCATCGGCACATTGATTTACAATCCGCAGGACGGAAAATATCACGCCACACGCGGGCCGGTCTTTGCCAATTTTGTGCTGGCGGATGAAATAAATCGCGCGCCCGCCAAGGTACAGTCCGCCCTGCTCGAAGCCATGCAGGAACGCCAGGTCACGCTCGGCGGCGAAACGATGCGGCTGCCATCGCCATTTCTGGTGCTGGCCACGGAAAATCCGATCGACCAGGAAGGCACGTATCCGCTGCCCGAGGCGCAGGTGGACCGCTTCATGTTCAAGGTGTTGCTGGATTATCCCAGTGAAAAGGAGGAGCGCGCAATTCTCGATCGGATGGCGTTCACCAGCCCTGAATCCGCCACGAAACCTGTGGTTGGCCTGGAGGAAATTCTGCAGGCGCGCCGTCTCGTTGACGAAATTCATGTGGACGAAAAAATCCGCGATTACATCGTCAAAATCGTCCTGGCGACGCGCCGTCCGCAGGATTTCAAGCTCGACCTGAAGCATTTTATCCAATTCGGCGCGTCACCGCGGGCGACCATTTATCTCACGCTTGCCGCCAAGGCGTGGGCGTTGTTGCAAGGGCGTAACTATGTGATTCCGGAGGACGTGAAAAACATCGGGCCTGACGTGCTGCGGCACCGCATTATTCTTACTTACGAGGCCGAGGCACAGACGGTGTCATCCGATGCGATTGTCAAACAAGTGTTGAATGCCGTGCCCGTGCCATGAAATTTGCGATTTGGTCAGAGCCTTGTATTTTGGCTATAAAGAGCCCGCCCTCACCCCGGCCCTCTCCCCCGGGGAGAGGGAAAATAGTCTTCCGAAGATTATGTACCCGGACGACTGCCTTTTCTCATGGTCCCGATGCAGCCTCTAGAAAAGGTGGGGCTCCCCGTTAGCGGCTCACTCCAACAATTGTCTTGAATCTCAATGAATCTGCCATGACAGCCGCTGAACTTTTGGAGACTGTCCGCCGCATAGATGTGCGCACGAACCGGCTCGTCAACGACATGATGGTGGGGGGGTACCTCAGCCATTTCAAGGGGCGTGGCATGGATTTCGAAGAACTTCGCGAATATGTCCCTGGCGATGACGTGCGGGATATTGACTGGAATGTCACGCATCGGATGGGCCGTCCGTTTGTAAAATGTTTCCGTGAGGAACGTGAACTGGCAATGGTGCTTGCCGTGGATGTCTCGGCCTCGTCCGCCTTCGGTTCGGGGAACCGAACCAAGCGTGAATTTGCCGCCGAAGTTGCTACCACACTCGCCATGTCCGCCGCGAAAAACGGCGACAAGGTGGCGTTGCTACTGTTTACCGACGAAGTGGAGTTGTTTGTTCCGGCGCGCAAGGGACGCCGTCATGTCCTCCGGCTCGTCCGCGAACTGCTCGCCTTCCGGCCGCGCCGGCGGGGCACGAACATTTCCGGCATGCTGGAATTTCTAAACCACGTCGTGCGCCGGCGCGCGATTGTTTTTCTGCTGACGGATTTCTTGCACAGCGCCGCCGCCGACACGGGCATCCCGCATGATCGTTTGGAGAATTCCGACGCAACGGCCCCTGTTCGGCAGCGCGATTTCATCACTCAACTCGGCCTGACTAACGTACGGCATGATGTCGTCTGCCTGCACCTGCACGATCCGCGCGAAAGCACCCTGCCGGAGGCCGGCCTGCTCACCATCGAGGATGCCGAGACGGGCGAACTCTTTGAATTGGATTCCAAGAGCGGCGGCGTGCGCGCACGTTTTGCCGCTGTCAACGCAGAGCGCCTGGCGGACCTGGACCGCCGGCTTATCCGCACCGGCGTGGATACGTTGAGATTGAACACGGCTGAACCGTTTGCACCGGTATTGCAGCGGTTTTTTGAAATCCGCCGTGGCCGGCGGCGGGGTTGAAAGATGAACTTTGAACGGCGCACATCTGATAGTCAGGGCCGAATGCATGAATCAGCATTCATTGGAATTCTCCATGGCATTTTCGTTCGAACGATTCTCCCTCACCCCTGCCCTCTCCCCAAGGAGAGGGGGAATTGTCTGCCGATAGTTGGCGGCGACGAACGATCGCTTCGGTCCAACGTCGAGATGCATGATTCGAAAATCATGAGAACTCTCCGTGATCGTTTCATTGGATGTTCGACGTTCGAAGTTCGAAGTTCGAAGTTTTGGTCTCTTCTTTTTTTCCTCGCGGCTCCAGGCGTGTTTGGCCAATCGGCGACGAATGCATTGCCGAAACTCCTGCCTCCGTATGGGCAAATGTCACCGACGTTTTGGGAACGACATGGAATTACGGTACTTACCGGCGGTTTTATTCTTCTGGCGCTGGCAGGCGCCGTCTTGTGGAGAATTCTCAAACCCGGACCACAACCGGTTTTGCCGCGAGAGATCGTCGCGCGGGAAGCCCTGATTAAATGCCGCGTCCGGCCCGAAAGCGGAAGTGTCTTGAGCGAAGTTTCGCGGGTGTTATGCCGCTACATCGGCGCGGTACTTGAATTTCCACCCGGCGAACTCACCACGTCCGAATTTTGCGGTCGGCTTGAGCGCAGCGAAAAAATCGCGCCTCAATTGACACGCGACATCTCCGATTTTCTGAGGGCATGTGACGAACGAAAATTTTCGCCGGCCCTTTCATCCAATTTGGGCGGCGCGGGAGCGCCGCCCTGCCAAAAGATCAACGCGGCCGACCGGGCACTGGAGTTTCTCGCTCTGACCGAAAAAGAAATCCATCTGCAGGACGCCAATAAAAATGAACGGCGAGTTTGAATTTCAATATCCCTGGGTCCTGGCGCTATTGGGTTTGCTGCCGGTTTACGCGCTTTTGCGCGGCAAGACCGGTAAATGGTCGGCTTTAAAATTTTCCAGCGCCGAAATCGCGCGGGCTGCGGGCGCGCCGATGCGGACCGCGGCGGGGCGTCTGCTGGCGTTTCTGCGGCTGCTGTCAGTGGGACTGGGTATCGTGGCGCTGGCCGGGCCGCGCCTGGCGGATTACCACGTCGTCACTGAAACGCCGGGTATTGATATCCAACTCGTGCTGGACGTGTCCTGGTCCATGGTGGCGGTGGACATGGGCACGCCCGAGGAAAGGCTTTCCCGTTTTGCGATCGCGTCGGGCGTGTTGAAGGACTTCATCCAAAAGCGGCCCAATGACCGGATCGGTTTGATCGCCTTCTCCGGCCAGCCTTACCTTGTCAGTCCGCTGACCTTGAACCACGATTGGCTCATTCAAAATCTCCAGCGATTGCACATCGGCATCATCCGTGATCTGGGCACGGCCATCGGGGACGCCATCACCGCCGGCGCCAAGCGGCTCCAGGCAGTCCCCAACGGCAAGAGCCGCATTATGATCCTGCTGACCGATGGCGACAACAACCTGGGCAAGGTCGACCCGCTGGCCTCCGCGCAAATTGCCGCCGCGTTGGGCATAAAGATTTACACCATTGGCATCGGCATTGAGCAGCCGTGTAACATGCCCGAATTTGATCCCGAGACTGGAAAATATCGCCTCGACGCCAACGGCAATCTCATACCGTCCCTGCTGCTGCAGCCGGCGAACTATTCCGTGCTGGGCAAAATGGCCATTTTGTCGGGCGGGGAATTTTATCGCGCCACGAACCAACGCCAGTTGCAAAGCATCTACAATCGAATTGACCGGCTGGAAAAATCGAAAGTCACGCACCGCCGGTTTGCCGAATACCATCCGTTGTTTAAATGGCCTTTGCTGGCCGCCCTGGGTGTATTGGCGCTGGAATTGATTTTAACGAACACGAGGTTTCGACGGGTCCCATGACGAATTTTGCCAATTTCCATTTTGCCGACCCGGCCTGGCTCTGGCTGGCGGTCCTGGCGCCGGTATCGCTGGCGCTGCTGTACCGTCACGCGGCGACGGCGCGGCGGGAAGAATTGGAAAGGATGGTTGCGCCTCATTTCGCGCGGGAACTCACGGCGTCCCACAGTCCGGCGCGCCGGCGATTCAAAAACGGGCTATTGCTGGCGGCCTTTGCGCTGGCAGGCATCGCGCTGGCGCGGCCACAATGGGGCGAAGTCGAGACCGCCGGCGGATGGGTGGGTGAGGACGTTATTTTTGTGCTGGATTGCTCGCGCAGCATGTTGACCACGGATGCCCAACCAGACCGGCTGGACAGCGCCAAATACGCGATTTTGAATTTTGTGCAGCACTACGCCCGCGGACGGGTCGGCCTGGTCGCTTTCGCCGGCAGCGCCTTTACGGAATGTCCGTTGACGTTTGACTACGATGCGTTTGATGAAACTTTGTTGACGATGGATGACAAAACCATTCCCGACCTGGGCACGGACCTTGGCCAGGGGCTCGAAGAAGCCTCCCGGGACATGGACAAGCACAGCACGCGGAAATTAGTCGTGCTGCTGACCGACGGCGAAGACCTGGAAAAGGCGGGCGTCGCGGAGGCAAAATCACTGGCAACAAACGGCGTGGTGGCGTTCACCATCGGTGTGGGCACACCCTCCGGGAAGGAGATCCAATTTATAAACGCCGCCGGCCAAAAGGAATGGGTCCGCGACGGCAAGGGTAACGTGGTCCACAGCCGGCTGGATGACCGGACGCTCCGCGAAATTGCCGAGGCAACCGGCGGCCAATATTATCCGCTCGGCCCGGCCGGCGAGGGATTAATGAAGGTCCGCTTCGCCGTCCACGCACTGGACGCCGCCGCCACGGCGCGCCGTTCGGCGGAAAGCGGCGTGGATCATTTTCATCCGCCTATTGCCCTTGCATTGGCGCTCATAGTCGCCGAATCATTAATCAGCACACGCAGGAAAACCGGCTCTGAAATCGCATGATCCCGCGCACCCATTTAAAATTTTGTGGGCTGGCATTCTTGCTGGCTTTGGAATGCTCCGCATTTGCTGATTCTGCAACAAATACGAATGCGCCGATGGTTGAACCGGTCACGGCGCAGGGTTTCTACAATGCCGGCACGGAATTGCTTGCCGCGCAAAAATTCACCGAAGCGGAACAGATGTTCCTCTCCGCGCTCGCCGCGCAGGATGAAAGCGTGCAAACGCCGGCCCTTTACAACCTGGCGCATGCGCGCTTTAACGAGGGGCTGGCGGCGTTGAAAAAAGGGCCGTCCGCCCAATCCATCGACGCCCGGGGCGGCGCGGCGGATTCGGAGGCCGGCGCGGCGATTCAGCGGGGACAGGCGGCGCTGGCGGAAAATGATTTGTCGAAATTGATTATCGCCTACCTGGACGGGCGCGGCGCCCGCCGGGACCTGGCTGACGTCGAGGCAACTGTCCGACAGGCGATACAGACCTATGGCGATACCCTGCACAAATGGCAGCGGGCCGATGATGATTTCAAAAGCGCCGCTGAGTTGAACCCCGCCAACGCCGATGCCGCCCGCAACGCCCAAATTGTGGAGCAGTATATCGCCCGGCTCGTGGACAGCCTGCGCCGGATGCAGAACCTGGCCGCAAAACTCGGCGCACAGCATTCTAAATTGAATGAGGTCTTGAAAGAAATCGGCGGCCGGATTCCAAAACCAAACCTGCCGCCCGGGGCGCCCGGCGACAAGGATGAAGACGACGGAATGCAGCCCGAATCATTGCGCGGCATGGAAGAGGGAGCCACCCGAATGGGCAGCCCCGGCGTACCGCTTTCGCGAGATGAGGCTGCGCAAATCCTTAATGGAATCCCGCTCGACGCAGCGAGGCGCCTGATGATGAACGAAACCAAAACCGGCCAGAGCTCACAAAACTCCGGTCTCACCTGGTAAAAGATTTGAGATGCGAGTTCATATCCTGATTTCGTTAATCGTCGCGTTGGTCGCAGCCCTGCCCTTGCAGGCACAGGTCTCGCCTCATGTCACTCCAGACCAGGCGGTCAGGTTACAGGTTCCCCAACCCACGGTGGATGTGTCCTCGCCGGCAGCGGCTACGGCGGAGTTTGATCCCCCAATTGCGCGGGTCGGTCAAAATGTCTTTTACCGGGTAGCGATCGACGGCGCGGGGGAAGGCATTCAATGGCCCGGCAACATTTCCGCCCCACAGCAGTTAAAGTTCGGGCGCTTTTTGCAGGGTCGATTGACAGAGTTTCTCATGAACAAGTTCCGTCCGCTCGCCTCATTTCTCTACGAAGTGCGGCCTGCGGCGGCCGGACATTTTACCATCCCGGGCTTCGAAGTGATGGTTGACGGCAAACCGGTTCAAATTCCTGCCGCCAGCCTGGATGTGGAAAATTCCGCCTCCGAGCCATCAGCGCGCTGCCTGATACTGGACGTTTCGACGACCAATGTTTTTCTCGGTCAACCGCTTCGCGCCCAAGTCATATTGTCCGCCTTTGACGGAAATCAAATTGAGGCGCTCCGAGAAGTCCAGTTCAACGGGGATGCGTTCATCAGCGATCTCACGACGGTGAAACAGGCTGTAGAGATGATCGGCCTGGACGGCCATGCCGTTCCCGCGTATGTCTATGAAATCACCCTGACCCCGATCACAGCCGGGCCAGTGGCGCTTTCCGCGCAAGCGTTCTCCGCAGGCCGGGAATTTTTTGGTCCGATTACGATTACCGCCCACGTATCCATTCCTGCCGGGCCGACGCACTACGTTTTTCTCACGTCGAGTCCTATTCAAGTAAATGTTCGGCCATTACCTGCCGGCGGCCGCCCGGCCGATTTCAATGGTTCAATCGGGACCTTCTCTCTCGGCACTCCGCAGCTTTCAACCAATCGGATTCAAGTAGGCGAACCGGTGCGACTCACCGTGGCCCTCCGAAACGATGATCCTTTGAATCGCTTCGTGGCGCCAGAACCGCCCGCTGACAATGACTGGGAAATCATTCCCGATAATCCGCCGGATTGTTCTTTCACCTTAATCCCGCTGACCGATAAAGCGCGACAGACTCCCGCAATCCCGTTCAGTAGTTTTGACCCGGCAAAAGGGACTTATGTCGATCTGACCATTCCCTCTCTGCCGGTCACAGTGACATCGGAGGGACTTCCTACTGAAATGCGGGCCGTGGATGCCGGATTTGCGCCTGGCCCGGCACTGAAATTGGGCGGGTTATCGCCATCGCCCGGCAAATCGATTGCCGGCCTTGTTCCCCCGCAACTGCGCGGCGGATTTATCGGCCTTCAGGTTGTTCCCATATTGGGCATTCTAGGATTGTGGCAATGGGACCGACGACGGCGATTTTTGGAAGCGCATCCAGACATCGTCCGGCGGAGGGAAGCGCGCCGCGTCTTGCGGCGCGAAAAACGCCGGCTCCGTGATGCCGCCAGGCGCGGTGACGTCGCGGCCATCGTCCGCCATGGGGCGAACGCGATGAAAATCGCAGCCGCACCCCATTATGCGGCGCATCCACAGGCCCTGGTCTGCGCCGACGTATTGAATCACCTTGATGAGACTGACCGCGGCGGCGTGGCCGGTGAAACGGTACGCAAATTTTTTGGGGCGGCAGACACGCGCTTTGCCTTGACGCCTCAAATGCAGGCCGATTTGCCCGCGCTCCAGTCCGACCTGGACGCCGTGTTGCTGAAGCTGGAGGAAAAATTGTGAGAATCGCCGTCGTCATTTTTCTCGGGGTCCTCGCTGGCTCTCTGGCGAGCGTCCACGCGGCGGCCAATGGCGGGTTTGCAGAAGGCGTCGCAGCGTATCGCATCGGAGAATTTGCGGGGTCAGCGCAGGCATTTGAAAAGGCCGCCACCGTTCGTCCGGCGGCCGGAACGTACGTCAACCTGGGCCTGGCGGAATGGCAGCGTGGCCATGCCGGTTCAGCAATCCTGGCCTGGGAACGGGCACAGTGGATTGACCCGTTTAACAAACCCGCCGGGGAGGATCTCCGTTTTGCGCGGCAAGTGACGCAATTGGACGCGCCGCAGCTGAAATGGTTTGAAACACTGTCAAGCTGGCTGCCGTCGGCGGCGTGGTTATGGCTCGCGGGCGCCAGTCTCTGGCTGGCCGTGGGCATGATGCTTCTGCCGACGGTTTTTCGCCGACAAAAAGCAGGTTGGCACCAAACCCTGGCAGCGTTCGGCATTTGTATCTTTTTGTTTAGTCTGGCCGCCAATTGGGGCGTCATCAGCCGCACCAACCTCGGGTTTGTGGTGGACGATAACGCGCCCCTGCTTCTGACGCCGACACAGGACGGCGAGGTGACTTCAACTTTGACCTCGGGCGAACCGGCGCGCAAAGTTCGGGCGCTGGGAAATTACTATTTGATTCGCACGGAATCGCAGACGGGGTGGGTTAGGCGGGAAGAATTTGGTTTGGTTGCCCAAAGATAGCTGGATCCCAGTGACTATGAAGGCCAATCACCCCTTTTTAAAAGATACACTGTTTGTTATTACGGCGATTCCGATCGGAGCCGTTGGTGCAATGTTGTATGAGGCAGTTATCCTTGTCGCCGGCATACTTTTCGGTCTGCTAACTCGTTCAACCTCGCCGGTTTCCGATTTTTCTTCATTTTTCAAGTTTGATCTGCTCCTCATGGCTTATACAGCAGCTCCAATCGGAGCCGTTGTTCTTCCTTTGGCCTATTTGCTTTTCTTTCGGCATATAGTGTTGAAGCAAGCTCTTCAAATTCTGGGATGGCTTGTGCTCGGAACAATTGTAGTCGGAATTCCTGGCTCAATTTTGTTCCATTCATCAACCTCCGCAATTTTTGGTTTTCTTCTTGGAATAATCTACGCCCGACGAACAGCTCCGGCAGAGCAAAAACCGGCCTGGTTAAAAATGATTCTTGGCCTAATCATCATTTTGATTTTGGCCTTCGCCATGCCGTCTTTCGTCATGATTATAGGGATTTTTTTGAGCATGCAGGGAATAAGAGGAGTGGAAAAGCAAATGAAACGTCCCGCGGTATATGAATCTCTCGCCACCAATCTGGCGCTTTATTGCCAAAGTATCTCCTCTCTCAAATTGACAGACGAGGTGGGCAGCGCGTATTTGCCGCAGCCGATCCCGCAGCTAAATGAGGATGCATATGGACGATTCGATTCCGACCGTTCACTTATCGAATTTGGCGGCGGCTTTTACCATTACGGTTATCTCCTCCTATTAGCTCCAAACGCTTTCAGCCTGTATACAAATTATTGGGAGTTATATTTTCAAAGCGAAGGTTCACCCAACCTGTCGCTGGTCCGCTTTGCTCTACCGGCCTCTGCTCGAATACCCTTAACAGATTTTGAAAGCAATGTTCTTTCAGAATATTCGCGCCGTATTGCCGCCGATCCTGCCAATCTGGACTTCCATAAGGGACGTGTGCGATTTCTTCTGAATTACGAGCCCGATCGCGTGCGCCAGGCTTGTCTTGATGCCATTAAAGATATTCCGAATGGGTGGTGGCCACGTCTTACGCTTGCTTTATGGGACAGCGGCGATGGGAAATTCACTGACGCATCGAAGGCGTTTGTTGAATTTGTTGAAAAAAAGCCCAGCTATTCACGCTATATCTATCTGGCATGGTTTTATCAAACCATTGACCACCCAGATGATGCAGCGGCAG
>DASXFM010000248.1:0-7873 GCA_036489615.1 Verrucomicrobiia bacterium | reverse complement strand
ACGGAAGCAGCGGCAACATCGAACACTGAACGCTCAACATCGAACATCGAAGTGGCGGAGCCTTCGTCGGCGGGCGAACTGACGTCGATGGTGGGAGAGCAGTGGGGAACTAAAAAAGGGAAAAGGAAGAATTAACCGGTTTGGAGCCCATAGTTCAAAGTCCACAGTCTCTCGTGCCAAATGTCATTCTCTGCTTGACAATAATTTCTTTTATTGTTTATTAATGTTGTGGGTCTAAAAACAAGTGAATTGAGCATGAAAACTGCGAAGAAAATTTATGGTATCGCCCTGGCGCTGGTGTGTGGATTGGCCGGCACACTCAAGGCGCAAGACATCTACGTTATTAATTCCGGAGGCGAATCGATCGGTGAATACGGGCTTGATGGGTCAACGATCAATGCCTCGCTGATTTCCTCCGGGTTGGATGAAGCGATAGCCGTTGCCATTTCAGGAAACGACCTGTTTGTCGTGAATGAGAATGCCGGCACTATTGGCGAATACACGACTGCCGGGGTGCCAATCAATACCGGGCTGATCTCCGGGCTGGACGTGCCCAGTGCCATCGCAATTTCGGGGAACGATTTGTATGTCTCAAACATTGGGAATAATACCATCGGCGAATACGGCCTGGACGGGTCAACGATCAATGCGTCACTGATTACCGGGTTGGATTACCCGGACGCCATGACCATTTCGGGAGGAAACCTGTATGTAGCAAATCTATTCGGCTTTAACATTGGTGAATATGGTTTGGATGGCTCGACGATCAATGCATCGCTGATCTCGGTGCCGGATTTGCCCCTGAGCATGGCGATATCGGGAAACGATGTGTTTGTGGCAGACGGGGACATTCACATCGGCGAATATGGTTTGGACGGGTCAACCATCAATGCAACGCTGATTAACCAGTCTGGTTCCATAGCGACCTCGGGGAACGACCTGTTTGTGGTGGATGGGACCGGCACTCTTACCGAATATGGTTTGGACGGGTCACTGGTTAATGCATCGCTGATATCCGTGCTGGATGATCCCTCGGACATTTTTATCAGTCCGGCGCCTGAACCGTCCGAGGTTGCAGTAGCAGGCCTGGGCGCGGCGATGTTGTGGGTGTGGCGGCGGAAACATCGAACGTCGAACCCATCCTTCGCTCGGAAGCTACCAAGGAACCCCTAAGGTATAGAAACGAATATTTAGAAACATCGAACGCTGAACATCGAGTTCGCGACGATGGCAGGCAGCGATCCAATCGATACTATTGGCTGTCGGCGAGGCGGAAGAAATGGTTGCCGCTGGAGATTGAATTGGTAACGACCCATTGGTTTCCAATGAGGGTAGGTGTCAGGTTAACCGGCACCCAGGCGGCGCCGGGGGCAATGGACGTTGACGTCTGGAGGGTGGCTCCGAAGGCGTTATTGGTGGACCAACTGATGAGCAGTTTATTGCCGGTGAAGGCGACAGTTGGCGGCGGGGGTGGGGCCAGGGAGATCGCGTAGAGTTCAGGGGGCAGGCCGTAGTTCTCGCTCAGGGAGCTAAAGAGATCGCCGGAGCCGCTGGTGGCGATCAAATATAAGCCGAAAAAGGGACCTTTGGTGGATTTGACAAAAGAAGTGACATCCACCGTTTGTGCCCGGCCATAACCGGGGTATTCGGGTACCGACAATACTCCGATGAGCGATCCTGAATTGTAGTTGGAGATGGACAAGGCACCATTCCCGCCATCGAAGCCGTAGATGTTTACTTGAGGGCTCCATAGCGGTTCAGCGTAGGCGTTGACTTCCAGTTGAATCGAAATGCATTGGCCGACGTTGAACTCGGCAAACTCCAGGGTACCCTGATCGCCACTGCTCTCAGCGTCGAGATATCCCCCGGTATATACGTTGCCGCTACTGTCAATACTCCCGCAGACCACTGGCACAATATAATTGGTAACCAGCAGGGGTTGCACAGTGACTTGAATCGAATTGGTAGCCGTATTGAAATCGCTATCCGTGACGACGGCGCTGACGTTATAGCTTCCGAGGGGCAGATTGCTGACGGTGGCGCTATACGGTGAGCCGTAAGCGACGCCGGTATGATTGGTTCCCACGTAGAAATCGACCTCGGCATAGGGCGTGGCTCCGCCGGATGGAGCGACGGTGACAGTGAACGCGCCGGGGACGATAAAGACGGCGTCATTGGTGGGCGCGGTGATGGCTACTGTAAGAGGCGGAGGAGGGGCCGTGGAATTAACGACGACCGTTACTGAATCGCCGAATTCATCTGAAAAGCTATAGGTTCCGGGAACGCTATAAACGATCGGCACATAATAATAGGAACCGCTGCTTTCGGGAGGCACATCGGCGTACCAACTTTCAGGAGCGGTCCCGGTGAGGTCCAGATCGTAGGTGGAATCGAGGTTGGCGATGTTTACTCCATCGCCGGCATTGATGACGACGGAACCGGTGGAAAATCCGTCATCAGACGTCCAATAGACGTTCACGGTATTGGCCAGGGCACGCCCGGCTGCGAAGAGGAGGAGCAGGGCCAGGCATAGAAAGGGCTTAAAGATTTCACTTCTGAGGGTCATAAGCAGCCCAGTAATGGCAGAATCTGACAATAAAGTCAAGGAAAATGAAGCGTCCAGCATCCAGTTTTCAGTCAAGAAAGCTGCACATTTCGGCCCACAGCCTTGTCCATCACGCAAAACGTCGTTATCCGCTTGACAAAAATTCATTTTATTATTTAATAGTCTTGTGAGTCTAAAAACAGGTGAGTTGAGCATGAAAACCGGGAAGAAAATTTATAACATCGTCCTGGCGCTGGTGTGTGGGTTGGCCGTCACGCTCAAGGCGCAAGACTTGTACGTTGGAAGCTTTGGCAACGACACCATTGGCGAATTTGGGATGGACGGGTCAACGGTCAGTGCGTCGGCAGTTTCCGGCTTGAACGGCCCTTGGGGCGTCGCGATTTCAGGCAACTACCTGTTTGTCGCGAATTATTGGACTGGCACCATTGGCGAATACACGACTTCCGGCGCTACGCTCAACGCCGACTTGATTTCCGGGTTGGATTATCCTGATGCAATCACGATTTCTGGGAACAACCTGTTTGTTGTGAACCAGTTCAGCAGCGGCGTCGGCAATTATGGCACTGTCGGCGAATACGGGTTGGACGGGTCAACCGTCAATGCATCGCTGATTACCGGGCTGGATGTTCCTGAAGGCATAGCGATTTTGGGAGACGAAATGTTTGTCACGAGTTGGAACAGTGGCACCCTTGGCGAGTACACGACCTCCGGAACGGCCCTGAACACCTCGCTAGTTCCCGGGTTGAGCGCACCCGGCGTCCTTGCAATTTCGGGGACTGACCTGTTTGTCTTCAATGAAAATGGCGGCGGCGGCTACATCGGCGAATACACAACTTCTGGGGCGACCGTGAATGCGTCGCTGATTGCCGGGTTGGACGTCTCGGATGGCGTGGCGATTTCGGGGAGCGACATTTTTGTCGTGAACGGTGCGGCTGGCACCGTCGGCGAGTATGGGTTAGATGGATCAACGGTCAATGGGTCTCTGATTTCCGGGTTGAATAATCCCACTGGAATTGCCGTCAGTCCCGTGCCGGAGCCATCCGCCATTGCGCTGGCCGGTCTGAGTGGGGCAGTGTTATGGCTGTGGCGGCGGCGAACGGCTGGCACTGTGGCCTGAAACATCGAACTGGCGGGACAGGCGCCAGGACCGTGACCGGTGAGGCGAAACTGTGGCTTTGACAGGGGACGATTGTGGCAAGATGCAGGGAAATTCTGGAGGGCTCGGGCAATTTACACGGTTGAATCGTCAAAGAATTCTCAACACTTCAACCCTTCCACGTTTGACCGTTTCGAACCTGGACCGTAACCGCAGGACTCTAAACCAATATCGCCGCAACAATGACGATAGCGAGCATGAGACCAACGATAACGACCGCACCGACGACGTCCAGTTCTGCCTTGTGTTTGTGATTGCAGGGCGTAATAGTGTTCAGCAGATGATAGAACGCGCTTCGTTTGACATTCCGAGTCGTCATGGCAACGGTTTTTAGCAGGAATTGGGCCATGGGAGTGGGAAGCGGTTTAGGTCAAAATCACGTGAAAAAACCATTACAATTGCCGTTGATTTTGGTTACGCCGAGCACGGAGCGTAAAGGTGTCGAATTTTGTGACACGTCCAGCAGCGTGTCATTTCGATATGAACACGCGATTTTGGAGGCGGGCGGCATACCGGTGGTGGCGCCGATGACGACGGATCGGGCCGCGCTGGCTGAGGCGGTGCGCCGCGTGGATGGGGTGCTGTTCACTGGCGGAGACGACATCAATCCCAAGCTATATGCGAAAGAGTTGCCGCCGGAAGTGCTGAAGACGGTGGAGTTGCCTCCGGACGCGGAATCGCGAGATTTGCGTGAGTTGATTTTAATCGAAGAACTTTTTGAACAGGGCAAGCCGGTGCTGGCGATTTGCCGGGGTTTTCAAATGTTGAACGTCGCGTTTGGCGGGGAATTGGTGGTGGACATACCGAGCCAGCTGCCCGGGGCGCTGAATCACGCGCGCACGGACAAGGCGGGCGAGGAGTTGACGCATGAAGTTCCGTTGACAGCGGGTTCGCTGCTGTCCAGAATCACAGGAAGACAAACTTTAGGCGTGAACAGCTCACACCATCAGGGAGTCCTGGAACCCGCGGAGCCATTCGCCGCCGTGGCGCGAACGGAAGACGGGATTGTCGAAGCGATGGAGTTAAAACCGGATGGGACGAACGAGGCACCGCAATGGCCATTTTTTCTGGCGGTGCAATTTCATCCCGAACGACTGGTCCAGCACCCGGAGCACCAGGCGATTTTTTCGGGCTTTGTGAAAGCCTGCGTCCGGGAGGACAACGGAACGCGAAAGATCACAGAAGTTAAAACATGAAATCGAAAATTCTAGTCGTGGACGACGAAAACGACCTGCGCCAGCTTCTGGCCGCGGTGCTGGGCGAACATTACGAGGTGTCGCAGGCCGGCAGCGGCGCGGCGCTCAAAAAGCTTTTTCCCCAGCCGGCGCCGGACGTCGTGCTGCTGGACGTGAAATTGCCGGACGCGGACGGGCTGGACCTGCTGACGCAGATCAAAAGGCGCTGGCCGGACACCGAAGTGATTTTGCTGAGCGGTTACGGCACGATGAGCATGGCGATCGAGGCCGGCCGCCGCGGCGCGTATACGTTCCTGACCAAGCCGTTTGAAAACGAAAAGCTGCTGGCCGACGTCAAATGCGCGATTGAACGCAAGGAGCAAAGCGCCGAGAACCTGACCCTGCGGCGCGCCCTCGAAACGATGAGCGGCACGGCCTCGCCGATTTTCAAAAGCCCGGCGATGCAGGACGTCGTCCGCACCGTCGAGCGCGTGGCGCCGAGCGATGTGACGGTGTTGATCACGGGCGAAAGCGGTTCGGGCAAGGAAGTCATCGCTGATTTGCTGCACACGCTGAGTCCGCGCAACAAGAATAAAATCATCAAGATCAATTGTGCCGCGCTGCCGCGCGAGCTGATCGAGAGCGAATTATTCGGCTCGGTCAAAGGCGCATTTACCGGCGCGCACTCCGACCGCGAAGGCCTGTTCCGGCAGGCGGAAGGCGGGACGTTGTTTTTAGACGAAATTTCCGAGATGCCCGCGGACACGCAGAGCAAATTGCTGCGCGTGCTCCAGGACCAGGAAGTGCGGCCGGTAGGCGGCAAGACCACGTACAAGACCAATTGCCGCATCGTGGCGGCGACAAACCGCGAACCCCAGGGGGCGATCAAAGAGGGCAAACTGCGGGAGGATTTGTTTTATCGTATCAGCGCGATTTCGGTGCATTTGCCGCCATTGCGCGAGCGGCGCGACGATATCATGCCGCTGGCGGGTGTCTTCCTGAAGCGCTTTGCCGCGCAGGCGAACCGGGACATTCAAGGCTTCAACCAGGAGGCCATCGGCCGTCTCACGGATTTTGACTGGCCGGGCAACGTGCGCCAGTTGCAAAACGAGATTCAGCGCGCGGTCCTGCTTTGCGAAGGCATGGAGATTGACGTCGCGGACTTGTCCATCAGCAATACCAAGCCGGTTTCTGAAATGGCTGAGGAGACGGATTCCGGTTATACGCTGCTCGAAAGCGTGGAGCGCAATACCATTGTGCAAACGCTCAAAGCTTCTGAGGGAAATAAACTCGAAGCCGCCAAACGCCTTGGCATCGGACGCCAGACGCTTTACAACAAGCTTAAGGCGTACGGGATTGAAGTATAGCAGGCCCGTTTAATAACAGGAGACGACGGCGTAACTGAGGTTTCTTTAAAATGAGCCGAAATAAGAGCCCTCGCCTCACCATGAACCTGGATGGCATTCTCGTCCGAACGATTCTCCCTCACCCCGGCCCTCTCCCAAAGGGAGAAGGAGAATGTTTTGCCGATGGTTTGATACGGCTAATGGTCAAAGTGTTTCAAGGGGTCAATGCGCGAACGGCAGGCCTCGTCTCCTACAAATAAACGAAGCCATGTTTCAAAATACCATTCGCCGCTCGCCGTTGCCGGGGGACGTTGCGCAAATGTCCACGAAGGAATTGCGCGACACGTTTTTGGTCGAGAAGATTTTTGAACCCGGCGAAATCACGGGAACTTTTACGGACCTGGATCGCCTGGTAGTCGGCGGCGCGATGCCGCTTGCGCCTCTGTCATTGCCCAACCATAAGGAAACGGGCGCATCTTTCTTTCTCGAACGCCGCGAATTGGGCGCCATCAATGTGGGCGGTCCGGGGCAAATCGTGGCCGACGGCAAAACGTTTGCCCTGGATAAATTGGACTGCGCCTACCTGCCCAAAGGGACGAGGTCTGTGGTGTTTGAAAGCAGCAACTCCCAAAATCCCGCGAAATTTTATTTTTTAAGTTGTCCCGCGCACGCGACGCTGGGGGCGACGATGTTGAAGGCCAAAGATGCCGCGCCGGTGGCGCTTGGTTCGCAGGCCACGGCCAACAAACGGACGATTTATAAATTCATTCACCAGGGCGGCATTCAAAGCTGCCAGCTGGTGATGGGATTTACGGCGTTGGAAGAGGGAAGCGTCTGGAACTCGTTCCCGCCGCACACGCACTGGCGTCGCACCGAGATCTATCTTTACTTTGATCTGGGGGAAAAAATCCTGGCGCATTTCCTGGGCGAACCGCAAAGCACCCGGCACTTGTTTGTTCATAATGAACAGGCGGCGCTCTCGCCGAACTGGTCCATCCACTGCGGCTGTGGTGAAGGTAATTACAAGTTTATCTGGGGCATGGCGGGGGAGAATCAGACGTTTGATGATATGGATGCGGCCAGACCTCTTGACTTGCGTTAGAACCCGGATATTGCATTTGGGTTTAACGTGTTGTTCGTTCCAATGCAAGTGTTGCTGTCGCAGACATTTCCAGATGGAATTCTCAATTGGGTTGCATTAAAGACACACAAAATCGTTCTGGTATTTGTGGCTTTTGGCGATGGGGCTTGGAACAAGCCAACCGTACGATCCACCCTCACCCCGGCCCTCTCCCCCAGGAGAGGGAGAATGGTCGTCCGATAATATGAAATGACCAGCGACGGAATAGTCCTGATGATCAATCGCAACGTGAAAGTCTTTCGATCGCTATTCCCTCGCCCATCGGGAGAGGGTTAGGGTGAGGGAGCGCCCGCCGACGCAAATGAATAACCAAATCAGGACTGTTTGAGAGTCTCAATGCAACGGTCGGGTTGAAAGGTTGAAACGGGGGCGTCCTGGGGCCCACTCTCGAATTTACGATTTACGTGAATCGTGGTTGTTCTCGTCTGTCCAGTTCAACCGCAGGTAAAATACCGTCCTAAACCACTTTCGCCTTTTTCGGTTGATTTC
>DASXFM010000230.1:0-14728 GCA_036489615.1 Verrucomicrobiia bacterium | reverse complement strand
TCGGATGGCGAAACGCTGGCGATCAATCGTCCGTATTTCAACGTCAATGTCCAGTCCGCTTTGAAACAGGGAGTCTGGCCCATAGCCACGCAGCAGCAGCCCGTCCCTCATCAGCCCCCATCATTCATTGTGTACCAAAGCCCGCGTACCTACCCATCTGATGACGAACAGGATAATAGCGTCATTTATGTGGATTCTGCCGCTCAAAACGGCCCGCCCGTGCCGACCGTAACTACCGCCGGGCCTCAGGACTACGCCGGGTCTGCGCCGGGCCCCGTGGCGTCCGGCGCGAGTTACTGGTCGGTTTCCGCTGAGGCGCCGGCGCCGGTTGATTCCGCTGATTCGGTCGGCGCGGCAACCGTCTACATGTCTCCGCGATTGCAATCACACGAACACTGGCGGCACAAAGTCTCGCAGCCGGTCAATCATCGCGAATTTAATCCGACTGCCGGAAGCGTCCCGCCCGCGCAACCTCAGGAAGGCCATATCGCCGGTCCTCAATTGATACCGGAACAACATTCCGAATCAAACACTGCCCCATCGCACTCTCATTCGTCCGGGTCAGGCGACAAAGGCCACGAGGAGTCGGGTTCTACAGGACATGGTGAGAATCATGGACATTAGGGCACACGAACGAGGGCAGGAGAATTAGAGGTCTGACCGCAGATGAGTCAGAACCTTTGCGATGACTTTTCGCTTTAATTTTCCTTCGCGCCCTTCGCGGTTTTCGCGCGACCCTTTTGGCGCTAAACTAAACTTGTCCGCCGGTCGTTTTGGCGGCACACTTCGCGCTTTCGATGCAGCAAGTGAATCTTGGCATGATCGGCGGCGGCACGGTGGGCGGCGGCGTTTTCCAGGCGCTGACGCGCAATGGCGGCCTCATGGCCTCGCGCATCGGTGTCGGCGTGAACGTCCGCAAAGTCGCCGTCAAATCGCCGGGAAAACGACGTGCCCAAGCGATTCCGCGCGCGCTTCTTACCGATAACTGGCGGGATGTCGTCGAGAGCCCGGATATTCACATCGTCGCTGAACTCGTGGGAGGCACGACCGTTGCGCGGGAAGCAATTTTGCGGGCACTGGAACTGGGTAAGCCTGTCGTGACGGCCAATAAAGCGCTGCTCTCCGCTCACGGCGAGGAACTCTTTGCGGCGGCGAAACAATTTGGCGCGAATTTGTATTACGAAGCGAGTGTGTGCGGCGGGATTCCCATTATCAAATCGTTGCGGGAGGGATTCGTTGGCAATCGCATTGAGGCCCTCTACGGTATCGTAAACGGCACGTGCAATTACATTCTGACGCGGATGAAGCTCGAAGGGGCGGATTTCACGAACGTGCTCGAAGACGCTCAGCGTTTGGGCTACGCGGAAACTCCGCCGGACCTGGACATTGACGGTCACGATGCCGCGCACAAAATCGGCATTCTGGCTTCGCTCGCGCACGGTTTTTGGGTGAATCCAAAACATATCTACGTCGAAGGGATACGAAACGTCAGCGCGCTCGACATTCGGTTTGCCGCCAAACTCGGTTATACAATTAAGCTTTTGGGTATTGTCAAAAAAATCGAATCGGCGGGCCCGGCCGGTCGGCGCGATTGCGGCGTGCAGGTTTCGGTTTATCCCACGCTCATTCCCAATGCGCACGTTTTGGCCAGTGTCAATTATGCGTTCAACGCGGTGTTTGTGCATGGGGACATCGTCGGAGACTCGTTATTTTACGGGCGGGGCGCAGGCAAGGATGCGACGGCCAGCGCGGTGCTGAGCGATCTGGCTGATGCGGCGCTGGACCTGAAATTTGGCAATAAGCAGCGTCTGCCGCCATTTGTGCCGCACGAGTGCGCAGGCGCGGCGCTGCCGATCGAGGATTGTCTATCAGAATATTTTGTGCGGTTGCAGGTGGTGGATCGTCCCGGTGTACTGGCAAAGATTGCGACCATTTTTGGCGAATCGAAAATTGGCATTTCATCCGTGATCCAACCAGAAGGCCACGAAGGCCGGAGCGTGCCGTTAATCTTTATGCTGCACCGGGCGCCCAATGGCGCGGCCATCCGCGCCCTGAAAAAAATCGGCAAGCTGCCCGCGGTGAAAGGCCGGCCCGTGATGATTCGGGTCGAGAATTTTAACGGATAATTTCGCGCGAAGGCCCCGAAGGAAGCGAAGAAAGTCAGGATGTCAAATCAGCCCCAAATAGAATTAAACGAAGAGCAGATCGGGAAGGCTGATTTTAGAAAGTCTTCGCACCCTTCGCTCCCGTCGCGTTCTTCGCGCGAAATCTGAGAATATATGCCTTTGCTTTTTCATAGCACCAATGCCCAGGCCCCTGCGGTTGATTTGCGGGGGGCGTTTCAGGCTGGTCTGGCGCCGGACCGCGGACTCTATCTGCCTGAGAAATTTCCTGCGCTCGCGCCCGATGAAATCGCCGCTTTTGCCAATCTGCCGTATCACGAAATCGCGTTCCGCGTTTTGTCAAAATTTACCGAAGGCGTCGTTTCATTGGATGATTTGGCGGCCATGTGCCGGGACGCCTACAATTTTTCCGTTCCGCTGGAAAACGTTTATGACCGCGTGTTTGTGATGC
This sequence comes from Verrucomicrobiia bacterium, assembly GCA_036489615.1. Taxonomy (GTDB): domain Bacteria; phylum Verrucomicrobiota; class Verrucomicrobiia; order Limisphaerales; family UBA11358; genus UBA11358. Next base: position 12,154 of record DASXFM010000230.1, on the reverse strand, counting down.
GTTTGGACCAGGGGCCCACGGCCTCATTCAAGGATTTTGCGGCGCAAATGATGGCGCGGATTTTCGGCTATTTTTTGCGGCACGATGGCGAGCCGGTTACAATTCTGACGGCGACAAGTGGCGATACTGGCTCGGCGGTGGCCCACGCGTTTCACAATGTGCCGGGTGTGCGCGTCATTGTGCTGTTCCCGTTCGATGAAGTGAGTTTGAGCCAGCGCAAATTGATGACGACGCTGTCGGACAACATCCGGACGGTGGCGATTGATGGAAAATTCGATGATTGCCAGGCCATGGTCAAACGCGCGTTTGCGGACCCGGCGCTGAAACACATTCTCTTGTCCTCGGCCAATTCGATTAACATCGGACGGTTGCTCCCGCAAAGCGTCTATTACTTTTACGCGGCTTCGCGCGTGGCCAAACCCGGGGAACCGGTGGCGTTCTCGATTCCCAGTGGAAATTTCGGCGACATGATGGGTGCCGTTGTGGCGCGTGAAATGGGGTTGCCGGTGAAAAAAATCATCGTGCCAGTGAATGAAAACGATGCGTTCCCGCGTTTCATGGCCGGCGGCACTTATGAAAAGATCTCGCCCTCGCGCAATTCACTTTCCAATGCGATGAACGTGGGCCATCCGAGCAACCTCGCGCGATTGGTGGCGATCTATGGCGGGCGCATGGATGAGACCGGCAAAATCCATCGTCAACCGGATCTGGCTGCCATGCGTCGCGATTTATTTTCCAGTTCGATTTCCGATGAACGGACCCGTGCCACCATCAAGGAAGTTTGGGGTAAATACAAATTGTTGCTGGAACCGCACGGCGCCGTGGCCTGGCGAGGTTTTGAGGACTGGCTGGAATCAGAAAAAGCGGGCAGGGGAGGCAACGCCCCGGCGGTGGTCCTGGAAACGGCAAACCCGGCCAAATTTCCGGAAGAGATTGAGAAATTGTTCGGCTGGTCGCCGGACGTTCCCGCCGCGATGCAGGCTGCGTTAAAATTGCCCGAGGACTATGACCGGATGGATGCGGATTACGAAAAATTCAGGGAATATCTGATATCGAGGCATCGGAAGTAATCATTCCTGCGTAAAATAACTCAGGTTTTCCAATTCAATCGCCAGGTTGACATTGTTCACCATGACTTCCTCGGATACGGTCAGGACGATGGGCGAAAAATTCAGGATGCCGACGACGCCCGCTTCCGTCAGATGGTTCGCCACTTCCTGCGCCACGGCGGCAGGCACAGTGAGAATGGCCATCTTGATGTTTTGTTCTTTCACGAATCCGGGCATGTCGTCCATGCCATAAATCGGTTGCTTGATTTGTTTGTCGCGTTTGCGCCGCGGATCGGCGTCGAAGGCGGCGACGATTTCAAACCCCTCTTTTTCAAAGCCGCGATAAGAAAGCAGAGCCAGGCCAAGGTTTCCGACGCCAACAAGAATGACCGGTTGCAGGCGAGATGTTCCCAGTTTATCGGAAATCCTTTTGGAGAGAGCGCCCACGTCGTAACCCAGGCCGCGTGTGCCGAAAGTGCCAAAGTACGCCAGGTCTTTGCGCAATTGGGTGGGCTTGACGCCGGCGGCCTTCGCCAGCGCTTCGCTGGAAACCGTGCTGATGCCGTTCTCCTTCAATCGTGCCAGGCACCGCAGATAAATCGAGAGACGATAAATCGTCTTGCGGGGGATGACTGGCCGTTCCAATTTTTTCAAACGCGCAAAGTTAAGGGAGCAAGCGGGATATGGCAAGAGATTAGCCTTGCCAACTTCCTTGGCCTGCGGCCGATGGCACAGCGGACTATTTCCGAACCGAAAATAGCTCGCCTCGCCGTCATGATTTGCGTAGGTTCAACCCTTAACATCGTTCGGAAGTTTTTCGAGATTTTTTGATTATGGCTGATTCTTTTGTTCGCGCGGATGGCAGGGTTGCGGGCCAACTGCGCACTATTCGTTTCCAAAACCACATAGCGCCCCACGCCACCGGGTCCACACTTATCGAGTGGGGTAACACCCGCGTTATCTGCGGTGTGACCGTGGAAGAACAGGTGCCTCGCTGGATGAAAGAGCAAAAAGTCGTCGGCGGCTGGCTGACGGCAGAATACTCCATGCTTCCTTATTCCACCCTCGATCGCAAACCGCGCGACGTGGCCAAGGGCAAATTGGATGGACGCGCTTCGGAAATCCAGCGTCTGATCGGGCGCTCCATTCGGGCGTGCCTGGACCTGGAAAAAATTGGCGAACGAACGGTTTGGATCGATTGCGACGTCTTGCAGGCCGATGGCGGAACGCGAACGGCGGCCATTACCGGCGCCTTTGTCGCGCTTTCACTTGCGATCAACCGGTTAATCGCTGAAAAAAAACTCACGCAAAGTCCGATTCTGAATCCGGTTGCCGCCGTGAGCGTTGGAATCGTCGAAGGCCGCCCATTGCTGGATTTGTGCTACACCGAAGACGTCGCCGCAGCCGTTGACATGAATTTGGTGATGAATTCGGCGGGCGATTTCATCGAAATCCAGGGCAGCGGGGAAGAGGCGACGTTTAGCGAGACCCAGCTTGCGGAAATGCTCGCGATCGGCAAGACCGGCATTAAAGACTTGCTCGCTGCCCAGCAACGCGCTTTGAAAGGCTGACCGGGATTATGTCCAATCTGCCCACACGCCTCCTGCTGGTGCGCCACGCCGAGGTGGAAGTTCGTTACCACAAAATCTTTGGCGGCACGATTGATATGAACCTGTCGCCCCGTGGCCACGAACAGGCCGCCCTGCTGGCGAAATTTCTCCGCACGAGGAAACTGGACGCTATTTATGCCAGCCCGATGAAACGCGTGCAGCAAACGCTCGCGCCATTTTTGATGAACGGTGCGCCCGCGCAGACCATCGTGACAGACCTGCGCGAGGTGGATTTTGGGGATTGGACCGGATTGAATTGGGAGCAGGTCTGCCAAAAATTCCAGTTGCTGACGCATGAATGGCTTGACCACATCGAACGCGGCGCGGCCCCCAATGGTGAGAACGGTCCCCGATTTCGCGCGCGCGTTGAGCCCGCCCTGCGCGAAATTATCAAAAAGCAGCCGGGACAGACTGTGGGCATTTTCTGCCACGGTGGCGTGATCCGAATGATTCTATCCATCCTTCTTGATATTCCACTGCCCCGCACCAACATGTTCGAAATTGAATATGCGGGGGCCACGCAAATTGCGTTGCGCCCCGGTCATGCGGAGATTGAACTGCTCAATTTCACTCCCTGGCGTGACGCGCCGAATTTCGCATGAACACGCGCGGGCGGCTATGGGTCGTTTCCGTGGTTACGACGCCCGAGGCTGAAGATGCCGTGGGCGAGATGTTGGGCGGATTATTTGGTTGTCCGGCTTCTTCGTATTTTGATTTCGAATCCCAAATCAGCCGCGTCTGCGTTTATGTGCCGGGGAAGATCGGTTCAAACGCTCGTCAAGGAGTCAGGGAGGGCCTGGACCGGATTAGAGATTGTCTGATTGAAATCGGTCCGGCGAAAATTTCGGTCGCGCGAATACGAAAAGAAGATTGGGCCGAATCCTGGAAACGGCATTTCAAGCCGATTGAATTTGGAGACTTGTTATTGGTCAAACCTGGCTGGAGTAAAAAGAAGTCGCGAAGGAACCAGGCTGTCGTCATCCTCGACCCGGGATTAAGTTTCGGAACCGGTCAGCATCCAACCACCTCATTTTGTTTGAGCGAAATTGCCAGGCATTCGCCCCGCCGTAATCTCGTGCAATCGCGTGATAATCTTCGGAAGCCCGGAAAAGCATTTCTGGATATTGGGACCGGTTCAGGAATCCTGGCCATCTCCGCGGCAAAATTGGGTTATGCCCCGGTCCACGCTTTGGATTACGACGCTGTCGCCGTCCGCGCCGCGCGCGCCAATGCGCGGCGAAACTCCGTCAATCTCCGGATTGTTCGCGGCGACGTAACACGGCTGCCGAAGGGCCCAAAGCGCCGTTATCATTTTATTTGCGCGAATTTGATTTCGGGTTTATTGATATCACAAAGGGAAAGAATAGCGGCGCAATTGGAGCCAGACGGCATTCTGGTGCTGGCGGGGATTTTGAAGTCGGAGTTTTCAGAGGTGCGCCGCGGGTATGAAGAACTGGGATTAAAAATGGTTTCGACAAAGAGTGAGAAGGAATGGCAGTCGGGTTCATTTAGCTTTGAGTAATTTTGTTTGAACATCGGGACGGAATGAACGTCTGATTTAGTGTGGCCGCTAGCAAGAGTTGAAGCGGCAAAATTGATTAAGTTGGCATGGATTCCGCTTAATTACGCAGTGAAAGGGTTAATGCTATGATGAAAACACTCGAAGTCATCGGCGAAGCAGTTCGTAATCCGAAACATCCGTTTCGTAAGACAGAACATCAGCCCAAAAAAGCGCGAAAAAACCGATACGAGCGCAGAAAAATCAAAGAGTTCCTCCATATGGCCGATTGGCTGGCCGAAGAAATGGCTTAGGGCCAATCCTGGTCAGATTGTTTAAAAAACGCCAGTTGCTGTTCATCCGGCAACCGGGTTAGAAAAGAATCGTCACTGGCATTCCGGACAGATTCCGAAAAATTCCAGCTTGTGGGTGACGCCTTTAAAACGGTTTCGGGCGGCGATTTGCTTTTCTATTTCACGGGGAAAACATTCTTCAATTTCGATCACTTCCGAACAGCGGGTGCAGACCAAATGGTGATGGTGGCCGTCGTCATTTTCTCCCACGAGTTCAAAACGCCCGGCGCCGTCGCCGAAGTCGAACCGTTTGACAATGCCCATTTTCTCCAGCAGATGCATGGAGCGATAGATGGTGGCCAAATCACATTCGCCGTTGCCATTGCGCATTTCGGCCAGGATTTCACGGTTGGTCAGCGGATGGGGGTGTTTCCGCAGGATTTCCAGGATCGCCGCTCGCGGGCCGGTAATCTTGCGGGATTGGCCGCGTAATCGATTTTTCAGCGCGGACAAATCCTGTTTTTTGCGTGAATGAGAGTGCGGCTTACCCACGCCCTAAAATTCTCATGAATCCAATGGGAAAGCAAGACAGCGCGGGTGCGTTCCCGTCATTTCTCATCTTTCCGCGGAAATAATGGCGCGATTTCACCGATCGTATGGCCGGGTTGAAGCTGGCCCCAGGCCGCGTCGGCGAACTTGTCCGCCGTTCCTCCCAAACCCAATTGCGCGTAGATTTTCGCGGATGTTTCGGGCAAATACGGCTGATACAAAACCGCCAGCACCCGGCACGTTTCCGCCAGATTATACAAAACTTCATCCAGCCGCTTTGCCTGTGCCGGGTCTTTGGCCAGCTTAAACGGCGCGGTCTGGTCCACGTATTGGTTGGCGCGCGTCACCAGCGCGTGAATGCTTTGGAGCGCCCCTTGAAGTTCAAATTGTTCCAGCTGTGCGCGCGTCTGGTCCATCGCCTTGCCGGCGTCCGCTGAAAGTTCGTCCGACCTGGCCGGCACGACTCCGTTGCGGTAACGCTTGAGCATCGAAAGCGATCGGTTCACCAGATTGCCAAGCCCGTTGGCCAATTCCGCCGAGTAACGCGCGCGGAACCCGGCGTCGGTCCAATTTCCGTCCGGCCCGATGTCCAGCTCGCGCAACACGTAATATCGGAAGGCGTCCAGGCCCCATTCGTTAATCACGGCAATCGGATCAACCACGTTGCCCGTGGTTTTGCTCATCCGTTGTCCATCCTTTTGCCACCAGCCATGAACCACAATTTGTTTGGGAAGCGGCAGGCCAAGCGCTTTGAGCATGATTGGCCAATAAACGGCGTGAAATTTTAAAATATCTTTGCCAATGACGTGCACGTCCGCCGGCCACAGAGAAAGGCCGGAATCCGAAACGGCGCCGTCCGGGTCAACGACGGCCTTGACGGTCCGGTCGCCATGCGCGGCGGGAATGGAAATGTAGTTTACGAGGGCGTCAAACCATACCCACGTTACGTATTCTGGATCGAACGGGATGGGGATGCCCCAGCCCAGCCGCGACACGGGCCGGCTGATGCACAGGTCTTCCAGCGTGTTGCTTTTGAGCAGGCCAATCATCTCGTTCCGGCGATATTCCGGCACGACAAAATTCGGGTTTTCCGCAATATAATCCATCAACCATTGCTGATGTTCGCCGAGCCTGAAAAAATAGTCTTCCTCCTTCAATTCAATGACCTCGCCCCAGGACGGATCAAAGGAGCCGTCAGGCAACCGGTCTTTGGCGGTCAGAAAAGTTTCTTCCTTCAGTGAATAAAAGCCGGAATAGGTCTTTTTATAAAAATGCCCCGCGGCGTGGGCGCGTTCGAGGCAGGCCTGCACTGTCTTCTGATGCCGTGATTCGGTCGTGCGCACGAAATCGTTGTTGGTCAGGCCGAGCTTTTTCGCGAACGCTTTCCAATCCGCGGCCAGTTCGTCGCAATAAACCTGGGGACTGGTTTTCCGGGCCAGGGCGGTCTGTTGCACTTTCTGGCCGTGTTCGTCCAGGCCGGTTAGGAAAAAAACCTCCCGGCCAAGGCTGCGGCGCGAACGGGCGATGACGTCCGCGATGATTTTTTCGTAGGCGTGCCCGAGGTGCGGCTGGCCGTTGACATAATCAATGGCGGTGGTGATGTAAAATGCTTTGCTCATTGCGCGTCGTGATCCTACCGCAAAAATCCGCCAACGCCAATGCCCGTGTGCAGGCGGCGGAAAATTTCACTGGACAGGCCCCCGGCAATTCATTAAATGTGCGGCTTCGGAGAAAGGAACATTATGAAACCGCAGAATGAAATGGTTGTAAGAATGGTTCCGGTGGACGCGGACACATTCGAAGCCGTGGGCTACCTTATCAAAGGGAAGCAGCTCTATGTCAAATTTCGAAAATCCCCCGCGCTCGTGTTTAACAACGTGCCGGGATTTCGATACGACGGCTTGATGGCCGCGCCCCGCAAGGACGCCTACTTCGACACCTTCATAAAGAACTTTTTTATTTCAAAGCCAGCAGACTTGCCACAAACTGTCTGACTTGTTGAAGGACACTACTGCAAGACCAGATTCTCCGCCGCCTCGTCCCGTTCGGTGGCCGGGGGTTGCGGTGGCGCTGCTGGTGGGCGTCGTGGCGGTTGGCCTGGTCGTGCTCCAGTTCTATTGGGCGGACAATCCTGAAAACGAGTTGTCGCTCACGAATTTGGATCGCCGGGTGCCGGTCCTCGAATCGATGACCAATTGGGTTGACCGCGATTCCCACTGCATTCCGCTCTCCGCCTTTGCGCGCAATTTGGACGCCAGGCTGGCTCCGGACGCCCGTATTTTTGTGAGCGGAATGCTAGGGCCGACAAATCTTCCCAAAGCGGGCTATTATTATTTCCTGAAGAATTATCTTTTCCCTCGTGAAGTTGACATTTCGTTGGACGGCAAGTCGTTTAGTGGCAGCGATGGATTTTACGGCGTTCCTTGCGAGTCGCCGGAGGTTGTTCAAAGCAATGGATTTGATCTGATGATCGAGTTTACCGACAACCGGCCCAATTTGATTCCTCTTACGCCCAAAGGCGAGCTGCGTTCCGAATGAGCCAGATTACCGCATTTATTTTGCCGCCCGCGACCGCTCTGGCGGGTGCGCGTATTGCCGCGCTGCTCCTCGGAAAGGAATTTACGGCTCAATTCGGCTTCGGCTTTCGATTTGCCATCGGCCTGGCGGTTGGAATGCTCGTTTTTTCACAGGGGGTCCTGTTGTCTGCGCTCGGCGGATTCGATGCATCGTTCATTCTGGCCTGGCTCGCGATTTTCTGGGGTGTGGTGGAACTTGGCCTGGTCCTGCTCAAACTTCCCGCCGCGGCGAGGACCATAAAAGGCTCCCCGGTACATTTGTGGCTCATCCTGTTGCTTCCACTGGCTTGCTCGTGGTGGGTTTTTGGGCGGCTCTCGACCCTCGAAGGCACGCTGGAATATGACGCCAATGCCTTTTGGGTTTTCAAAGCAAAGATTCTATATCTGGAACAGGGAAATAATCTCATCCAGGTTTTGCGCGACGTCAATCTGGGATACGCCCATATGGACTATCCCATGCTGGTGCCGAGTCTTTACACTCTCGATTACGGAGTGGTGGGATGCGTGGACGAGTTTGTGAACAAGGTTTGGCCGTTTTGGATGATGGTGGCGCTCTGCGCCGGAATTATTTCAGCGGCCCGGCTTTGGAAGTATCCACGGCCGTTGCCCATTGCCGTCGTCACGCTGATCGCTTTCATGCCTGCGAGCATCGAGTTTATCCGAAACGAAGGTGGAACGATTCCCATGGTCTTTTACACGAGTATGGCGGCGCTGCTCATTGCGAGCGCGCTCTATGCCGAAAATGACTTGGCGCCCGCCGGGTTGGTTCTCGTCCTGGCCGGTTGCTTTTCAACTAAATTTGAAGGGGTCATATTCGCGGCATTCACTTCCTGCGCTTTGTTGCCATTCGCGCTGCAACGGGGATGGCTTAAAAATCGGACTTTGTGGAAATGCGCCGCTGCCGCCGCCGTTTGCATTGTGCCGTATTTGCTTTATCGACTTGCCAGGCCCGTTCCCAACGCTGAATCCGCCTGGTTTCACACCGGCATGATGACGCCGGGCGCAGTCTTGCACCGTTTTCCGCAGGTCTGGTTTCTGGAAGTTTTTGCCCGCTTTTTCAGCCCCACCTTTTTCCATTGGCAGGCCGACGGCAGCCATTTGCAATGGGCCGGCCATTGGGCCGGCTGGGGCAGCCTGATTAACGACCAGCTTGCAGTCCTGCCCTGGCTCCTGGTCGCACTGCTCATCCTTACCGTTATTTACAAATCCCGCGGTCGTCTCGTGGTGGCTATTCTATCCGTGGTGGTATTGGCTATTTTTACATTCCTGGCATTTGTTGTTTCGTGCCTGCATAAGGATGATTTGCAACCGGCTATTGATTTCGCCTGCAGCGTCGTTGGCCGGTACTATTATCCATTTTTTACGGCGTGGTTTCTGGGAACGGCTGCCATTTGGTTTTTGGACGACAAGCAACCCGCTCCCGAGCCCGGATCTGCGGCGGTTCAGCGTGACAAGACGGCCGCCGCCCTTTCACCCCGGGGGAAACGAAGGCGCTGACTTGTCTTTTTCGGTTTTTCCGATAAACTTGAAGCATGAAAAACGACGTCGTACCCATCCAAATTCGCGGAATCCTCCCCGCCAATAACGGTTGCGCGCTGTTTGTGGGCAACGACGAAAAGGTTTTTGTCATCAATGTGGAACCGCAAATGGGTGTGATCATCGGCATGTTTTTGCGCCAGCAACCCAAGGAACGGCCCCTCACCCATGACCTCATCAATCGCATCTTTCAGGGCTTTGGCATTACGGTCGAACGAGTCGTGATCACCGACCTGAAAAATTCCACCTACTTTGCGCGGCTCATTTTGCAGCAGCAAAATGAATTGCACACCGCCAGGAAAATTGTCGAAGTGGATGCGCGCCCAAGCGATTGTCTCGCCATCGCTTCGGCCCAGAAAAAACCCATTTTTGTCTCATCGGAACTTTTTGAACAGGTCGAAGACATGAGCGAGGTGCTCAACCGCATCAACGAGAGCGGCGCCGGCGAGTCCGCCGAATAAAGATGGCTGCTCCAAAATCCGTTTCCTCCCTCGCGTTCATTTGCGGCGATGACGAATTCGCTGTAAAAAAGCGCGCGAAAGAAATCTTCCAGGCATGGTCCGCGGAATCCGGGGGCATGGACCAGGAAACCATTGATGGCGCCGTCTCCAATAGCGGCGACGCGCTCAATGCCATTGCCAAACTGCGCGAGGCCATCCAAACCCTTCCGTTTTTCGGTTCGTCCAAAGTCGTGTGGCTGCGCGATTGCAGCTTTTTAGGCGAAGAACGCGCGGCTTCAGCCCAGGCGGTGGTGGAGGCCCTGGCTGATCTGGCCGCCGAATTAAAGGGTTTTAAATGGGAAAACGTCCGGCTCCTGGTCAGCGCGGGCAAAGTGGACCGGCGCAAGGCATTTTTCAAGACCCTCGAAAAAATCGGGTCGGTTGAAAATTTTGAAGCGCTTTCGGCGGACGACCGGGATTGGGCGGAACGGGCCGAATCCGCCGCGCGCAGCGCCGTTCGCGGACGGGGAAAGGAAATTAGCGAAGAGGCATTGGCTGAACTCGTCGCCCGCGTGGGCCCCCATACCCGGCAGCTTGAAAATGAAACGGAAAAGCTGTCGCTGTTCGTTGGCGGACGGCAGGCGATCGAACTTGCCGATGTTGCCGCGGTTTGCTCCCAAAATAAAACGGCCCGGGCTTTTGCCCTGGGTGACGCGCTGGGAGATCGCGATTTGCCGCGGCTGCTGAAACGTCTGGATGAGGAACTCTGGGAAATGAAATTTGACTCCCAAAAATCGCCCATTGGCCTGCTCTATGGCCTGATTTCCAAAGTGCGGGCCATGCTGATGCTCAAGGAAATGCTTCGGGAAGGCTGGATTAAGCCGGAAACGGACTACAACCGTTTCAAAGCCCAGCTCGCGCGCGTTCCGGCCGACCGTGTGCCGGCTGATAAACGATTTAACCCATTGGCCCTCAATCCCTACGTTTTGTTTCGGGCGCTGCCGCAGGCCAAAAAATATAGCCGTGAGGAGCTTGTCCGGGCGATGGACCTTCTGCTGCGCTGCAACCGGCGCCTGGTATCCAGCGGACTTGACAAAGCGTTCATGTTGCAGCAAATAATAGTGGAGATTGCAGCGCCCCAGGCAACCGCGGCGTAACAAGTGACTTTAACCCAACATGGCACTACCATCGGCTAAATTGTCGGTATTAGTCGGCAAAGATTTCGCCTGCGTCAAAATCGCGGGCAGGGCCAACTTTACGTTCAGCCCTGATTTCAAAACCCTTCTGGCCGAGCTGATTCAAAAAGGCTACGGCCATTTCATCATTGATTTGTCCGAGTGCGTCCTGATGGACAGCACCTTTCTGGGCGTCCTCGCCGGTTTTGGCATCAAATTAAACAACCCCGCCGTGTCGCCGGACGGCATCGAATTGTCCAATCCAAACCCGCGCGTCACGGAATTACTCGAAAACCTCGGCGTCCTCCAGTTGTTCAAAATCATCAATGGCGCCCTGCAGTTGTCCGGCGAACTTTGCGTGCCGGACCCGGTCAACCCTTCCCATGAGGAAATCACCCGTACCAGCCTGGAAGCGCACCAGGCATTGATGGCCGTAAATCCGGACAACGTTCCGCGATTCAAGGATGTGACTCAGTTTTTGGCCGAGGATCTAAAAAATCTCCAAAACTGCAAGCAACGGTCGTGAACCGTCATTGCGTCTGGTTGGTTCCTTCAAAGTAAATCACCGTCTCATTCGGGCGCGCGTAGCCCAATTTCTCACGGGTCAGGCGTTCCACCGTCCTCGGATCATTTTGCAGCGCGTCGATTGCGCTTTGCAATTGTTGCGACTTTTGTTGCTCCGTTTTGAGTTGCGCCTCCAGTTTCCAAATTTGACGCTGCATTCGCGCATTTTCCTGGATGACTGGCAGATAGCATTCCCCGATCAACAGCAGAACAGCGAGGACCACGAGCGCCACGACCACGTTGGTCAGCTTGCTCCAAATGCCCAGGTTCACGTTCACGTCACCAGTTAATCATCCAAGCGTTCCGGGCAAAAGATTATTTGGAATATTCCTTCCACGTCTTGAGGCGGTCGTCGACGCCGAACTCGAGACGCAAAAATTGCGCCGGAAAATAGGTCGTCGAATAAAATCCTCGGCGTGGATACAGACCTGGGTTGGAAACGTAGGGTCCCGGGGTCGTCACCACGGTGCCGCGCTGCGTCATCCAGTCGCCCACGTTCGAGCCGTCCTTGAGAGTCGTCAATGATATAGGCGGTCCGTAATCCTCTACCGCTTGATTGTAGGTATAGACCCCGATTCGTGCATTCCAGTCAATCGGTGTAACGCAACCCGTCAACATCAGCGCGACCAGCATGGTCATGATCATCCCCTTCATGAACAAAGCTTACTCTCATTTTGAAATCAATCAAACTTGTGCGCCGGCCAATCGTAGATAAACTTTCCTGGTGGACGACTCTTTGGAGATAAATTTGCTCGGCGCGCTCTCGGATTTGGATGCCGCGGTCAAGACCATGCCAACCGCCAATCCAAAACCAAACCTGGTTCCTTTGTTTAACCGCATCGACGACCTTACTAAGAAGCTTCC
>DASXFM010000202.1:0-6635 GCA_036489615.1 Verrucomicrobiia bacterium | reverse complement strand
AATCAAAATTCACCGTCGTCGTCGCCGAGACGTTGCCGCTGGTATCCGTTGCATACACCGCGAGGGAATTGGAACCAGGATTGAGCGAGAGCGGCACGGACGACCAACTATTTCCGGTGATCGTAGCCGGAACGAATGCCCCGCCATCGAATGAATACTGCACGCTGGCTACCGCCACGTTGTCCGTAGTAATGCCCATCGCCGTGAATGCTACGTTGCCCGTCTGCATTCCCGATGTGATATTCGTGATGCTGACGAACGGCTTGTTCGTATCCACGAAATTGGCCTGCATGACCAGATTCGAAAACATCGTGAACTGCACCGTTTGCCCGTTTGTGTAAGTTGTGAAGGTCCCGTTAGTCGAACCGGTCCAATTGCTGAAGGCAAATCCGTTGATCGGCGTTGCCGTCATGCTATAAACCGTGGCGATTTGGAGCAGCGAGCCATTGTAGTTGGGGCTGATAATTCCGTCGCCGTTGGTCTGAACGGTCAATGCCGCGCTCACCACATAATCAAAATTCACCGTCGTCGTCGCCGAGACGTTGCCGCTGGTATCCGTTGCATACACCGCGAGGGAATTGGAACCAGGATTGAGCGAGAGCGGCACGGACGACCAACTATTTCCGGTGATCGTAGCCGGAACGAAGGCCCCGCCATCGAATGAATACTGCACGCTGGCTACCGCCACGTTGTCCGTAGTAATGCCCATCGCCGTGAATGTTCCATTACCCACGTGTATTCCCGGCGTGAGATTGGTAATGCTGACAAACGGCTTGTTCGTATCGACGAAATTGGCCTGCATGACCAAATTCGAGAACATCGTGAACTGCACGGTTTGCCCGTTTGTGTACGTTGTGAAAGTTCCGTTGGTCGAACCGGTCCAATTGCTGAAGGCAAATCCGTTGATCGGCGTTGCCGTCATGCTATAACCCGTGGCGATTTGGAGCAGCGAACCATTGTAGTTGGGGCTGATAATTCCATCGCCATTGGTCTGAACGGTCAATGCCGCGCTCACCACATAATCAAAAATTACAGTAGTTGTTGCGGACACATTGCCACTGGTGTCCGTTGCATAGACCGCAACAGAGTTGGAGCCGGGATTGAGCGAGAGCGGCACGGACGACCAACCATTTCCGGTGATGGTAGCCGGAGCGAAGGCCCCGCCATCGAATGAATACTGCACGCTGGCTACCGCCACGTTGTCCGTAGTAATGCCCATCGCCGTGAATGTTCCATTACCCACGTGCACTCCCGGCGTGAGGTTGGTGATGCTGACGAACGGCTTGTTCGTATCGACGAAATTGGCCTGCATGACCAGGTTAGAAACCATCGTAAACTGCACTGTTTGCCCGTTTGTGTATGTTGTGAAAGTCCCGTTGGTCGAGCCGGTCCAATTGCTAAACGCAAATCCATTGATCGGCGTTGCCGTCATGCTATAACCCGTGGCGATTTGGAGCAGCGAGCCATTATAGTTCGGACTGATAATTCCATCGCCATTGGTCTGAACCGTCAATGCCGCGCTCACCACATAATCAAAAATTACAGTAGTTGTTGCGGACACATTGCCACTGGTGTCCGTTGCGTAGACCGCGAGAGAATTAGAGCCTGGGTTGAGCGAGAGCGGCACGGACGACCAACCATTTCCAGTGATCGTAGCCGGAACGAAGGCCCCGCCATCGAATGAATACTGCACACTGGCTACCGCCACGTTGTCCGTAGTAATGCCCATCGCCGTGAATGTTCCATTACCCACGTGTATTCCCGGCGTGAGGTTGGTGATGCTGACAAATGGCTTGTTCGTATCCACGAAATTGGCCTGCATGACCAGGTTCGAGAACATCGTGAACTGCACGGTTTGCCCGTTCGTGTATGTTGTGAAGGTCCCGTTGGTCAGGCCCGTCCAATTGCTGAATTTAAACCCGTTAATCGGCGTGGCGGTCATGCTATAAACCGTTCCGACTTGCAGGGATGATCCATTGTAGTTGGGATTGATCACCCCTTCGCCATTCGTCTGAACAGTCAAAACGGCCATTGGAGCATAAACGATCGTGACCGTATCCGTTCCCGATCTGCTGTTATTCACATCCACCGCATACGCCGACAGCGTATTGGTCCCGGACGCCAGCATCAGCGAGGCGGTCCATTGGGTGCCGCTCAGCCCAGCCGTGTTATAGGCCGAGCCATTGAGCGAATAATAGACATTCGCCACGGTTACACTATCAGTGGCCACTCCCATAGCCGTAAACGCGGAGCTGTTCACATGCATCCCGGTCGTCACGTTGGTGATACTGAGCGAAGGGACTGACAATGGAACGGTGTAAGCGATCTGGCCCGAAAGCGCGCTTTGAATCCCTGAACTGTTGACGGCCGCCGCGGCAAAATAATAGGTGCCCCCATACGCCAAACCTGAGACCGTCAGGTTCGTTACGTTGCCGGTGGAAATTTCATTGGGGTAGGTGCCGCTGACGGTGCCGTAAAAAATGTTGTAGCCAACGACGTTTGGGCTGGCGCTCGCGCTCCACGTGAGATTCACGCTTTGCGCGTTGCACCAGCTTTGCCAGGCAAGCAAAAAACTGCTCAGCCAAAGAACAATCAAGCGGTAACATAACGAGCTGCCGATGCGACTACGCATTTGCCGTGGCCAAAAGCATTACATATGCCACGACCTAAAAACCCGCGTCATCGTTGCTCTTTGTGGGGCTATCCGTCCAGATTTGGAACAGACGAATTAATTCCGAGGCACTCGCGCGAAATCCAAAACAGCAGGCCGTCACTTCAACAATCAGGGCGATTGAAAGGCGCCATGCCGGCCCGTCCGGGGGCGCGGGAACCTTTCGATTACGCGTAATCCAGGTACGGTCCCAGCCATCGTTCCACTTCCGCGATGCTCATGCCTTTGCGCAAGTGATAATCCTGTATCTGGTCCCGGCCGAGTTTGCCCACGGCGAAATATTTTGAGTCGGGATGCGAGAAATAAAGCCCGCTCACCGAACTCCCGGGCCACATCGCGAAACTTTCAGTAAGCTTGATGCCCACATTCTTTTCCACGTCCAGCAACTCCCAAAGGGTTTTCTTTTCCGTATGATCCGGACATGCCGGGTAGCCTGCCGCAGGCCTGATGCCGCGGTATTTTTCCTCAATCAAATCTTCCGTCGAAAGATGTTCTGTGTGGCCGTAACCCCACTCGTTACGCGCGCGAGCATGCAGGCATTCCGCGAATGCCTCCGCCAGCCGGTCGGCCAGGGCCTCGGACATGATGGCATTGTAATCGTCGTGGTCCGCCTTGTATCGCTTGATCAATTCGTCGAGACCATGCCCGCTGGTCACGGCAAAGGCGCCGATATAATCCGGCTTGCCGTTCGGCGCGACAAAATCCGCCAGGCACCAATTGGGCGCGCCATTCTCTTTCTCCATTTGCTGCCGTAAAAAGTGGAATGTCGCCGATCCCTTCGAACGTGACGGGTCCGTGAACAATTCGACATCATCGCCGGCGCGATTGGCGGGGAAGAATCCGTAAACGCCCTGCGGACGGAGCAACTTTTCCGAAGTGATTTTTGCCAGCAATGCCTGGGCGTCGGCAAACAGCTTGCGCGCTTCCTCGCCGTGCTTCTCATGCTGCAGAATTTTCGGATAAACGCCGCGCAATTCCCACGTATGAAAAAACGGGGACCAATCGATAAACCGGGTCAATTCTTCGAGCGACGGCGCAATCGTCCTCACGCCGGTAAACTCCGGCGCAGGCAGGTCGTCAAATTTCAATTGCGGCGCCTTTGCCCGGACCTCGCCCAGGCCCAGCAGTTTTACCCGCGGCCCGGAATGCTGTGTCCGGAGGCGCGCATATTCCTCGCGCACTTGCGCCGCGAATTTCGGCTTTTGTTCCTGACTTATCAAACTGCTGGCCACAGGCACCGCGCGGCTGGCGTCGAGCACGTGCACGACGGGTTCATTGTAATTGGGAGCGATTTTCACCGCCGTGTGCGCCTTGCTTGTCGTCGCGCCCCCGATCAACAGCGGAAGGTTCAACCCTTCACGCTGCATCTCGCGCGCCACGTGTACCATTTCATCGAGCGACGGAGTGATCAGCCCGCTCAGGCCAATAATGTCCGCCTTGCTTTCACGCGCTGTGGCGAGGATTTTTTCGCACGGCACCATGACACCCAGGTCAATGACTTCGTAGTTGTTGCAGGCCAGAACGACGCCGACGATGTTTTTGCCGATGTCATGGACGTCGCCCTTGACCGTGGCCAGGACGATGCGCCCCGCGAAACCGCGCCCTCCGGCCGATTCCTGTTGCTTCAATTTCTTTTCCGCTTCCATGAACGGCTGCAAATAGGCCACCGCCTTTTTCATCACGCGCGCCGATTTGACCACCTGCGGCAAAAACATTTTGCCCGCGCCGAACAAATCGCCCACGACATTCATTCCGGCCATGAGCGGACCTTCGATGACGGAAATCGGTTTGCCCAGTTTCTGCCGGGCTTCTTCAGCGTCCGCGTCAATGAAATCGACAATGCCCTTGACCAGGGCGTGTTCCAACCGCTCCTCAACGGTGCCTTTGCGCCATTCATCCTCGGCCACCGCGGTGCGCCCCTTCTGCTTCACCGAATCGGCGAATTTAATCAGCCGTTCGGTCGCGTCGGAACGCCGGTTGAGCAACACGTCTTCAACCAGTCCCAGCAATTCCTTTGGCACCTCGTCATAAACGGCCAGTTGCCCGGCGTTCACAATTCCCATGTCGAGCCCGGCGCGAATCGCATGATACAAAAACGCGCTGTGCATCGCCTCGCGAACCACGTTGTTGCCCCGAAACGAAAATGAAATGTTGCTAATGCCGCCGCTGACTTTGGCCTGCGGCAGGCGATCCTTGATCCAGCGCGTCGCGCCGATGAAGTCCACCGCGTAATTCGCGTGCTCCTCCATTCCCGTGCCGATGGTCAAAACGTTCGGGTCAAAAATGATGTCCTGCGGCGCAAAACCGGCCTTCTGAACGAGCAAATTGTAAGCGCGTTCGCAAACCTCGATTTTGCGTTCAAACGTGTCGGCCTGGCCGCGCTCGTCAAACGCCATTACCACCACCGCCGCGCCGTAACGGCGCACCAGTTTCGCCTGATGCAGGAATTTCTCCTCGCCTTCCTTGAGCGAAATGGAATTGACGATCGCTTTGCCCTGGAGACATTTGAGCCCGGCTTCAATCACTTCCCATTTCGATGAGTCCACCATGACGGGCACCCTCGAAATGTCCGGTTCGCTCGCAATGAGATTGAGAAACCGCGTCATCGTCGCCACGCCGTCAATCATCCCTTCATCCATGCACACGTCGATAACCTGCGCGCCGTTTTCCACCTGCTGCCGGGCGATGGTCAGCGCTGATTCAAAATCCCCGGCCTTGATGAATTGCGCGAATTTGGGCGAACCGGCGATGTTGGTGCGCTCGCCGATATTCAAAAAATTGGATTCCGGACGGACGGTCAACGCGTCAAGACCGCTGAGCCGCAAATACGGCGCAGTCGTTGGCACCGGGCGCGGCGGCAAACTGGCCAGCGCCGTAGCGATCGCGCGAATGTGCGCGGGCGTCGTGCCGCAACAGCCGCCGGCAATATTCAACCATCCGAGCTCCGCCCATTCGCGCATCTGCGGGGCAAGCGTTTCCGGCGTTTCTGGAAAACCCGTGGGCAAGAGCGGGTTCGGCAGGCCCGCATTCGGGTGGGCGCTGAGATACACCGGCGCGATGCCGGAAAGTTCCTCGATCAACGGGCGCAATTCTTTGGGCCCCAACGCGCAGTTCATTCCGACTGAAAGCACCGGCACATGCGAAATCGAATTCCAAAACGCCTCAACTGTCTGCCCCGTAACACCGCGATTGCTGCCGGCCTGGATAAACGTCACGGAGGCTAAAATCGGAACGACCTTGCCGCCTTTGGGCGTGTTCGTGCCGTACGGCAGCGGAACAATCCCGCGCTCTTCGAAAACGGCTTCAATGGCCGAAAAGGCGGCCTTCGCATTCAGGGTATCAAAGATCGTCTCCACCAGCAGCAGATCGACGCCGCCATCCAACAGGCCGTTGACCTGTTCGGAATAGGCGGCAACCAAATCGTCATACGTACAGCCGCGTGCGCCGGGATTGTTAACGTCCGTGGATAATGAGGACATTTTGGTCGTCGGACCAATGGCGCCCGCCACAAAGCAAACCCGGCCGGGTTGTTTATTTTCAACATGTTCGACCGCGCGCCGGGCGCAGGCCGCACCCGCCGTCGCGATCTCCTTCGCAAGCGATTCCATCCCATATTCCTCGAGTGAGGTCGTCTGGGCATTGAAGGTATTCGTCTCGATAATGTCCGCGCCCGCTTCGAGATATTGACGATGGATGTCCTCGATGATGTCCGGTTGTGTGATGTTCAACAGGTCGTTGAGGCCTTTGAGTTCCTTGCCCTGCCACGCGGCAAACCGCGCGCCGCGAAACGCCGCCTCATCCAGCTTCCGCTGCTGAATCATCGTGCCCATCGCGCCGTCTAAAATGACGATGCGCTCACGCAAAAGACGTTGTAAATGTTCAATTTTGTCCGGCATCGGATGATAGAATAACGAAAAGCCGGTTCGATTGCAAATTAAAAATCAACGTATCTGGATATGATGAT
>DASXFM010000150.1:0-2354 GCA_036489615.1 Verrucomicrobiia bacterium | reverse complement strand
GCTGCCGAGGCTAGCGGAGCCCAGGAACCCGACAGCAGGTTCGTGCTGGAGAGGAGCGTAAATCCGGCCGATGCGAGCGGCCAGGACAACGTTAAGTTTGCGCCTGCCACCGAGGCGGTGCTCATCATGGGACTTGCGTTGCTCAAGAGTTCGTTCGGGCCTAACGCGTCGCTCGCGGAGATTTCAGACGGCGAAAGTGCGCCATTATAAATGCGAAGTTCCTGAAGGCTCCAGTTGAGATAGGCATCGGCCGTATAAAGTGAACGCCCCACGTAGGCAAACTGATTGCCGATAGTGGTCAAGGGATCGGTAACGCCTGTGAATGTGGCGGAAAGCGCGCCGTTTGTATAAACCAGAATCGTTCCGATTGGACAGTCGAATACACACGTCAAATGCAAGTTCGTGATATTCCCGAGCGAAGGTGCATTACCCCCCTGCTCTGCGTTAAAACCAGGGTCCGCGGCACTGATCGTCGCCCGCGCAATGTTTGGGTTAAAGAATATGTAGTCATACCCGTCGCCACTGCCATCCGTATCACCAAAAGCGAATAGATAGACAAAAGGCGGCGAACCGCCTGAACCCGAAATTTCCGGAACCCACATATCTATGGTTGTCGCGGGATAATTGCTGACGATGCCGCCCGGCAGATTCAAGTATTGCTGGGTCGCCGCCAAAAAAGTGAGCACGCCATTATTGAGCGTGCCGCCGTTAGGAAGCGTGCCATTCCACGTGGGGCCCCCAACGGAATCAATCGCGTTCGTCCCGGAAACATTGCTCATGCTGTAACGATGCGTGAGAGTTGCCGAAATATAAATCACCTGGACCGCCTGGGAAGAAGACAACCCCAGCGCCGGATAGCTCGCTACAATCGTGGCTGTTCCCAGGCCTACGCCGGTCACATTTCCGTAAGGATCCACGACGGCCACATTGGTGTCCGACGAAGACCAGACGATTGCATGATTGGAATTGGCAGTCAGATTGACCCAGCCGCCGGATTGCTGCCCCAGCACGGTGGACGGCACCGAAAGACCATTAGTGATCGGTGACTGAAACTGAAGCTGCAGACTCGTGTAATTATTAATTCCCACTGCCGTCAACCGGACGATGGAAAGCGAATTGGCCGGCAAAGTCATTATGAAATTCGTCCCGGCGACTGAAATGGAATTGGTAACGGGAGAAACATAAGTGGGCGCGGAAAAAGAGTTTTCGTCCGTTGCGTTCGGTGAAGTCAACTGAATCAATGTCCCGGCCGGAGCAATCGAACTCACTCCGCTGAGATTAAACGTCGTCGTTGAAGCCGTACCGTAGGGATTGACAGCCTTGATAACGACCTGCCCGGAAGCCTGGGCGTAGGTTGAGGATACCAACAGTCCACTTGTGGGGCCGGGCAGCGTGACATCCTGCACCAGATTCGTGGCCGCCTGTTGCGAGTTCATGCCCAGGTAACATTTCGCCTCGGAGCCGTTAACCACAATTTTGATATAATACCAAACACCCGTTTGAATATATTGAGAGACTTGGGCGTAAGTTGTTGTATTGCCGTCGACATCCTGTTGAACGCCATCCAAAGTGTCGGACCAACCGCCGATGTTCCACCAGGTCCAGTCGTTGTCATCCAGGACATTGAACATGATGAGAAAACCTTCCGCCCCGCCGGTTTTCATGGCTTGCAGGGTGACGGTGTAGTTTGCCCAATTGGTGCTGGCGCCGTTGGTATAGGTCGAATAACAGTTCACGATCTGGGCAGTCTGTTGGTAGGTCCCGTTGTTGGTGTTCCACGTTCCATTAAACACATTCCAGCCATTCGTGCCCTGGTTCACAAAATCGCTTCGATACAGCGTTCCGCCATTGCCGGTGACAACGATGTTGGTGTACTCCACCGAGGTATTCCAGGAACCCAGGCCAATTGTACCGTGCGGCGGCGTGGCGGTGTTCGTTACCACAGTCACGGTTGAGGGAAGGACCGCATTGCCACGATTCAGCGAAAACATCTTTTGCACATAGTAGGACGGCGTTCCGAATACCTGTGAATTATTATAATAAATCATGTTTGGTTGCCATTGCATGGCATTCACATTGCCAAACAACGGCGCGTAGGAGGCCATCAGCACGACGTCCGAGTTCCGTTCCATGCCCGTCATAAAAGATGCCTCGCCGAGCGCCGCGGAAAGATTGCCGTACGTGCCGTAACCAGAGGTGACTGCGTACTCACCCACAAACACCTTCGGTCCAGCTCGATTGTAACTGTCGTACATGGTTGCGTAAGAAATGAATGTGCCAGGGCTTGAGTAGTAGTGCTGGTCCTCGATTTCGACGGGCGTGGCGGTGGGTATTCCACCCCAATTCGGCGCAAT
>DASXFM010000127.1:0-13886 GCA_036489615.1 Verrucomicrobiia bacterium | reverse complement strand
GTTGCGCCGTGAACACCTGTTCCTGAGACAATGCCGCCGGTGGTCACATTGGTCCAATAATAACCGAGAGGCGGGGCGCCAAGAGCAGACGCGGGAATCGTCAAGGTTTGATTCACCCTCCACACGACATTGGTTGGCGGTACTGGAGCGGTAAAGGTAAGTGGATTGACGCCGCCCGCTGACTGATAGAGGGCATTCACCTGGTTGGCGTTCAGGGCATAGGGGAAGATGGCCACATCGTCGAGCCCCCCGTTGAACTGGCCACCGCCGTCGAAGCCAATGGTGATCGGCGCCAAAGCGGAAGGCAGCACGCCGCTGCCCTTGGGAATGGTCGTTTGAGCTGTCAGGAGGCCGTCAATGTAAAGGTTTACCACGCCGTTGGATTCATCGCAAACGCCAACTAGAAGATGCCAATTGTCATCGCCGCTTAAATTGCGGATACTGCTGGCGCCGGACAGGGTCGCTGCGGCATTTCTCACCATAAACCGGACGTCTCCGCCGCTGCCGCCGTCGTCGAGGGCAAACTCTTCAGTGCCGAAGCCACCTTTGGCCACCAGACCGCCGTTAACCGGCTCAGTGTAGGAATCTCCCAGATAGCCGCCGTTGGCCCAGACCGACACCGTGAACTCGGCGTTGGTGAAAGTGCTGAAATCGACGTTGGTCCCGACACTAAAGGCTCCGCCGGGGACAGGCAGGGGGGGGCCAAAATAGGTTGCGGTTTCGTTGGGATCGGTGACGACGTCAACCCCGTTTGAAACAACGAAATATCCGGGGGTCTGGGCTAGCGCGGCATTCGTGTAAATGCCGTTATTGCCGCTCATGAAATCATTGCAAACCTCGCCGTCATTTTCATTCAGGGTCTGGTCGAAATTTGTTTCATCCAACCGCCAGTACGCAGCCGGGGCATCGGTGAGAATCAATTGCGGATAGGGCGCCGTGGGCGTCGGGATATATTGCGCCGTCCAGGTATTGGTGGCGGTATTAACACCATTACTGACGATGCAGGAGAAGCTGGTGGGACCGCCCATCTGGCAATTGGTGAAGGTAAAATTGGTACTGTTGGCGCCTCCCACGGCCACGCCGTTCGTCAGCCAAAAGTAGCTCAACGGCAACGCCCCGCCCGCATTAATCGAGAATGACGGAGAGGAGCCGAGGTAACCGCCTGAGCCTCCAAACAGTGTCATTGGGTTGGTATAAGTGATTGGGTTCGCGCTTAAAAATTGTGGAGCAGTGTAAACGACAAGATTCGCCGGCGTGCTGGTGACCGCGCCATAAACATTGGTCACAATGACGGTATAGTTGGTGCTTGCTTCGTCCCCTGACACGGGGTTGAGGATCAAGGAAGCATTCGTAGCATTGCCGATAGCAACGCCGTTGGTGTACCACTGATAGAAGAACGGTGACTGGCCACCAGCTATCACTGTATTGGTGTAGAAGGATCCCGCATTAACGCTCGTCGAAACCGGTTCTTTTGTGATGACCAGCGGTACGGCCGAAATGGCTATAGGCCCCCATTGGAAGGCGCCGGCAGTTGTGGTGGTTTGGGTATATCCAAAGGAAATGAGGCTGGGATGGCCAGTATAGGTGAAGGTGTTTATAAGGGTGCCCGCAACATACTCAGCCGCGGTCCAATTGGTGGTAGTCGTATCCACCAGCAGGTTGATGACGTAGGGCGTGTTCAATGCATTCATTAAACTGGGCACCTGGCCATGGGAAGCGCCATTTATTTCAAAAATTGCTCCACCCCCATTGGCAAGCATATTTAGGAGTGTCCACGGATTGCCGCCTAAAGCGGATATCCGCGCGTCAGCAACACCCTTGCCGACGGGCAACGAGGTCGCATAACCGATCCCACCCCAACCGCCCGCCGGCGGAGTAATCAGGAATGTCAGCGTTGCTGAGAAATTATATACGTAACCGTTCGTCAGCGTCAGCGGCAGAAGGACACTGTTGAGGTGCGCGCCGAGGGTGCCGTTTTGGTATGCGTAGGAACCAGTAGCAACATTGTTGGTTACAACATAAAATGTTGCGCCAAGGCTGCCGCCATATGTGGCCGCGTTTGGATTGATGTACGTGGGCGCCGTTCCGCTGATGTCCACCGCCCCCCCGCTAAAGGCATTGGAGTAGATAAGCGTCCCACCGTAAAACGCATTGGAATAGCTGAATTGCGCCTCCGTAATGGAGCAGCAGAACACGATCATCATTGCCGTCACTAGCAGTTTCATTATCGATTTCATTTTTTATTGTTGGGGTTGGGGATTAAATCGGTTTTTTTCCGGGCGCTGTTGGTCAAGGTTCCAGCGTTCCTCTGTGGATTGCGCACGCCGCCGCAAATGCAGGTGGAACCGCTACAATTGCTCTAGATTCAAACAGGCAGATTTTCATCGGCATCAAAGCTTTTTCTAAACAGTGGTTCCAAGACAATACCACTTGAGCTGATTTCCACCAATGGACAGAAAGCGGTTTCGCATGGATAATCCGCCGATTTTGTTTTGGAGTGGATGGCGGATTCGAAAACCATTTCCATCGCAGGCATTTGGAAAACGCGGTAAATCATGAGTTGCATCAAGGCCATCACCCATTTGGGTGGGGCGTGCCGCCCCGTCACATTGGCATGGTGTCCATTCCCGCAAAGTCCAATTGGATCAATCGTAATAGTGTGAAAATCGCCTGGCCCGGCTTCAGAATCGACTGAGTCGGTACTCGTTTTGGATGGAGGGCTGGAACAGACGCAACGCGTGGACAGAAACGGTGTGCCTTCGGCGCGGAGGAAACATAGGCTTTTGACCGGTCTTCGAGCGCCGTGAGTGAGTACAAGAAAGTGGTGAGCCGGGACAGCGCCACGAGGCGGGCTCGTCGAGTTTAGCTCGCCCAAACAGGCGATACCGGGCAAGTCATTTCTACATTAGCTTAAGCAGTGAAATCCATATATGCGCGACATGCTCCTCGTTATCGGGCACCCGGGAAAAGATCGGCTCACGCCTCCCGCCGCATAAAGATGAAGTTCTCGAAATCACATTCAACGAAATTAATTGTGGCCGTCAAAGTCAAAGCAACGAGAACCGGATATTGCGTGAGATGCGGTGAGCCGGCGCAAGTTCATTCCCGCGGCAAGCGCGCCGGGTCACATTCGATTTACTGTTTGCGCCATTTGTTGGAACAGCGGAGAAAGAATCGCGCCCGATCGGGATTGAATCGTTGGATTCAGTCCGGCGGTGATCCGAGTGCATGGGCGGCGGTGGCCGCGTGGAGAGCTGAAGAACCGAGAGAATTCCGTTTCGAAAGCTTTGGCAGGAATCGATTGGTGTTTAGATAAATCAAAACCGTGACGAAATCCCAAATCATCAGATCTATATGAAAATAATGACAAAACTGTTAGTGGCGGGAATGATGGCCGTATTCTCCTGTTCCGTTGTGAAAGCGCAATATTCCAACGCGCTGAGCGGAGCGACGCTCATCTATTCCAATGCCTTTAACGGGGCCACGGTGAATATCACGAACACCACGATCAATTACTCCGCCGCCATCTACGGTGGCAGTAATAATCCCGCCTGGATTGATGTATTGGGAGGCCTCGACACCAATGCCTATTTCGCAAATGGAACAATGGGCACCCTGCAAGGCGACAGCGCTATCCTGCCTTTTAGGCCGACCTCCAACCAGGTTTACATTTTGACGGCCACAGTGAACTTCATTGGTAATCCGGGTTCAGGCGCCTGGGTGGGGGCTGGTTTTGCGCAAAACTACGCGCATCAGGCCTCCGGCAACGGGCGGTTCACTGATGCTGTAACTGGCTATGATTGGGGGATCTATACTGAATCAAGCGGTGCTCTGTCATTTTTTGCAGGCCCAAAAACATCGGTGGCCGGTCAATCTGCCACTGTCAAACCCACTACAGGAACGCATACGTTGACTTTTGTATTGGATACGACCTGGTTCGAGAATCCGAGCAATCGATGGGTCGTTGCCGGGTATTTGGATGGCATTCAGGCCGGAGTAAACTATACCTATTCGGCGAATCCGACAATCGCCGCGCTTGGGCTCACCGAAACCTTCTTGAGTTCACCCAACGAGTTCCAATGGTTGTCTTTGACACTTTCCGCCGCGCAGTTGGTGATCGTACAAAACCCGGCGACGGCGAACGTCAACGAGGGTTCGTCATTTACCAATACGGTAGTGGCCGCGGGCACTCCCCCATTCTTCTATCAGTGGTACACCAACGGCGTCGCCATCGGCAACGCCACCAATGCCTCTCTCATCATCAATCCCGTGATGCCCGGCAATGCGGGCACAAACTACTATGTGGTCGTTACCAATACTGCTTACGGTGCGGTCACGAGCACGCCTGCCGCGCTGAACGTCAATGGTCCCCCGACTTTTGCCACGGCGGACCCGATCTCTTATACAAATGTGATGACATTGTTTGGCGGGACAAATAACGGCGTAACGACTTATGCCGGGTCCTCACCGCGTTTCTCGGTTTTGGCGACGGGGCTGCAGCCGATGAGCTACTTCTGGCAGACCAACGGCGTCACCGTTGGAGGCGCGACGGGCACTACTTTTTCCTTTCCAAATACCCAATGGAACAGTCCTACGAATTTTTCCTGCATCGCCAGCAACAGCATCGCTACCGCAACCAACACGTGGCTGGTGCAATATATTGCGCCGCCCACGGCGCCTTACCCGGTGACGGTTATGTCTCTCGGACCCGTTGGTTATTGGCGGTTGAATGAGACAGACAACGACGTCAACCAATATAATAACGGCGAAATTTGCAATGATTACATCAGCGGAAACAATGGTATTTATACCAACACAGAATTGGCTCAGACGCCCGGTTATAATAGCGTTACAGATCCGACTGAAACGGCTGCCCTGTTTGGCCCTGACGGCTCTCCCGCCTCGTGCGATGCCAATTCGATTGGCACCAACGTTGATTTTAGCGGTCCGAGCAATGCGGAATTCAGCGTGTCGGTCTGGGCGAACGGCGGCTTTCAGAATGGCGGCACAGAGCCGGCTCCCGGCGGCATTGTAGCCAAGGGTTACTTTAACGCGGAGGAATTTACGCTGGATGACGGCGCTTCTGGCGGTGACGCTCGGTTTGAGGTGAGAAATGCCGCGGGCACGGCTTTCAATGCCAACAGCACCGTTCAATTGGGCGGCAATAATACCTGGGTTCATTTGGTGGGTGTATGCGACGAATCCAACGGCGTGGTCAACCTTTACATTAACGGCATCCTCGAAGGTTCGGCCAGCATTCCGCCGGGCAGCGGTGTCGAACCCGACTCCTTGATCCCGATCATGATTGGCGCGCGTTCCACTTCGGCTACCAGCTACGGCGATAATCAGTTTAAAGGCGCGCTGAACGACGTGGCCTTGTTTAACTACGCTCTCTCCGGCGCCCAGGTCGCCCAGCTCTATGGCGGCATCATTTCGGCTTATCTTGTTCCTCCATTCGCGGCAACGAATATCGAATATACGCCAGGTACAACAGTGACGATTCCTGCGGCTGCATTCGGTTCTCCGCCAATCGGTTATTACTGGACCAACCTAACAACGGATGCAGTCATGCAATCGGGCACAACCAACCTTGAAGTGACGCTCAATGCGACCCTGACGATTCCAAATATTTCGGCGAATTTGAATAGCAATCAATTGGAACTGGTCGTCACCAACGCGACCGGGTCGACCAATTATTTTGTCACGCTCTACACTCCGCCGTCAGGAACGTCGTTGGATTACTCCAGTCCCATTCTTTATTCCAACGTGTTTGATCTGCCGCCGATATCGATTGGTGGAGGCGCGGCGACCATGGCCAACAGTTTGGTTGGTGGCGCCAGTGCCACGTGGATTTGCACCTATACCAACAACGCGAATCAGTGTGGAACAGTTTACGCCAATGGCACGCTGGGAACCAATGCGGGTTGCGCATTGGTGCCGTTCACGCCGGAGCCGGGTTATATCTATACGATGACCGCCTCGTTGACAGCGGCGTCGAGCATGAACGATTGGGTTGCGATGGGTTTCACACAATTTGCGACGCAAACCAATAACCCCGGTTTTGCGCGGTTCACCGACAGCCCCGTCGTTGGTTATGGCTGGATGTACGTGCAAAATACGGCGGCTGACTTTTTTGGCGGGCCGGAAACCGCCGCCGGCGAGGGCAACATCAGCTCGGTGCCGATGCCTGGAACCGTGACGATGCAACTCGTCCTGAATACGATGACGAATGGCGCATGGACGGAGTCCTCCTATGTGAACAGTACACAAGTGGGCGCAACCGCCACGTATACGACTCCGCCACCAATCGGTTTTGCCGGTATTGGTCAGAACCAACTCATCAGCGGGAGCGCCGGGATTCAATGGAACTATTGGTCGCTGACGCAGGTGGCTCCCAACGGTGCTCCGCCGTATCTCTTCGCTCCGCTGCCGCCGACCAATGTCATGCTTCTGCCAAACCAGTCATTGGCGATTTCTGCGAAGACCTTCGGCTCGATGCCCCTCGGTTATAATTGGATCGACCTGAATACGGGCGACATCCTTGCGTCCGGTTCAACCGGCACGGTTGCGCCGCTCGACGCGAGTCTCAATGTTCCCAGTGTCCCGGGCGATTGGAATGGGAATGTGCTGGAATTGGCGGTGACCAACGCCTATGGCACCAACATTAGCCTGGTGAAGCTCTCGGTGATCAGCACGAACACGGCGCCCATTCTGCCGGTGATGAATAACGGCAGCATCGCCTTAACGTGGCCGATTGATCATATGGGCTGGCAATTGCAGGCCCAGACGAACAGCGTTTCGGTCGGCATCAGCAACAACTGGGTCAATGTGGCCGGGACGACGGCAACTAATGTGTATGTCGTCCCCATCAATTTGACCAACGGAACCGTGTTTTACCGGTTGAAGTATTGAAGCGCCAGGCAGACCTAACACATAACCAAGAGTCAAGATGCGATGTTTCAGGCAATGACAATGAATCTTTATTGGATTCTCAAGGATATAGGAATCGAGTCAAGTTTCTCGCCCAAAAGGGCGATAGCCTGCGGATGCCTCCTGATTTAGGTTAGGGTACGAAATCCATATGATTGCAAGCGACCTGCCGCCAACCAGAAAGACAGAATCCCCATCTGCTCTTTCATCCACAAGGAACAGCGCTCTGGATGATGTAAAATCAAGGATGGAAAGCCTGGTTTTTAACGTATTGACTCGGGGTGTGACAGCGCAACGCGCTTTCACGCTCATCGAGTTGCTGGTCGTGATCGCCATCATTGCCATTTTGGCCGCTGTGTTGTTGCCGGTATTGCAAGCCGCCAAGGTTCGCGCGATGACGGCAACCTGCATCAACAATCAGAGCCAATTGGCGAAGGCGTGGGTGATGTATACCAGTGACAATAACGATTATACACCGGGGAACCATTGGCAGGACGAGGAAGATTGGACGGCGCACACCAATGAAAATTGGGTTTCCGGCTGGGAAGATCCGACCGGCGCTGCGCCAAATGGTCCTGCCGGTTCGGGAGACGCTGATAGCACAAACACCACCTTGCTGATAAGCCCGATGTATAGCACGATTGCTCAATACACGAGCGGGCAGCCGGGAATATTCCAGTGTCCGGCAAATATGGTTGCAGTGAGAGCCTCCCCAACTTCCAAACTTGTTCGTACCGTCTCCATGAATTCCTGGGTGGGATACAATCGAACGAATGATTCCAGTTTTGCCGGTTATAAGGTTTATAACAAGCTTACAGCGATGTCCGGACTGGGGCCGTCCGATGTTTTTGTATTTATCGAAGAACGAGGCGAGAGCATAGACGACGGATTATTCCTTGTCCCTCCTCCGGCGGCGGGTGCCACGACAGTTAACAACATGCCGAGCGGCAACCATAACGACGTAGGGGTACTCGCTTTTGGTGACGGCCACGTTGAACAACATCGCTGGCTGGGCCTGGGAGCGAACTGGAGCACGGCTTACCCGAATTGCAATATTACCACGCCTCAGCAGGTGCTCTGTGCCAAGTGGGCGAATCCCATTGGAACTGTGTCACAGAGAAGTATGGGCGACCTGGGTTGGCTGGAGTTACATGCGACATGCCATAATTAACGTATGCAGCCGGGCTCACCAAAAGGGTTATCGCTGCATGATTTGATAGATCTAGCGCATCGCTTCTTTGGGATAATATCGTGATCTAAATCGGGTTTTCCGTCGTATGAAATTAATTCGTAACGTTGTGGTTTTAGCGGGAGCGGGGATGCTTTCGTTCCAAGTCAATGCGCGGAATCTGTCGTTGTCCCCGGCCACCGGCTCGTTGAATTCAGGTGATGTCACGAGTTTTGATCTTCAAGCGGACGCCCCGGGGAAAGTTGAATTTGAAGGCCCGGCCAGCGCCGTATTATTTTCCAAAGAGGTGGAGGATTCATTTGCGGGTACGCTCAAATTTGATTTTGTTTCCAATCCAGGCGCCAAATATCCGGCCGGGTTTCTCAATGCCTCGCCGCCCGGACAACCCTGGTACGGAACCATGTGGACGCGTGACGCGGGCACGTTTATGCGTGAATTGGTGTTTTGGGGCTACGACGAACACGCCTGCCAGGTGGCCCAGTGCATCATGGATTATGTGGGGACAAACAGCGAGGGTTTCGTGGCTTTTCCCCGATTGATTGATCCGCAACAAGGCCGCCAAAGCGGTTCGGAAATGGATGGCCAGGCGGCGACAATTATTTCGATGGTTGAATTGTGGGAGCGATTGCCGGCGCACGATCCATTTCGCGCGCGGCTTTATCAGTTTCTACATCAGGAATCTTCGCCGGTGCGCGGCATCCACTATTTTCTTGAGCATGGTCCGCTCGTCCCCGGTTCGGGCGAATTCGGCGGCGGCAAGGGCCATGACGACTACAACGTGGTCCAAAATAATCTGTGCGCGCTGGCCTTGCTGAGCGCCGCCAACATGGAAGATGAGGCAGACGACCGTGCCGACGCGAAGAAATGGCGCAAGGACGCCGGGACGATATTCCATAACATTGGAAAATACCTGGTTAATGACCGCGGTTCCTGGATTTGGGGGATTGATCTGAAAACTTTGAAACCAAACCGAACTGATATCGACAGTGCCGCCAATTCCGGGGGCGGCGGCCTGAATGGCGTTGTCTGCATGTCGGCGGACGTGTTGGGGCTTAATCCCGACACCTGGCCCTGGCAGGGAGCCCTGGTCAATGGAGGGAAGACGTTCGATGAGTTGTATGCATTTCCCTTGCGAAAAGAGGAGTTTGAAAAATATGGCATTTGGGGACAGATGAATTTCACTCATAAAGGTTTGCTCACCAGCCCATCCTACGGGCAAGGTTATGCCCTGCAGGATATGCTGCTGTTCGACAAACTGGACATGGCGGGTCATGGCCTGGATTTTCTGGCGGAAACGACCTATAAATCCCCGAATATGGTTTTCAGCTTGAACCAATATCATTACGAGCGGCTTTCTCCCTACTATTTCTATGAGCGCATGTATTCGCCGGATGCGGTAGGTAAAATAGAACTGACCGCCGGTTGCGGGCCGCTCAACCTGGTGAATGTCGCTGAACCGCTCAAGGTTGCGCGCTTGATGGCGGGCATTGACGATACTTCTTTGAAACAAGTTCAAATCATTCCCCGTCTACCGCCATCATGGTCGGGGTATCGTATGGAGGATTGGCCTATTCTTACGAGCCGCGGGGTGGTCCGGGCTGATATTTCTTTTGAGAGAGACCATGGGGTAGTAAACTTCACCCTCCATGTCAGGGATGGCGGTACGATTCCCAAATTAGCTGTGCGTCTGCCTGGAAAAAATGAAACGGTTTGGAAATATCAAAACAATGTCGAAAAATTCGAATCCACGTCTAAAGACCTTCGATCAGTCCAAAATCCTGGCCGGCCTGGCCGGCAAACTCTGTGAGAAAGTGGGGCCGCCCGTTTTGCTCTCTTTCATAGGGCTCTTGCTGGCATCCGTTCCGGTTGTAGCGCAATCCACCGATCATACCAGTTTTTGGGCCGTCCCGCTGTCCAAACATTCAACGAACGCTCCGGTCGTTAATCGGTATGGCGTTCCATTCGTTCAGGATACGTTGCGCATTCAGCACAATCGCGCGGCGCGAGTGACCGTCGGTGGCTCCGCAAAGCGAATCTATCTTCTGGGCATGACCGATACCTCCAAGCCGCATAGTTGGACGAATCTGCATGAGGGATATGCGCGGCGCTATTTTTTCGGTGATGAAATGGGGGTGATTCAACTGGATTACGCGGATGGCTCGTCGCAAACGTTTCCACTGGTTTACGGTGAGAGCCTGTGGTGGGGAACGATCTTTTACAACAACCCGGAACCATATCCTTTGGACTCGAATTTTCGCGAAGCGCTTCAGAAAAGCCTGCGACTCTTTCCCGCCGCGCCGGTTGAAGATGGAAACTATGTGGCCGTCATCGTTCCGAAAGATGCGGAAATCAAAGACATCGTGGTTAAAGATTCCCCGGTCAAAGTCGGAGTGCCAATCATTTCAGGTATTACGGTCGAATCCGGCTCCGCCGAAAAAATCGAAAAGGGGATACCATTGCCCGGCGGTCCGCTTTCGCCGGATTTTGCGAAATTTGTGGCGGAAAAACCATTATGCGAATCGGAAGTCGACGCGAAGAGCAATCGGGCTGCCCTTGAGAATCTCAAACGTTCGTTTTACGTCAGCGATGCGAGTTTCAAGCGCGAAGTTGCCGTTGAAATTCCGGCTGGCTATTCGGGTCCGGAGGTTTCATTCGCCGGGGACCGTTGGGCGAAGATTTTGGCAAATGTATTTTATGCGAATGTCCAGGATATCAGAAACAAAGTTACCGATGACGGTATGTACCACACTTCGACCAAAGGCGCCCCAAACTGGAGCCTTTATTCGGGCTTCGGCACGTACCGGACCAACTTTGGATGTTATTACAGTGAATCCTGGTCGCGGGACATGGGCCGAAGTCTTCAGGAATTAAGCGCATTGGATTATACCAACGAAGCGTTGCGCTGCGCGGACTACTGCATCCGTTGTGCTCGTCTTTGGGAAGATCCGTCGAATGAATTCAACGGCCATTTTTATCCGCCACATTGGGGCCGTATTGCCAACAAGCCGCAACCCTGGTGCATATACGAGAACGACGGACACGGATTGACCAGCATGTTTCTGTATCGCCTTTGGCAGCGGCTCCCCAATCGGGATGAATGGCTTCGCGCACGATGGCCGGACGTCAAGTCAGCCGGTGACTGGGTTTTGTGGGAGTTCAATCATCCAAAAATCTCGGGCGCGACCAATGGTGTTCTATTTACGACAAGCGAAGCCGCCGCCATGATTGGTTATTCGGTTTATTGCGACTACGCCTGCATGAACGCGCTTGAAGCGCTCTCGCGCATGGCTGATTCCATCGGCGAGACTAATACAGCGACTCAATGGCGCGCGCGAGTGGCGGATATGCGGAGCGCCATAACCCAACAATATGTGATGGACGATCCAAAGTATGGCCGGGTGTGGACTTTGAAATCCGCCGGATGGCCAAACAAGAGCACCGTTCTCGGTCCATTGGACCTGCTGGCCGATTACGAGGGGTTTGCGCCGGCGGATGATGACCCGGCCTGGCGTCCGATTAATGAAGCCGCCTATCAAAGGCTGGTTGATACCTATCAACCGTTCGGTTTTTATGGGCTGGCGATGGGTTACGGGCAGGGGCTTGTCACACAGGCAGCTTTGCTGTTGGACCGCATGCAGGACGCTACGACAATGCTCAATTGGGCCGCTAAAGAAATTTACGACCCGCGATTTGGTTCGTATATCACACCCGAGGCGTGTGATATTGATCCCACGGGACGCTACCTCTACCGGATGGGCGATCTTGGAAATGGTGTACAGGAGGCGGAGATCGTCAAAATGTTGCGTCTGGTCATTGGCGTGGACGATACGCGACCGGAACGTTTGCAGTTTTATCCGCGGATGCCTTACGATTGGAACGAAATTACGGTAACAAAATATCCCGTATTGATTGAAAAATCCGGCCAACCGGAAACAACTTTTCTCCAGTATAAGCTCAACCGCTCTGACGACGGCATGAAATTGGAAATCAGCGCTGACGAGACAATCGGTCCGGTGGCTATGCGTCTTGGTCCGTTTCATCAGCAACCCGACGTCTCGAAAATCCGGGTTAACGGCGAAGACGCGCCGGGTGCCACGGCTGAACACAGCGGCGATTCCTGGTGGGTCCGGTTCGCGGCAAACGTTGGACCGGCACAGTAAGGTAATATGGTAAGATTCGGAATGTTATTTGCCGGCCTGCTCAGCTTCATTCTGATGCCGTTTCATAGCCTGGGGGGCGCCGTCGCCGGTCCGGTCGTGCCTGGGTTGGCCGCCATGGAGCATCCCGAATTGCTGCCGCTGTTGCCGGCAGACGGAACGGAGACCCGGCAATCCAGTTCATATGATCCAAGTGCTTCCAATAATGACGGAAATTTCAAGACCGCGTACACCAGGTATATTGACACTAACGGCGAATACGTGATTTTTGACGCTTCCGGTCCGGGCTGCCTTTATCGTCAACAAATCAATGTCTGGTCGCGGGGCCGAAAAAAGGGGGCAGGGGATGGGCATATCAAATATTACTTCGATGATGAATCAAGCCCGCGCGTGGATGCGTCAATCGACGATTTGTTTGGAGGTAAGGTCGCGCCGTTTACCGATCCGTTTTCATTTCTAGATCCTCGTCCGCGCTTCGGCATTCTTTACTATCCCTTTCCATTTAAAAAACGCCTGAAGGTGACGACAACGGGTGACTTTAGCAAACTTCCCGATACGAATTCCTGTTGGTACCAATATACCTATCTGACTTATGCGGACACCAATGGAATGGCGAGTTGGGCCGGCCCGAGCCGGGATAGTTCGGTGGTTCGGAATCAATGGACGCATTTGGGGCTCGACCCCAAGCCCGCCGCAGGCAATTTCACCGTATCGAATACGGTCACGATTCAGAAAGGAAAGAGCGCCGTCCTGGCGGAGTTGCATGGCGCAGGCTCGATTGCCAGTCTGAAGCTGGCCCTTGAGCCCTACGGACGCAAAGAATTTTATCATACGATTCTCCGAATTTATTGGGACGGCTCCAGGCTTCCCGCGGTGGACATGCCGATTGGACTGTTTTTTGGCGGCGGCGGTGAAACCTACACGAACTGTCAGCATCTGCCGGAGATGTCGCTGCACACGCTTTTTTATGGATTCAATGGAACGAATCACGACTTTTATTGTTACTGGCCCATGCCTTACTGGCACTCGGCGCGGCTGGAGCTTGTCAACGAGAGCGGTGTGGAACTGAAGTCCGTCTCTTGCGAGATCCAATACAAGCCTGCAACCGTTTTAGCTTATCCGGCGGGCCAAGCCGGTTATTTTTGCGCCAAACGTACGCTCGCTCGCGACCCCGGGCGCGGGTTGTTCAATACCGTTTTTGACGAGAGTGGCCAGGGACGCGTAGTGGGAATTTCATTTTATTCGACGCGATATGCGATGGATGGCGATGAATTCACTTATATTGATGGCAGCCGCACGCCGCAGATTCACGGTGATGGCACTGAAGATGATCACAACCAGGGATATGGCGGGGACGCGTATCAGAAGGCGCTTTGGGGCGGGCTCGTTAACGGTTATCAAACGGCCTACCGCCTCTATTACAACGATTCCTATATTTTCAACCAGCATATCCGGATCAACTACGAATTCTCTCGTGAAGGCGGCCACGATAACGGCGGCGAAACCGACGTCGTGGTTTACTATTATAAGGCGCCAATTGGCGGTAACCTGCTATTGACCGACCAGTTGGATGTGGGAGATCCGGTTTCCGAAGCGGCGCACCATTATTC
>DASXFM010000119.1:0-7208 GCA_036489615.1 Verrucomicrobiia bacterium | reverse complement strand
GGTTATTGATAAGTTGACATCAGGAAATTAAGTCCCAAAGACGGCCTGGATTTTCAGCCGCGTTGACAAGTTTTCCGCGCGGGTGGAAATATTCTATGCCTCCATTTTTCCATTGATGCAATCGATAAAGGGTAGCGAAAGCAAAATCAGGAGCTGCGCCGCCTTGCCCGCCGACGAGTTCGGCGCCGCGACGAACGTTATCCTGCAACCAGGCAGGCAACCGCAAATGATACGGGTTGCGTTGGACTTCGCCGACGTGAAATGACAGAGCCGCCAATAAATCCGCTACATCGTCCGGTTTGGATTCAACCATCAGGTTGGGCGACTGCATCATTCCCCAAAATTCTGTTTCGATTGCCAGGCAACGGAAGCTTGCCGGCATGGCTCTCAACGCATCCATGACCAGAAAATGCGTGCCGATATGAGTGGTATTCCAATCGGACTCATGCGGAAAGAAAATAGCGCGTGGGAGATAACGGGAAAGAATATCGCCGATAATCTTTACCTTTTTGAGCCAGCTTGGTGGGTCGGTATTACGGGCTTGAGGGCTGACATTCTCCAATCCGTTCACCGCAGTCTGTTGCAGTTCAAAACCAATCCACTCACAGGCATTTTTTAATTCCTGCAGCCGTGGCTGTTGCCGGTTTTTACTACTTCCCAAAGTTACCGCCACGTTGACTATTCGCATGTCGGCTTCGCGCGACCATCTTAGCGGCAAACCGCCAATAATACATTCGTCATCGGGGTGCGGGGAAAAAACCAGCACTACAGGGGCATCTGTGGATAACTCTGTTTTAGGAAGTGGGGGAAGGCCTCCCAGAGGAAGGGATTTTCCTGACAAATAAAGGCCAGCAAATGAGTCAACAAACTTTCGATATGGATTCATGGGTTTTGTCTATTCAATTGCAGCAGGTAACTGCCATTCACTGGCAAGCTTGCTTGGATTGCCCTTCCAATACAACCCCCCTACTTTAGGGGGTTTTCTTAGGGGGGGGGTATTAGGGTAGAGTGTGTTGAAGAATTTTATTTTTTGTATATTTTTATGGAAGTTATTATTCAGCCAAGCTCTGAACAGGCGTCCAACTTGGCGGCGGAAATGATTGGGCGGGAATTGCGTGCCAACCCGCGCTTGGTGCTTGGCTTGGCAACCGGATGTACCATGGATGCCGTGTATGCCCGCTTGATCCAAATGCACCGTGAAGAAAATTTGGACTTTTCCTCCTGCCGGACTTTCAACTTGGATGAATATGTGGGGCTATCCGGAGATAATCCCAGCTCTTACCGGTATTACATGGACCATCATTTGTTTCTACACGTAAACATAAACAGGGCAAATACTCATTTGCCAGATGGAATGGCTGCTGATTTGGCCGCCGAATGTGAGAAATACGAGCGCTTGATCCAGGAATGTGGCGGCATCGATCTGCAAATTCTGGGGATTGGCCAAAACGGCCACATTGGTTTTAATGAGCCGCTTTCCGCGTTTCGTTCCCGGACACGAAAGCAGGCCCTTTCGCCAACCACGCGGGAACAAAATGCCACGCTTTTCCCCACACCCGATGAAGTCCCTCACGCCGCCATCACGATGGGTGTTGGGACCATTCTGGATTGCCGCCGGTGTGTCCTGCTGGCTACGGGCGAGGAAAAAGCAGCTATTGTCAGCCAGGCCATTGAGGGTCCCATGACCAGCACCATTTCAGCATCCGCCTTGCAATTGCATTCAGAATGCACTGTCATTTTGGACCAGCCAGCCAGCAGTAAGTTGAAGAATCATTATCACTGGATGGCCAACGGCTGGAAGAAACCGGAAATGAGGCTGGAATGGCAAAATGGTTTACATTTTACTACAAATATTCAAGAATGTCGTGGAAATGATCGCAGTGGTCCTGTGGAATAGCGGTGCACGATAGGAACTTGAATTTGATGCCCAAGAAACGTTTAGATAAAAACGCCAAGCCCCTTGAGGCCGTTAGGGCTGATGAGAACTTTTGGGAAGAACATTTACTTACCCGCCGTTATCGCTTTCCTGCCTCAGGTGAAACCGAGCGGGACTTATCGGCACGGATAGAACATGCCGAAACTGGCTTTTTTTTCCCCCTCGGCACCTCCGATGCAAAAAAAGCCGCAGCTAAAGCATGCCAAATCCATCAGGCGGTGATTGAACAAGGCTGGGCCAGTGTTTGCCAGAAATACTCGCGCGAACTTATTATCAGTTTAGAATGGTGCATGAACCCGGTTCTCTGGAGTTATACGACCATTCATACCCTGATGGGCGATCAAACCGGCCAGTTATCGGACCTTTCAAAGACAGAACCCCATCGTCAGCGGGTGTTGATTGTAGAATTAAATGATGGGATTCGCCGCGCGTTGAACTGGAGCATTAACCAGCAACCCGGCTTCTGTGGTGTTCCTTGCCAGTCCGTGGAATCATTTAAGTCCGACCTCGCTTTGCATAAACCGCGCGTGCTTCTGGTAAATCGCAATTTGGCTAGCCGTCTCGGGTTTGAATTTCCGACTGCGGTAGCACCAATTCAATCAGGTGTGCTCGCGCTCACTTATTCGGTTCATGCAGATGGTGACCAAATGTTTGTTTCCACCCCCGGAGGCGCTGAAGGCTATATGGCCAAACGCATCAAGCCCGATCGGCTTCTTGATCCGGTCCTGGATGCCGCCAATCAATTTGAGTTAGTCACTACCGAGCCGTTGGGGCGAGTTAAATCGTATTTCCAGGAATTATTACAGCCGCAAACCAATCAGGATAATTCGGTCCTGGCCAAGTTGACACGCCGGGAATATGCGGTGCTCGCACTTTTGAGCAAGGGCCGCACTGACAAGGAAATTGCGCAGTCTTTGGGTATTAGTGTTTGGACCGTCCACGACTATATCAAAGAAATCTTTGGACGGCTTGGCGTCCGCAATCGAATCGAAGCAGTGATTAAATATTTGGAAAAATAATTCCGATCTCTTTCGGTGTGGATTCGTAGCCATTCTGGTCATAAAAGCCCAATTAATCATCGATTTCCCCCCCCAAAACAGGGGGATAGACAGAATCGGGAAAATATTCAAAAATGCGTTGCAGCGAAGGTAAAGACTTAGCAAGAACTAAAACTCATTCTTAACTAAATAACCCATATGCGATATATGAAAGCAACAATCAGGTCTGCCATGGAGGGATTCGCGATACTTCCATCTGTGGCAGCTCTTTTATTTTTGGGCACGTGCGCAACCAACGCCCAGAACTATCACGCAACTGTCCTGTCAAATAGCCCAGCCGCCTTTTATGAAATGCAGGAGGCACCGGGTGCGTCCACGGCAATCGATTCTACCGGCAACGGATTCAATGGGGGCATTGCCTATGATATTGGTTACAACGGCACGAATGACTTCCCGGTGCTGGGGCTGCCGGGCGTAGATACCAATGCTTATTTATTTCACGTTTATTCTGATAGCAATGCTGAGACACATGTTTCAGACGTCGATGTCAGTTATAGCCCAACCCTTAATCCTCAGGGGCCATTCACAGCGGAATGTTGGGCGCGTCCCACCAGCGACGCCAACAATTATGATGCCGTCATGGGAAGTGTGAGTGGTACCTATCCCCAGAATGGTTGGGTTATCTATCAGACGCCGGGAACGCCCGGATTCTGGGCCCTGGACTGCCAAAACGCCGGGGTTTTCTCGGTACCCGCTTCTGCAGTTAAAAACCAATGGACACATCTGGTTGCAGTATATGATGGCGCAAATTTTACTTTTTACGTCAATGGTGTGTCGGGAGGGACTGTTTCCGGCGCGGGCTTTCTTGCCAGTACGGCCGATTTCTATATCGGTGGAGAACCGGTGGCTGCGAATGGCTCCTTTGAAGGTTACATTACTGAAGTGGCCATTTACACCAATGCGCTTTCAGCGGCCCAGATTCTGAACGACTATAAAGTCGGGACCAATTCCTTTGCGACCAACGCGGAACCCCC
This sequence comes from Verrucomicrobiia bacterium, assembly GCA_036489615.1. Classification (GTDB taxonomy): domain Bacteria; phylum Verrucomicrobiota; class Verrucomicrobiia; order Limisphaerales; family UBA11358; genus UBA11358. The sequence goes on along the minus strand of DASXFM010000119.1, from coordinate 3,240 downwards.
GGTAGTTTTGGCAGATGCCGGCGCAGTCAACACCGATCCGGCGTCCATTACTGTCAACGCTGGAAGCACAGCAACCTTTGATCCCATTACTATAGGAAGCACGCCGTTAACTTATCAATGGTATAGCAACAATGTAGCTGTGGCAGGAGCAACCAGTGGCGTGTTAAGCTTTACTTCGACCGGTGCGGCTAATAATTCAACTTACTATGTAGTCGTAACTAATAGCTTTGGCAGCACAACCAGCCAGGTAGCAACGCTCACGGTTATTAGCCAGTTAATTATAAATAGTGCTCCCATGCCTATTACGCGCAACGTCGGCAGTTACGCGGCGTTTCATGTTACAGCCAGCGGTACGGCCCCATTGGGATATCGATGGTCTGTTAGCACGGACGGCGGAAGCACGTTTAACCCAATCACGGGCGCGACAAATGAGACGCTATGGCTATCCAATGTTCAATTGGCCCAAAGCGGGAACCAATATGCTGTGCTCGTCACCGGTCCGGGGGTCTCTTCAAACGTTGCCCCGGCTACATTGACTGTTCAGACACGGCCTGTAAGCGTTGCCCTTACGGGATATGGAGCTGTCGTCGCGGCCGATGGTCCGGTGGCCTTCTGGCAACTAAACGAACCGAATGGCAGCAGCACAGCGCTGGATGCCGTGGGCAGCTTTAACGGCACCTACACGTTAGCAGTCACAAATGGAGTCACCGATAACAGCAGCATTCTCTTTGGGGAAACGGGTGGGGTTCCCAACGATACCAGTGCCGCCGTGGGCCTTGTCGGCGCCACTCCCGGAATCGGGTCAGGATCCGGAGGAACTATTCAAATCCCCTGGGCACCCGAATTGAATCCTGACATTCCCTGGTCGGTTGAAACCTGGGTTGAGCCATCGTCTTTGGGTAACAACGGCGGCGATTATCGCCTCGTCCTGTCGTCTGCCTATAACGAGGGCACTGGCGCAGGTCCGGTCAGTGGTTGGTATATTTATCAGCAGCCAAACAATACTTTCGCCTTTGTTCCACAGCCGGCGAATGCATTTATCAGCGTCGGTTCGATTGCAGTAGGAAACTGGTATCATCTGGTCGTCACGGATGATGGCACTAACTTCAATTTTTACATCAACGGTGTTTTGGGGACAGCGCCTTATCCATCGTCAAGTTTCATTGCCAATGGCGACGGCATCAATGCTGATGGAACCGCCGAGATAGGCGGACTCAACAATGCCCTGTTTGCCATAGGGCAGCGCTCCGATGGTGCCTTTAACACCTTCCAGGGTAATGTCGAGGACACGGCCGTGTATAATTACGCGCTGACGCCGCAGCAAATTCAGGCGCACTTTTCGAATGCAGTGAGCCTTACCATTAAGCACTCAGGCAACAATGCGGTTCTCAGTTGGCCGGCAGGCACTGGCTCACTTCAAAAGTCATCTAATGTCAACGGGCCTTATTCGAGCGTGGTCGGTGCAGTTCCGCCCTATACTAATGCTGTGAGTGGATCGGCGTCATTCTACCGGCTCTTGCGGCAGTAAGATATCAGTGAGGCTTCGCGTCCCGGCCGGAATGTAAAGTGAATTCCGGCCGGGAGCGGTCTGGAAAATGATTGGCCTGTTAACTTGTGAAATAAGAGGACATTGAGATGAAACGAAGTTACTTGCCGGAAAAACAAATCCGATTCGGCGTGTGTGCCCCAGGACGCGGCAGAGATGGGTTTACCCTGATTGAATTATTGGTCGTTATAGCTATCATAGCGATTCTTGCGGCAATTCTTCTGCCTGTGCTTAGCAGAGCTAAAATCCAGGCTTGGAAAGCCCAATCGGCGAGCAACCTCAGGCAGCTTCAAACCGGGGCGTTAATGTATGCGGACGATCATAACGGCATTTTGCTTCCCAATGCTCCCTTCTTTCCAGTTATTCCCGGCTCACAGTCCTGGGTAGATGTCAGTTCCACGGCCTATGAGGAAGGCCTTGCCAATCAACAGGGCAACACCAATACGGCGCTTTATACCGATGCCCTGCTTGCGCCTTTTTTAACCAGCTCGACTGGTGTTTATCGTTCGCCGGGAGATATTATGCCTTCCAGCAACGGCCAGCGAATAAGAAGTTATTCCATGAACGGGCAAATGGGATGCTATTATCTTATAAGAAGCCCTAACAATTATAATGGTGATACTGGTGCTCTACAGTATAGCAGGGAGTCCGACCTTAAATACCCCATTACTCCCGACCAGGGCTTCGTTTTTTGCGAAGAAAGTCCTTATACGATCAACGATGGATTTCTTCAAGTGTCAGTCCTGACTTCAAAACCCGGTTTCCCTGATGTTCCCGGGGCATATCTCGGCGGTGCCTGCGCTTTTTCTTTTGCTGATGGGCACGCCGAAGTGCATAAATGGCGCACAGGAACTCTAATAACTGCAAAAGGCCCTAATCCGAACCTGATCAATGGAAACCAAAACATGGATTGGCAATGGCTCTCATCGCATGCCGCCGCCCCTGTCTCTCCTTAAAGGCGGTTGGCGCCATTTCGTTTTCAAGGCACGAGGGCTGGTTTTGTTCGGCGCGGTGTTTCTTTGCGCCTCCAGCACTTTCGCCGGTTTCTGGAACACGGGCTATTACCCGGGGTATGAGCAAGGTTCCATGCCCGCCTCTGCGATCGATTTCACGGCACTGACTCATATCATCCATTTCTCCCTCATTCCTAATTCGGACGGCTCTGTGAATAGCAGCGATAACAGCCTCTCTACGACATACTCCTCCGATCTCGTGACGCGGGCGCATGCCGCGGGCAAACAAGTGATCATTTGCGTGGGCGGAGCGGACACGGAAAGTAACTTTCAAAAAGCTGCGAGCAGCCCCAGCGTGGTGGCCTTCGTCAACAATCTTACCAATTTTATGGCCGCGCGTGGTTATGATGGGGTGGATATTGACTGGGAACCGCTGCCAGTCGCGGATGCCCCGCTCTTTACCAATTTGGTGTACCGCCTTCGTTCTGCTTTAAACACTTTTCCCCAGCATAAATTATTGACCGTGGCCGCGGGAGCGTACCCACCTTACGGCGATCCGGCGACCGCCCAATATATTATGTACGCCGCACTGCAAAGCCAGTTCGACCAGATCAATGTCATGACTTATGACCTTTCCGGGCCGTATGAGGGATGGGTGACCTGGTTCAATACCCCGGTCTATGATGGCGGCTATCACTTTCCCAGTACCAGTGGTCTCGTTCCTTCAGTGAACGGCGCAAT
>DASXFM010000056.1:0-9733 GCA_036489615.1 Verrucomicrobiia bacterium | reverse complement strand
TCAGGCGTGTTGATTTTTTATGCGTGCCAGTTTCCGCGGGCCCGGCTTGGGTTCTTCTTTTGGTTTTTACGGCAGGCCGGATGGATTCAGGTTCCGGCGTGGGCGGCATTCGTCCTGTGGTTCCTGTTGCAGCTTATTGTGCTCATGGAACAAATGGCGGGATTCAGCAATGTATCAGCCATGGCGCATATCGGCGGTGTGACCACGGGACTCGTGCTCTGGCTCGCCTGGCGTAAATTGGGCGAGAAGAAGGCGGCCGTGGAACGACAGGGCTCACCTTTTTAGCAGTGCCTGCGTTCTGACTGTCCCCGATACTTGGCAAACCAAAGTGGCGGCGCCACTTGCCAACACTGCCGGGCTCTCGCCAAATCCCGAAGGGATGACTGGAAATAGCCCGGCGTTTTAACGCCGGGTTCAATTGGAAAGCGTCGTAAGTCCCGAAGGGACGGCTGAAGACCGTGACCTGAAATTCAATCATATCGCGAAATCCAGCCGTCCCTCCGGGACTCGTGTACTTCCGTCCCTGGTCCCGGCGTTGAAACGCCGGGCTATTTTCGGTTATCCCTTCGGAATATGCCGAAGGCTCGTCTCGTGCCGGCCGTTCCTCAAATTCTCATAACCCTCAAGATAACCGCCTGTTTCCGTCTAAAACCCGTCCTCATCAAACCAATGCCCCAAACGGTCTGGCGGTGGTTTGACGGTTTCCGGATAAACGAGATAAACCGTGTTATGCGAGGTCGCCCAGGCGCGCCGGACATTGTTGCGCTTGTAAATGTGCCGCACGCTTTCCACCTTCAAATCCGTCCACGGATCGTTAATGACCAGATCGCCGTTTTCCGTGAAACCGCGGCAGACAGTAAGATGCCCGTTGAAGTCGGGCTTGCGGCCGTCCTGCAATAAATCGTACCGCGCGGAAATCACCACGGGAATGCCCGCCGCAATCCAGTCTTCCAATTCCGAGAGATCGCTGAATCGCGTTACGTAAGCGCGCATCCCCGGGAGTCCGCCCGCATAGGCCGTGTTGAACGCCCAGTTGCCGGTGGCCTTTTTGAAATGATGATCAATCACCCCGGCGGCCACTGCCGGCGCGTCAAGTTTCCAGTCGGCGCGATTTGATTCGCTGCCCCAATACGACAGTGCCATGGAAAGCGACGTCGGGCTGCACCAGCCGTTGCCGCCCGCGTAGGACTGCTGCGAGCGTTCCACGACGGGAAGGACTTTACCCCACGCCGCGTGATTCGCCGGCAATGGTTCCGGGACGACGCCGGAATTGCAAAACGAAAGGCCGAGAAATTTCATCATCGGCACCACGCCGTTCGTCCCGCCCAGCGTCAGCCGGATTTGTACCGCGCCCGCCGTGTGTTTTAAAACCAGCGTGTCCACGTCCACCTGGCCGTTGGCGTCTTTTTGGCCGGAAACACTGACACGCGGAAACGGCTGGTCATCCGGCGTCCACCGGCCCAGCGAATAAAATTTAGTCGTGCCGCGAGGCGAATGGGCGGAGGCGGCGACTTCCAAAAACGTTCCCGGCGGCGCGCCGGCATTCCACGAAACCACCAGTTGGTCCCACGTCATCGGCGGCGTGATTACCGGCGACAGCAAAATCACCCGGCCATCACCGGTGGTGGTGCGGGCGAAATCGGTAAAATCCGTAAGACCGATAAAATGGCTAAACTGTCGGCGTTCGCCGGAATGGACAGGGCTGGTCTGGCAGCCGGCCAGGAAAGCGATTGCCAGCAGCAGGGCGAAATTCAAACGCCAAACCATGCGCGTATTTTCGCAAAGACCCGGCAAAAGTCGAGAGCCCGCCGGCCTGGACTGTAAGTGATTAACTGCTACTTCACCCTGAAAAACGCCGGGCCAGTAGGATTGGGGATTTGCACGCCGGTGAAAGGAACGCCGTTGGTAACCGTAACCCACGAACCGGTCAGCAGATTAGTGGTCATTTGGACTGTCCAATTCCCCGCGCTGGATGGGAAAAGGACCACCGGAGAATTGCTGTAATTGACAATACCCAGATTGGGCGGCGTGCCGATCTGGATTTGAAAGGTTCCCGGATCTACAATCACGTCTATGTAACCATTCGCCAGGACAAAATCGGACCCACTGATCGTTGCCGTTGGACTGAAGGGAAGGGTATAGGATTGGTTAAAGGAACCAATGGCCATACTGCCCAACCATGGCCCGGCTCCGGCAGGACCATACTTATGGGCGGTTCCTCCTGCACTGGCCGTGCTGGCGGTGGCAGTGCCCAAATTGTTGCCGCTCGGGTCATAAACAAGGAGGTTTTCTCCGCTCGCCACTTCCCAATAGCCGCTGCCGGTGATACTGCCGGAACAGGTAATCGAGTAATCGTTAATCGTGTTCGGTGGACCCGAGTGTTGATAATTATTGACCCAGTCGAATCGCACCTCGTCCGCCGAACTGTTCGGGTTGTTAAGGGTAATGATCAAGCCATTGCCGGACGGATCGGCGGCGAAGCTGGCCGAGACGCTGGCACTCGATCCGGATGAGAAGGAATCACTCCAGGTTACGGGACCAGAGCCGCCTGCCGGAAGGTTAATTACCGAAGAAGGCGATACCAAATCTCCCCCAAACAATGAGTCCGGGTCGACTCCGTAGGTGGTTGGACTGGCAGTTTCGTAGGCGTAAATGTTCCAAACACCGACGCTGGTGGTGGAAGGTGTCACCCCGGGCACCGGCGGCCCGGTAACCGAGGGGCCGGTAAACGTCCCCGACGCAGTCGGACAGGGAACAAAGAAGAATGCGGCTTGGTCGTTGACCACAGTCGGCGTACCAGCCGGCGCCCATGCCCCGCTTTGATACGTATAGCTCACAACCGGACCACCGGCGCCGTCGGTATAGGCGACCTCCGAGCCGTCAACGGGTGAGAATCCCGTGACTTGCTGATACGTGCTGGAGGTATTGGGTGTCTGAGAACTTAAAAAGGACCACTCGCCGCACCCGTTATAGTTGAATGGCGGTACCACCGGAGTCGCGGGCGTGGTTCCGTTTAATGTGAGCGTGTAGACGGTGGATGCGGAACTGTTATGCAGCACCATTCCTTCACCGGGATTCCAGGTTACATTAGCCAGCTTTTCTGAAGCCGTGTACCAGCCCAGCTGTCCGTCGGGGGAGTCTGCGCAGTTGAAATATACATATTGGTTGAATCCCATGCCATTCCATTCGAGGATGGAAACCTTCGTGGAGCCGTCCCCTGGAGACCCCGAAATGTATTTTGGAACAGGCAGGAAATTGAGGTTGTTGATGTTGTTGCCGCCGCTACCCACCACCTGGCAGCCTGCGTAAACGAGTCCATTTGGAAGCGTGATTGTTTGGGCCCCCGCCGGGAGCGAAGCATTCAGGGCCACGATGAGAGAAGCGCCGGCGACCAGGCCCGGCCAAAACGAACAGGCGGCATGATTTTTCATAAAACGGTCCCTATCTTTGGTTGATTTTTTGTTGTCGATAAAAAAGCCTGCGCCGGATCCCGGGCGCGTCCAGTTTTTGTAATCCGAATGGAATCGGATGGAACATTGAATGGAGCCGGGGAAAATCGGGAACGACGACACGACGGACTTTGGCATTCGGACGGGCTTCCTCGGAATTAAGACTCCCATCATGTTTGAATCGGGCTTTCGAAATTTTCTAACAGGCCGGAAGCGTTGCGACAATCAGGGGCAGGTACTGATATTAGTATAGGACATTCACCTAAGAAGTTTTGATAAATATCCATAATTTCCGCCGAAAACGGAAAGGCCTGGACGTTGGACCGTTCGAAGATGCCCTTACGCCCACTGAGCCAGCAGCCTGGCTGCTCGAATCCCCGCGTGCGTCAAAGGTTTTCGCCCAAGCAGAATGCCCCCCGTTACGAGGGCTGCGCCGCCCAAAGCGGCGGCGATCCACATCAGCCGATGTTCTTTCATATGCTGTAGCGCGCGCTTCTTCAACTGCCGTGGACTTAACTTAAACGCCAATTCCTCCTTATCCACCCGCACGCGTTCGGCCGTTTCAATGGCCGAATCATGAAGCTCATCCAGCGAGCGCGAGCGCGGCTCTTCGGTTCGCCGCGGCTTTGATAGTTGGCGCCGGTTCACATCGCTGATTTGCCTGATCGCATCCATCGTTTTTTCCGGCACGGGCGGCGTTGCCGAAATGGCTTTGATGCCCTGGAGCACCAGTATCCCCCCCACCGCGCCGGCGAGCAAACCGACAATGCCCAATCCGATGAACACCGCCAGCGTCGTACCCAGTCCGGGCTTTTCGAAGGCGAAACCGATGATCAACCCAATGCCGGCCAGAAAAACGATCAAGCCGGCGTATGCGACAAATCCGCCCGCCACCAGCCTCACGCCGTTGCGCACGTAAATGGACGTTTTTACGGATAATTCCTTTTTCGCCAGTTCAGCCTCTTCGCGCAGGAACGTCGTGACGTTGTCCTTTAAATCGGTGATCAAATCCGTGATGGGATCTACCATGAAGTTTCGCATATAACCGCCCTCTTCCCTCAACTCCGTCTTCAAGCTGGCACAAGGATTCGTGGAGTCAACCGCGCGCGCGTAGAAAGTGTTTTATTTTCAAAATTTTTATCCAATCGCGCGTTGGCGCCTCCTTGTTCGTGCCGACCAGGAGGCTGGCGCGGTAATGGTTATATTTTTCGTCCCGGCCTTCGATGAGAATTTCCCAATCGCCCGGCGGATCTTCCGGATACTCCGTGACTGAATTAATATCGGGTTGGAACGGCGATTTTCTCACCCCTCATGACCGCATCAAAGTCGAGTTGGCTCATCATGTATTCGGGGGGAGTGCTGGCGACCGGTTTACCGTCTTTACTTCCGCGTATCGCGAATACGACCACTGGACGGCCTAAACGCCGCGGATAATGGAGGCCGATTTCCATTGAATACATCCCCGTCCGTTCGTCCCAATCCTCGTTCAAAATTTCCAATTCCGCCGTTACGTCAAATCCACCATCGCGCACCACGGGCGTGCCGTGTTTGGCTCGAATTTCCGTCGGGTTAATTTTGGTGCAAATGACCTTGGAACACTTCTGATTTTGTATTCGTGCCACTTCGTCCTGAATCAGGTGAAGTGAAGCCTCCAAATCTTCCGCCCTTATCTCAGTCTTGTGGAGAATCCTTTTGCCGGCACGCAAACTTTTTCTAATGCGTTCCAAATCTTTCCCCATCTGCGACCTTTCTTGAGGCATAAAAGAAACTTAACCCACCGTGAGCCCTCGTCAAACCGAAAGAAAGATTCTCGTCGGAAAGTTTGTGAAATTGTGACGCCCCCGTTTGACAGGCATTTAATAATGCATATTATTGATTTAATAATCACGTTTGAAGATCCGTTCGGGGGGGGAGTGAGAAATTATGGCGAAGCAAAAAAACGACCGGGATCTGGATACTTTGATTGCGAAGACGGAAAAAAATCGTGCTCAAGTGCAAAAAGCCTCGGAAAAATTGAAACGATTGGAAGCGGCCATTGAGCATGCTAAAATCACCCCCACGAAACAGGAAGCCTCTCGATCGCGTAATGAAAAGGAACCCAACGGCCCAATTTGAAGGAAGCGCCACACGAAATTTTTGATACACGCTTTCGTTTCTTTGCAGGAAATGCGGCCGGATATCTGCTCACCACGTAAATGAGGTTCATCAGCTGTAGCGCGTCGCCCCGGCGATGACCGCAAAGCTAGTTCCCGTTTAGCCAGGCTTCAAAGAGATTTTGAAAATCTCTCGAAGCGGCTTCAAGCCTCTCTGCTTGCGTCTCGTTCTGGCGTATCGCCGTTAAGAAACTCTCCCCCTCAGACGGCGTAAGGTCCGGCAATCTGGCGACCAGCAATTTGTTTTGCTCATTTATCCCGTTTACGACCGCCAAAAGTGTTACGTCCATCAGCCTGACGTGAGCGCCGATAGACTTCACCATTTGGGTTGTGTAATTGTCCATGCGGATTATGGCGATAAGAACGGCTTCGGTGTGGGGTTTGGAGGAGGGTGGAAAGCTCTACTTGCGCCATGAACCGGCTGTTTTTTTGATAGTTCAAAGCATTCTCCGCAAAGGTGTCTAAAAGCCCGGCTCTTTTCGTCACGATTGTGAATTGTTGCCTCATTTTCGTGACAGGCCTCGCAAATCATCCAGGCTGCCAGCGTCTCTCGGCCCTTCCCCAATAGCAAACTATAAATGCAATTACTTTTCCCCGAGCCATTGAGTACCACTACCGGCGTTTGACGGCCTTGCCTTCGAATCGTCTCGGAGCCAGGCTTGGACTGCCAATGTCCAACCCGTGTGTTAAACTTTAAAGCATGTGCAATCCGTTCCGCTATAGCAGCCATTCCTGTTTCATGGCCTCAACTTATTTCAATAGGATGAATGCCGTCCAATCCGGTCTAGAGAGTTTCATTTCCTCCAAATACTACGATAACAGGACCGCCCCGGGGCTGATCTCTTTTGATTTTCATTAAGTTCAAAGCTGGGGAGAGAATCAGTCTGGCAATTTTAGGCACCATTCCCTCAGATACATTTCAAGATTTGAGGAGAGAAGTTGTATCGCGCGCGCGTCATGATCCGATATCCAAACCTTGCCTTCGGCGTCAAGGCCAACCGGATTGCCGTCATAGTCCGTAGAGATGACGGCCCATTTCTCGGTACCCGGCCAATGTTGCTCCCGATAGAATTTCGTCACTTTTAGAAATGAAGAGTCATCCTGACCCATTTCCTCTGCTCGACGCAATCCGAATATGGGAAAACGACCAACTATCGCCCCACCGTACCGGTGAATGAATTCCTTGTAATCTGCTGCTAACGTCACACCAACTTCACGCTCCGCAGCGGCGATTTCAGCGAGTGCGACTTTCTCGGATTTCAGTTCAGGCGAATCTGCAAAGAATTCATCCAAAGTTTGCCATGTCTGTTTGCGCATAAATGTTAAGAATTGTTGTTGTGAACTTATCAGTTTTTGTAGGAAACGCAGCCAAAAAGGTCGATAACAATAAGCTTTTGCAGTTCACCATCGTCCGCGTCCGCGCCTCGCATTTAATTCCTGCTGAGCTCGCTATCGCCAATATTCTTCTCGCCAAGTGGCATAGGACCGTCGCTGGGGCTTCGTTAAACCAGATCCGGTAGTATTGCCGAACGGGTGTTGAACAATGTTCGAAATTTTGTTGTGCACTCGAGGCATTTCAACCAAAGGTCCTTTAGGGTTTTGAGCTAAATGGTGTAGGCCAATCAATTTGCCATATTTGGTCGTTCCGACAGAACCGTCGCGAGCCATCCGGCGCAGGGTACGGTAGCCAAGGTGCGAAAGGTCCCGAACAGCCCTCACCTCCATCCCTTTGAACCAAAGTACATTTCGTTGTGGTTTTGACTTTACTGGAACCACTGCATATATACCGGTCGGTTTCCCCTGCATAGCACGCTCGCGCAAGAATTGAATCGTTGCCTCTTTTAATCGCGGATATGCTATTGCAGGTAGATTGACGCCATATTTTTGTTGGATCGCAGCCCGAATGGCTTTATGGAAGTTTTCCACATTTCGGCCACGGCTGTTGGGGTTTGTCACCTGCGCAATTGCCGCTTCCTCATGAACGGCTGGAAAATCTATCGGAAGGCCTTTGTTTTTGAGACGATTAAACGCCGGCCTTAATTCTTCTTCTCTCAACCCGGATTGGAGGTTTTGCCAGGCGCCCTGGACTTGTGGCTGGCCCCAAATACCATGTAAACCTGCCCGTAAAGGCGCGAGTTGCGCATCTTTTTCACTGGAAATCTTTTCCGAGTTTATCGCGATGCTCCCATTTCTTAGAGGCGTTGCCTTCCATCGAAATGACTGGTTCCGAGTAGTAAGAATTCGAGTAGGCGATTGTTTCGTCCTAAGCATCTTATTGACTGTGTTTTTTACCTGTTCGCTCGTAAGGTTGTAGCGCGCGGCGAGATTACTGTTTTCCTCTTCTGAGGGTGCCTCGGCCGTTGTGTCGAGCGCGTTGAATGGCGTTGCCAGGGGTGCAGATTCGACGGTTGATTTGCCCGCCTTCAGTGACCGAACAATTGAGCGTGCCGTTTCCTCGTCGTTTAATTCTCCGATTCCTTTGTCTGCCAGCCATCCTTTACCCCGCTCAACAATTTGTTTCCAGATGGGCAATTCTTCGCTGGCAGCCCTGGCAATGAACTCGTCGGTCAGGCGCGCCCGATAATCGAGAACCGATTCGCCGGGTTGGATTGGGTATTTCACCGACAAATCTGCAAGTTGGGAGAGTCCCAAATTGCTTCCCATTGCGGCGCGGATTGCCTGCCGTCCTTCGTCGCTGGAGAGCAACCAATGGCTGTGTTCCTCTCGTAAAACAGTCTTAAGGGTATCTGCGCTATCAATGAAGGCCCGGTTAACGATGATCTTGCCGTCCTGGACGGTCCCGCGCACACCATAGCCGTTGACGCCTGCTTGAGTGGTTTGATCGTCCAGGCCGCCGGCCTCGTCTTCGCTGTAATTGAAGTGAGGTTCTGAAGGGGCTGACTCGAAGGTATTTCGGACCACCTCAAATCGTGGTTGAGGAATGGTCGACGCAGGTGAATTCGGAGCGTCCTGTGATCCTTCGTCTGGGGCTGTTTCACTCGCGCTTGTATCAACGGGCGGTGGATGAGCCTCGAACTGGTTACGTCTTAGCGTGGCCTCAAGATCTCTGAGACGTGCTTCCAAGTCGCCGAACCTCTGCGAATTCAGATTTTCGCCGTCGCTTGTTGTTAAACCTTCGTCCGCAGTTGGTTGGCTTTCCGGTTTACCAGACGGTTTGCCGTGCCCTGCAAAACTGCCCAGGATACCAGTCAGGATTGCATTGGACGCCGCATCCTGAATCGCCTCGTCGCGTTCCTTCCCGGGCTGCATTTGGGCGATCTGATATGCCGTTGGCGCAGAAATGAGACCGGCTACGCCTGCTCCGCCGCCGAGTTGGTTGATCACGCCCAGTGCCTGGTGATTGCTGAGGCCAGCCTTGGCCGCCAATCTTTCAGCGATACCTCCCATCATTTTGCCGCCAATTGGAGCAATCATAGCGGAGGCGGCCTGTACCGAGTCGAATCCGTTTGGCGTAAACCCAAACGAAGCCGCGCCTAGCTCAGGCTGCAGGGCGGACAATGCCAATTGAGGAGCCGATTGAATCAAACCAGGGCCGATACCGGACGCCATGCGTTCAGCCATCGGAAGTGTGTTGCGGGCCTCTTCGTACGGGTCGGAAGTGTCGATTCCCAGGTCCTCGTCCTTCTGTTTCCACGCAGGATTCATATTTCCCGCGGTGGCGATGAGTTGCTGGTTGGCTAGTTCCTTCTGGCCGACCATACTAAACAACGCCGCTTCGGTATCGCCTTTGAGGGCCTGACCCAGAAAGTTCAAACCAAATCCGATGTCTCGTGTAACCGCATGTGGTGCTGTCTGAAGAAAAACGTCGTCATTTCCATAGATAAAATTTCCTGCGGTGGCTCCTTCCAGCTCAGGATCCATGCGGCCCTCCCTCCGCATCTGCACCTGTTGCAATGGGTTGAGCTTTAGGTTTCCGGGCAGGCTCGCAAATTTCAGGGGAGCAGGCTCGTCGAATTGATCGAAAACGTTGCCGTCAAATTGATCAAATGGGTTCTTTCCATCCGGCGTAGCCGAGGGCGTTGGCTCATCAAATTGGTCGAAGATGTTTGGCATGCTATTGGCCGTTCGGCCCGTTTAAAACCTGTGCCGCCGAACCTTGTCCGAATTTTG
>DASXFM010000054.1:0-7879 GCA_036489615.1 Verrucomicrobiia bacterium | reverse complement strand
AAGGAAGTGAAGCCGGGCGTTTATGTTTACGATTTTGGACAGGAAATTACCGGCTGGTGCCGGTTAAAGGCAGAAGGGCCGGCCGGCACGCACGTGCGGTTGCGTCATGCCGAAAAGATTGCCCGGGATGGCAGCCTCGATGTAAGAAATCTTTGGGGCGTACAACAGGAGGAAGACTATATTCTCGACGGCCGCGGACCGCACGTTTTTGAGCCGCATTTTACGTATCATGGTTTTCGTTACGTCGAGTTATCGGGTTTGCCTGCTGGGATTTCGCCGGGCGAGTTAACGGCTGTGAACATTCGGTCCGACCTGCCAATCGCAGGGCAATTTGAGTGCTCGGACGCGCTCTACAATCGAATCCAAAAAGCGGCGTTTTGGACGCAGGCAAACCTGCTGTTTGACGTGCCTGCCGGATGCGCCGCGCGCAGCGAACGTCTCGCGTGGACGGGCGACATCCGGCCTTGCGTCCAATCCCTGTTGTTTGATTTTAACGCGGACGCGTTCCTGGCCAAATACACCCAGGACCTGCGGGACGATCAGACTGCAGCGGGCCAGTTTACAGATATCTGTCCTCACGCTTCTCTTCGCGGCACGACGCGATGCGTGGGATCGCCCGGTTGGGCTGACGCCGGGGTTTCGCTGCCCTGGAATTTATATGTGAATACGGGCGACCGACAGATGCTGGCGGATCATTTCGAAGCAGCGCGGCGCTGGGTTGACTTTGTGCACAGTAACAACCCTGATCTGATTTGGACAAACGACCGGGGTAACGACTGGGGCGATTGGTTGAGCGCCGGGCCGGCCACACCCAGGGAGATTGGTTCGACGGCCTTTTTTGCTCATTCCGCCGATTTGGTGGCGCGCATGGCCGGGGCGCTGGGCCGCAGTGCAGATGCCGATTATTACGGGGGCTTGTTTCAGAAAATTCGACGGGCGTTTGGGGAGAAATACGTGGGCACAAATGGAATTATTGGTGATGACGGAGACGTTCAAGGAAGTTATGCGCTGGCCTTGCAGTTTGGACTGCTTGACGAACATCAGAAATCCATGGCGGTGTCGCGACTAATGCGGTTGGTGACGGCGAACGGACATCATCCGACTACCGGATTTTGGAGCAGTGTTGAGTTGCTTTTGGCGTTGTCTGGCAACGGTTGCAATGCAGAAGCGGCCCGCATGTTGGACCAACGGACCATGCCTTCGTGGGGATACATGGCGGAAAATAGCACCACCCTGTGGGAGGCGTTCGACGCGAATACGCGGAATTTGTCGCTAAATCACTGGACCCACAGTGCGGTGAATGAATGGCTTTGGCGAAATGTCGCCGGGTTGAATCCTGACGAACAATCGCCGGGATATCAATCGTTTACGATTTATCCGCGACCGACCGCGGAAGTTTCCTGGTGCCGGTCGAATTATAGTTCCGTCCGCGGGCCGATTGTCAGTAATTGGCGGCGTGACGGCGATAGATTCAATTTGGAAGTAAAAATTCCGGCCAACACGACGGCCACTGTGATTATGCCGGCAATTGATCCGGATACCGTGAAGGAATCGGATAAGCCTGCGGCACGGGCTGAAGGAGTGACGCTGGTTCGGGCAGGGGCGGGGACGGCGACCTTTCAAGTCGGTTCGGGGGACTATCATTTCACTTCACAGATTTCTTCTGAAGAATGACATTAATCTCGAAGCGGTTAAAGCTCCTGGTCTTTATAATCATTCTCAGCATTGCCTGCAGTGCAACGCTGATGGCCGGTGTCACCATTGATGATTTGCGATGTGAGTATCAAAAAGATCCACTCGGCATCGATACACGCGCGCCGCGCTTGAGTTGGATTTTGGAATCAAATCAGCGAGACCAGGCCCAGACTGCCTGCGAAGTCCTGGCCAGTTCGAGTCCCGAGAAACTCGCCGCGGGCCAATTCGACGAATGGGATAGCGGCAAGGTATTTTCCGCCGAATCTATCAATATTGTTTATGCAGGGAAAGCGCTCGGCTCGGGGCAGCGCATTTGGTGGAAGGTCCGCGTTTGGGACGCCGTCGGACATGCCTCGGAGTTTAGCAAACCCGCTTGGTTCGAAATGGCATTACTGGAGCCGTCGGATTGGCGAGCCCAATGGATCCAACTAAAGTCGGGCGAGGCGGTTCCCGATTCACTGGCGTTCGATGATCATCCGGCGCCGTTATTTCGAAAGGAATTCGTACTCGCGAAAAAAGTGGCCAGGGCCCGTATTTACGTGAGCGGCCTGGGTTATTATGAATTACATCTGAACGGAGAGAAGGTGGGCGACCATGTCCTTGACCCGGGTTGGACGACTTACAGTAAACGCGCGTTATATTCGACATACGATGTAACGAAACAATTGAAATCAGGGAAGAACGCCATCGGCATCATGCTCGGAAATGGCTGGTTCAATCTATTGCCGCTGGCGATGGGAGGGCGTATCGAGTTGCGCAATTTTCTTACTATCGGCGAGCCGCGCGCCATCGTGCAACTAGTGGTTGACTTCCAGGACGGGTCATCGCGAATCGTTGCAAGCGACGACACCTGGCATGCCGGTGATGGGCCGATAATAAGGAACGGCGAATATCTGGGAGAAGTTTATGACGCG
The DNA here is from genome assembly GCA_036489615.1 of Verrucomicrobiia bacterium. Classification (GTDB taxonomy): domain Bacteria; phylum Verrucomicrobiota; class Verrucomicrobiia; order Limisphaerales; family UBA11358; genus UBA11358. The sequence continues at coordinate 5,270 of DASXFM010000054.1, read as the reverse complement.
CGCCGGGAAAAGACCGGCTGGGACGAAGCAGGCTTTGACGATTCACAATGGGCGCCTGCCATAGTGGCCGCTGCACCGAAAGTGGGGCCCCTATGCGCGCAAACCGCGCCGCCCATTCGCATAACCCGGATTCTGAAGCCGAAGAAAATCACGGAGCCGAAACCCGGCGTTTTTATCTTTGATTTCGGGCAGAATTTCGCGGGATGGGCGCGGCTGCACGTTCATGGACCTGCCGGAACGCGAGTCAGGCTTCGATTCGGCGAATTGCTATATCCGGATGGCACGCTTAACGGCATGACATCGGTCTTTGGCCAAAATAAGAGCGGCGGCAAGGATTATGTTTACGATGGGATTGGCAAACCCAAAACGGCGTTTCAACTTGATGAGTATGTTTTGAAAGGGCAGGGGATGGAAGAGTTTGTTCCCCATTTTACATTTCATGGTTTTCGTTACGTTGAGATCACTGGTTTTCCGGGCAAACCAAACGCGGATTCACTCACCGGGCTTCGCTTGAATTCGGATGTGGCGGCCGCCGGCTCTTTCAAGTGTTCAAACCCACTTTTTAATCAGATCCAGGACATGGTGTTGTGGACCGAATTGAGCAACCTGTTTAGCGTGCAATCGGACTGTCCGCATCGTGAGAAGCTCGGTTATGGCGGCGACATTGTTGCCTCCAGTGAAATGGCCGTGCTGAATTTTGATATGTGCCGGTTTTATACAAAATCGGCGCAGGACCTGGCAGATACAGCGCGATCCAACGGCGGATTTACGGAAACTTCACCGTATGTAGGCATACACGACGAAGGACTTGGCGGTGAATCCGGCCCCGTCGGGTGGGGCACGGCTGCGCCGCTCCTGTTATGCCAACTTCGCCAGTACTATGGCGAACAGCGGTCCATGGCCGCCCAATACGCGACAACCAAAAAATGGATCGAGTTTCTTCAGACAAATGCACCGAATGGGATCCTCGATAACGGCATCGCTGATCATGAAAGTCTTGAGCGCCCGCCAACGGCTCTTTCCGGAACGGCTTTTTATTACATGAATGTCAGGCTTTTTGCGCAAATGGCCCGTGCCCTTGGAAATGCGGATGATGCCGGGACCGCTGAATCGCTGGCGCAAAAGATTAAAGCGGCTTTCAACCATGAATTTCTTCAGCCAGGCACCGGCCGTTATGATTCCGGATTGCAATCATCCCAGGCGTTCGCGCTCTATGCCGGTCTCGTGCCCGATGATGAACGTCCGCTCGCTTTGAGTGTTTTGGTCCAAAACATCGCCGCACATAAAGACCACCTCACCACCGGCATTTTTGGAACAAAATATATGTTAAATTCACTCTCTGATGCCGGGCGGGCTGATCTGGCTTTTGATATTGTGAATCAAAAGACGTTTCCCGGCTGGGGATATATGATTGATCGCGGCGCGACGACTTTATGGGAGCATTGGGCGTTTAGCGATGATACGTACTCGCATAATCATCCCATGTTTGGCTCCGTCAGTGAATGGTTCTATAAAGGACTTGCCGGTATCAAGCCCGCGCAGGACGCAGTCGGCTTCGACAAGATAATTATCGATCCGCAACCAGTCGGAGATTTGAAATGGGTTAAAGCGAGTTATGACTCCGTTCACGGTAGAGTTCTCAGTGAATGGAACCGCAAACGGGATCATTTAAAATTGCATGTGCATGTGCCGATCGGCGCCACCGCCACTGTCTTTATCCCGGCCAAAGACGCTTCATTTGTTAGAGAAAGCGGAAAGCGACTGAATCAGGTTGATGGAATCAGGTCTTTGAGTCAGGCGGAAAATAAAGTCATCGTGACCGTCGGATCCGGCGATTACTATTTTGAATCTGTGATTTGATCAACCTTCGTCAGGGAACGGAAAGCCGATAAAAGCAAGCCGGCGGGTTGGACGCTGATGAATCCTGATAAAGATATTGTCCCGGATTAACTTCTATGGCCGTTCCCATCCAGCTCCAATTTGTCAAGTTTGTGGAAGCCCACACACCGTAAGTGGCGTTGGACACGTTTTGAAACGTGAACGTAAACGCTACCTTTCCCGAGTCGCTAACCCACTGTTCATCGGACAAAACAGGCGCCGGCGGCGAATCCGAAAATACTTGGGGAAGTTGATTTCCTATCGCTAGACCAAAATTCATCCCGCCAGCCATCTGAACGACGTTCGTCAGATCCGGCGGGAAGTTGAGTTCGTCCGCGCTGTTGTCTCCCCATGCCGTAATACTCCCGTCGCTATTTAACGCCAAATTGAAATACCCGCCGGAATCCACCGCAACAATATTTGTCGCGGACGGTATATTGGTCTCTCCTTCCAGATTGCGGCCCCACGCGACCACGACGCCATTTCCACACAAGGCCAAACAATGGAATTCGCCCGCTGCTATCCCAATCACGTTGCCCAGGCCCAATGGCACGTTGGTCTGTCCGTAGAGATTGTTTCCCCAGGCCACTACAGTTCCGTCAGCCTTCAGCGCAAGGCTGTGATAAAGTCCCGCTGCAACCCCGACGACGTTGCTCAGCCCCGCTGGTACGCTCGCCTGCCCATCATTATTGTAGCCCCAGGCCACAACGGTTCCATTATTTTCCAATGCCAAATTGTGATACGCACCCGAGGCGACCTCGACGACATTACTTAGATTCGCCGGAACATTTAATTCTCCGAATCCATTTCCGCCCCACGCCAAAACCGTTCCAATGGAAGTTAATGCGAGGCTGTGGAGAAACCCTGCGGCAACGGCGACTGCATTCGTCAGGGTTTCTGAGACGCGGGCCTGTCCATCGCTATTGTCTCCCCATGCGTTCACAGTTCCGTCATCTCTTAACGCCAAACCGTGATACGCCCCGGCCGCGATCATAGTCACGTTGGTCAAATCGTTTGGCAGGTTCGTTTGCCCATAACTATCGTCACCCCAGGCAACGACAGAGCTGCCGGTCGTCAATGTTCTATCGGGCCCGTGAGTGATTCCCAATGCGTTGCTCGCAACGAGTTGGAAATGATAGATTTGCCCGGCCGCCAGGCCAGTCACATTGGCGCGGACCGGCGAAACGGCGTAACCATGGCCTACAGTCGTGGTGGCCGTCCGCAAGCCGTAGGCCGCATTATTTCCCCATTCATACCACGCCACCGTATTTGTTCCAATGGGAACAACAAAACCATCAAGGATTGCCGCGTTTGGACTGATTACGGCGGCCGGCAATTCCGCCACGACTGGCTTATTGATGATTGTTAAAATCACGTTGGAACCAATCACACTTCCAGCCGCGTTTGTTACGAAAACAGAATAGGTGCCTCAATCGGATGCCTGAACATCTGATTTTGAATAAACGCCATTGGTCGCGTTGAGAATATTTGTGCCGTTGAACCGCCATTGGTAGCTTAGAGGCAGGGAACCAGTGGCTTCTACACTAAACGTGGCGACAGATCCGATAGCAGCCGACTCGCTCGTTGGTTGTTGAGCGATATATGGGGAAGCGGCAGCGGCACCCAAACCTGCATATTTTTTATATAACAGGAATAAATGGTCCGGCCGCACGACAATATACTTATTTGTATTCAATGAATCGGCAACGATCCGGCAGTCAGCAGGAGTTAAATCCCACGCGTCGGCCTGAACGGCGATAAACATCGGTGAAGAGCCGTTCCAGCTCGCAGCCGTATTGGTGATGCCGCTGGCCAGCGCGGCGTCGGTCTCGGCATAGTTTGCGCTCGAAAGGAATCCCAAAGCGGGAAGCGCTTTGTAGCTGGTCGTATAGTAGCCATGTCAAAACTTTTTAGAAATGTCCCTATAATAACTTAGGAGAGAATGTCCCCTTTTGTTGGTTGATGTTGTTTTCCCGGTTTGGGTTGGGGGATGCAGGGAGGCCGGAGCGTAGCGGAGGCCGACCGGAATCCCCCAACCCAAACCGCAGCGTAGGTGCGGTGCGTAAAATGGAGCGCCGCCACGGATGGGTCTGCGGCGGTGGTTGCCTTTCTGGCGCCGCCTTTGCAGGTTTGCTTTGCCTGCGGGGCGCAGGCCGCCCCGGCAGTTCGCGCCACTTCAATTTCTGCCCGCGATACACCAGTTGCACCCGCCCATCCCGCAGCGTCCGCACCACCACTTTGCGTCCAGCCAGGCTCAACGCCTCATGCTGCCGGTCCAGTTGATACCACTTGCCTTCACAGGCCAGGGTCCAGTCCCGTTGCACCACCCGCTCTTCCTCCCAACTCAGGACTTCATTCAAGTTCCGGGGCAACCCTTGATGCGCGTCCAGCGGACTGGCTGGCTTCCGCGCAAACCGCCGGTTAAACTCTCTGAGATAGGTTTCTTCCAGAAACCGGTTCGCGCTTGCCAGATCATTGATCTTGGCCAGTCGCAACGCCTTGACCAGCCGGTCTTGCAATACTCCGTTCATCCGTTCCACCCGGCCTTTGGCCTGCGGACTATTGGCCAAAATTAATTCCACCCCCCAACGCCGACATGGCCCGGCCAAATTGCGTTTGCCGCTCTTTGCCGGCCAGTTGATCGGCTACGCTGGCCGCCCCTTCGCAGCGGTAGATGCTGTCCCGATCCACATACAAGCTGCCAGGCAACCGGTGCTTGCGTCCCCAGCTTTCCAACACATCGTAGCTGGCCTGCGTCGTTTCTTCCTCGGAAAAGCGCGCCCGCATCCGGTTGGTCGCATCATCCACCATTACCATCAGCACACACTTGGCCCGCCGGCCTTCAAACCAGTCGTGGTGCGAGCCGTCCAATTGCACCATCGCCCCGAAACAGGGCTTGCGCTCCCGCCATTGCCGATGCTGTTGCTTTCGTCGGCGCACCGTCAGTTTTCCCTCGACCAGCAACCACCGCCGTACCGTGTCGTGATCTACCACAACCCCTTCCTTGGCCAACTCCTCGGCCAGCAGCGTCGAACCGAAGTCCGCGTAGCGTTCCTCAGTATAACGCGCCAGCACTTGCGCTCGCAGGGCGGGCGCCTTGCGCCGCAGCCCCGGTTTACCGCGCAGCCGATGCACCAGACCCGCATCGCCCTGGCCTTGATACCGTCGCCAGATGCGCTTGGCTTGCCGATAACCCACACCCATCAGTTCACCCGCCTCCACTTGGCTCAGCGCTTTGTTTTTGACTCCAGCCATGATCGTGATCCGATTCCGTTCTTTCCGATTCATTGTCAATGTCTCCATCTCCGGAATAGCATGGCTCCCCCCAGCCAGACCCAATAGGGACATTCCCATTAAGTTCTAATGAGGACATTCTCATTAAGTCCCGACAT
>DASXFM010000053.1:0-3857 GCA_036489615.1 Verrucomicrobiia bacterium | reverse complement strand
CCGGGTCCGCGCAAGGGCCCATACCGCTTTCCTTTTGCCCCGGTAACAGCACGATATGTGCGCCTCACTGTCGTGCGGTTGTCGCGTTGGGACGGCCAGGATTTCGGACTGGCCCTGGGAGGCCTTGTCGTATACGACGGACAAAAGCCGATTTCCGTTGGCGCAAATGTCACCTGTTCGGATTCCATAGAATCTGAATATTACTCAAAGCGATTCCTGGTGGATGGCGAGGCGGCAGTGGCTCTGGCTCCCGATTCACCGGCTTTGGCCGCCGGTGTGCCCGATGTGCCGTCAAAATCAACCGTTTCCCGAGTCCCCATGTTGCGCCGGGAATTTAACGTGGCCGGCAGTATCAGGCGGGCCACATTGTATGTGACCGCAAGGGGTTTTTATGAAGTTCATATCAACGGACAAAAAGTTGGCGATGAATTGCTCGCTCCGGGCTTTACCGATTATAACATCCGGCTCCAATATCAAGCTTACGACGTTACTCATCTTTTGCGTCGTGGTCCGAATGCCATCGGCGCATTGATCGGTTACGGTTGGTACGCCGGACACATGAACCTGTTCGATCTTCGCTGCATTTACGGTTACTTCCCGCAATTTCTCGCGCAACTTGAGATTGAATTGAAAGACGGTACGAAGATGACGGTGAAGACCGATAGCCAGTGGCGCAGCACTCTGAACGGACCGGTGCGGTGGTCGGATTTATTGGATGGCGAAGGCTATGATTGCCGCCGGGAAATGCGTGGCTGGGACAGCTCTGGTTTTGACGATCACGCCTGGTCTCGGGTGTGGATGCAACCGCGTGATCAAGCGCTGTTGGTCTCACAAGTTTGCCAGCCCGTGCGCAAAATTTGCGAATTGATGCCGGTATCCGTCAGCGAAGTGAAGCCGGGAGTGTATGTTTACGATTTTGGACAGGAAATCTCAGGTTGGTGCCGGCTAAAGGCAAGCGGGCCTGCCGGCACACACGTCCGATTGCGTTACGCAGAGATGGTGTCGCCGGATGGCAATATCAATGTGAGAAACCTGTGGGGCGTGCAACAACGCGAGGACTACATTCTCGACGGAGGCGGACGGCGCGTTTTCGAACCGCACTTTACTTATCATGGTTTTCGCTATGTTGAGTTATCAGGGCTTTCCGGCAAGCTGTCGCCGGACACACTCACGGCTGTCAACCTCCGCTCGGACTTGCCAACTTCAGGGCAGTTTGAGTGCTCGGACGCCCTTTATAATCGCATCCAAAAATCCGCATTTTGGACTCAGGCCAATCTGCTATTTGACGTCCCCGCCGGATGCGCCGCTCGCGGCGAACGCGTGGCCTGGACGGGCGACATTCGCCCTTGTGTTCAATCCCTCCTGTTTAACTTTGATGCCGCCGCGTTTTTGACAAAATACACCCAGGATCTGCGGGACGATCAATCCGCGGACGGCCGGTTTACAGACATTTGTCCTCAGGCCCATCTTCGCGGCACGACCCAATGCATGGGATCGCCGGGTTGGGCTGATGCCGGTGTCTCCCTGCCCTGGGATCTATACGTCAATACGGGCGACCGGCAAATGCTGGCAGATCACTTCGAGGCGGCGCGACGTTGGGTTGACTACGTTCATAGCAATAATCCCGACCTGATTTGGAGAAACGACCGCGGAAATGACTGGGGCGATTGGATAAGCGCCGGGCCGGCAACTCCAAAAGAGATTGGCGCGACCGCATTCTTTGCCCATTCCACCGATTTGGTTGCGCGCATGGCCCGGGCGCTGGGCCGCAATGCCGCGGCCGAATACTATGGCGGCCTGTTTCACGAGATTCGACAGGCCTTTGTAAAAACTTACGTCGACACCAATGGAATTATCGGCGACAACGGAGATGTCCAGGGAAGTTATGCGCTGGCCTTGCAATTTGGCTTGCTTGACGAACCATTGAAATCAAAGGCGGTCGCGCGCCTGAATCAATTGGTGAAGCAGAACGGGAATCATCCCACGACTGGATTTTGGAGCAGTATCGAGTTGCTTCTGGCTTTATCCGCCAATGGTTGCAACGACGAAGCCGCCTGTATGTTGGACCAGGATACTATGCCTTCATGGGGATATATGGCCAGGCACGGCACCACTTTTTGGGAGGCATTCGACGCGAACGCGCGGAATTTGTCCCTGAATCATTGGACCCATAGTGCGGTGAACGAATGGCTCTGGCGAAACGTCGCCGGTCTAAACCCCAACGAACAATCGCCGGGTTATCAAAGCTTTACGATTTATCCGCGTCCGACGGCCGAAGTTTCCTGGTGCCGCTCCACTTATAATTCCATCCGGGGGCCGATCGTGAGCAATTGGCGGTGTCACGGCGACGGATTCAACCTGGACGTGACCGTTCCCGCCAACACCACAGCCACCGTAGTCGTGCCGACAATTGATTCGGACACGGTCAAGGAATCCGGCATTTTGGCTACCCAGGCCGAAGGAGTGAAGCTGAAGCTGGTCGGTATAGGGCCAGGCACGGCGACATATCAGGTCGGTTCGGGCGATTACCATTTCACTTCACAGATCCGCCCGATCAGTGCTTATGGCACACTGAACGGAACCATTCAAACCAAACCCGCCACTCCGCACGCAACCAGCAAAGACATTGCCCTGATCGATCCGGCCTTTGAGCATGGCTATGACGAAAATCTGGTCCAGGCAAACGCGGATGGCGAAGAAATCTCGACGCTGAGCATCAATAACAGTACGAGCAATCGAGCCTCCTACAGTGTTTGGACACGGGACCTCTATTGGGGGTTTCTGGGCTGGGCGCAGGCGGGCGACGAGTCGGTTCTGCCGGTAATGAAATCATCCTTGCGCCTGTTGATAATGGTCCAACACAAAAATCAGGCCCTGGGGCAAAGTGCCAGCTGGCCAGTGCATGATGGGCGGTTTTACATTTCGCAAGCCTATATGCTTGGTGACCTTTCAGTGGCCATGGGGTTTTATCCTTACGATTCAGAATCCCAGGCGGACTTTCTTCTGCTGGCGTGCAACTATTGGAAAATGAGCGGCGACCGGGCGTTTATGGAGTCGATCTGGCCTGATATAGAATACGTGACCCAAACCCTCCAACTCCTGGATACAGACGGCAATTCTTTGCCCGATGCCACGGAGGGGACTTGCGATTATCAGGGCATGCGAAACTGCGAGGAGCCGCTCATGTGCGCCAAAACCAGCCTGGCGTATACATCGGTTGCCGGACTTGCGCGCGCACTCGGCAAGGATGTTTACGCCGGCAAACTTGATAAACTGGCTGCCACCATCAAAACAACAATGAATCGAAATGTGGCGGACGGTGGATTATGGGACCCTGCCAACGGATGCTATGTGGATATGCGAAAGCTCACCGGGACTGGACCCCAAATTGATGACGCTTTTGTCCCCTACGAAAATCTTGTTCCGATGTGGTGCGGCATGACCAGCGGCAAACAAAACGATTCCATCTTTGCGAAATTGGACGCGAATTTTGACGAATATTATAATCTAAAATACGGCCCCGAGTATTGCGCACCAGCTGTGGCGCATCATCTAAAGAGCGCGATGGGTTGTTCCAGCGTGCCGTGGCTTGGCTTTCTGGACGTTTACTTGAGAGGAAAAACCGGCCATGAAGAGAACCGGTCGAAAATATATCACCTCCTTATCAGCCACGCATTCGACGCCGCCGGAATTCCTTTTTCCGAAGGCGCCGGAATTGCCGGTATGTTAACCGGCAACGCTGGACGCACCTGGGACAACGGTAATTTCTTTCAGATGCTCATTTGCGGAATTTACGGCCTTGAGAAGAGCAAGGACGGCATTCTCATAACTGCCCCGGAAAAAATTGATGGCGTTCC
>DASXFM010000050.1:0-2968 GCA_036489615.1 Verrucomicrobiia bacterium | reverse complement strand
TGGTGCGCGCGAGAGGACTTGAACCTCCAATCCTTTCGGAACCGGATCCTAAGTCCGGCGCGTCTGCCAGTTCCGCCACGCGCGCATTGGGGCAATAAATTGCGCCACCTTCCCTCGAACCTCAAGCTGTTTGTGTCGTATCGGCATAAGATGTTGGAGGTGAATTGATTAGAGCAGCGTCAAAACTCCTCAATGGGCATGGCAGTTGCTTCGAAAAATATGTGTCCGAGAACTTATCAGATTTCACGATCGAAGACGGTTCGGGTTGCGACGTACCGGTTTCAAGCGGCCGGAAAATCCGCACCTTGCTCGTGGATGATCAATCGTCCGGGTTGACTGTATTGCGCAATATCCTTCGTTTTGAACCCGACATCGAAATCGTTGGCACGGCCTCTAACGGGCCTGACGCCATCGAAGCCATCAACCGGCTTTTGCCCGACCTCGTTTTTCTGGATGTCCAAATGCCTGGTTTGGATGGCTTTGGTGTCGTGGCCGGTATTCAGGCGGAAAGAATGCCGATTATTGTTTTTGTAACAGCGCGCGATGATTGTGCTTTGAAAGCATTTGACGCGCAGGCGCTCGATTACGTGGTAAAACCGTGCCAGCCGGCGCGGCTGCATTCGGCCGTGGCGCGCGCGCGTCAGCGCTTCCAAAGTCACCAGAACGGCGATATTCGCCAGAAACTGGACAGCCTGATACAAGGTTTAAAGACGGAGCCGAAATATCCTGAGCGCCTTGCCGTCAAAACAAACGGGCGAATTGTTTTTCTAAGATTGACCGACCTCGATATGGTGGAAGCGGCGGACAATTACGTAAAGCTTTATGCAGGCAAGGAAACGCACATGCTGCGTGAGACGCTCGGGACATTGGAAGAAAAGCTCCCGCCGAACCGTTTCGTGCGCATCAGCCGGTCAGCCATTGTGAACGTTGAATCGGTCAAAGAATTGCATCCCCTGTTTCACGGCGAATACTCAGTGGCCCTGAAAAATGGCTCCCGAACCACGCTCACCCGTGGCTATCGGGAACAGCTGCGGCAACTGGGCGTTACGGCTTCCGCTGCAAAAAGCTGATTTCGGGCCGATCCATTTCACCCCTTCCCGGTCGCATTCCACCCCTTAAATCGGGGAATGTGTCCCTAATTCATCCTATTTCCGCGTATTTCTGTTAAATAGGATACGAATGACGAAGGTGTTCGTACTTCTATTGTTGTTGATTGCCGTGGCAAACATGGCCGTGCCTGCCCATGCGCAGGGCACGGCCTTTGCCTGCCAGAACCGTCTGAGCAACGGCCAGTTTACTGTGACAATCGATTTTGGAACCGGCGTGTTCACCGGCAACAACTTCTGGCTGGACATCAGTGTTAGTCCAGCCGGAAGTAACGTTTTTGCGGATTTGTCTCCCCGGCAGCCAATCCTGCCAACCCCCTATGCAATGATGGTCAATACGGCCAGAAATCTGCTAGGCCGGCTGCCGGGGTCAGAATTATTAGCCTCCATCAACACATCACAATTCAATAAAGGATAAGCATGAACACGAATGGCCCAATTTGTCCCGAATGCCAAAAAGCGCTCCCCTATCATTTTGCCCTGAAGGCTTTCAACCCATATGATTTTCGCTGCCCACATTGCGACGGGCGGGTGCGTTCGAGAATGATCACCGTTCAGATACTGGGTTATGCCGCCATTGGCGTACTGGCGACCATTCCGGCTTTCTGGTTTTATATCGCGAGCTGGGTTTGGACTACGCCGATGTTCGTAATCTACCTCGCAGCCTGTGTTCCGCTGGCGATTGTGCTTTCGCATTTCTTCTTCTGGAAGACGGATACGTTGATCTCCAGGAACGAAGCCCATACCTCGGCAGAGGCTGCCGAAAAATCAGAACCTCGTGAGCTGGTCTCCTGCGGCACGTGATTTTTTAGCGGCCGTTAATTACCCAATCGTATCCCTTGGCTTCCAGTTCGAGCGCCAGCTCTTTGCCACCGGATTTTACGATCCGCCCGTCCATCAGCACGTGAACGAAGTCAGGCACGATGTAGGTCAATAGTCGCTGATAGTGCGTGATGACCAGTTGGGCGTTTTCGCGGGTCTTCAATTTATTGACGCCGTTCGAAACCACTTTTAGAGCGTCAATGTCCAGGCCCGAGTCGGTTTCGTCCAGGATGGCCAGGCGGGGTTCGAGCACGGCCATCTGGAAGATTTCGTTGCGTTTCTTTTCGCCGCCCGAAAAACCCTCGTTCACCGAGCGTTTGAGCAAATCCTCGTTTAATTCGAGAAGCTTGATTTTGTCTTTAACGAGAGTCAGGAATTCAATGGCGTCCAATTCTGCTTCGCCTTTGGATTTGCGGATTTCATTCAGTGCGGCCTTCAAAAAATAGGTGCTGTTCACGCCGGGTATTTCGACGGGATATTGAAACGCGAGGAAAACGCCGTCGCGGGCGCGTTCTTCCGGGTCCAGGTCGAGAAGGTCCTTGCCGTCGTAAAGAACTTCGCCGCCGGTGATATCGTAGCCGTCGCGGCCAGCCAGGACTGCCGCGAGCGTGCTCTTGCCCGAGCCGTTCGGGCCCATGACAGCATGGACTTCGCCCGGGCCGATGTTGAGGCTTACGCCTTTCAAAATTTGTTTGCCCTCGACACCCGCCGAGAGATCTTTTATTTCCAGTATTGGTTTGCTCATTTTTTAAAGATTATTTTTTCAGTCCCAGACTCCGCCGTACTTCAACGCGGAGTGAGCGACAATGCTTCAAAGCGGTTTTTGCCTCGGCCAACGTGGCGCTATTGCCAGGGTAACGGAAATTGACGGCATAATCTGTCAACGATTTGGCAGCCATTTCGTATGATTTCCATAAAGGCTCCATCGGCAACAGCATCACCAACAACGTGGGAAGATCGTGAGTCCGAGGACATGGTTGTCCTCCTTCCGTTAATCGGGCCTTGAGATATTTCTCCACGGCTTGTTGGCAATGAAAACA
>DASXFM010000043.1:0-4846 GCA_036489615.1 Verrucomicrobiia bacterium | reverse complement strand
ATTGACGGTTCCCTGGTGCAATGAACCTTCAAAAAGGTTGGAGTCTACGGAGGACAGGCCCGTGAGAGCGTGAGATGGGAAGGGTCCCAATTACATCTATTGATGTCCCAATTGTTCAGTTGCCAGTTCCATTCGATTCGGGCATTGTCGGGGTAATAATTCCACCCTAAAGCCTTGTTAGTCATGAAAATAATCCCTTTTCTGCTCGCCTTTGCAGCATTGCTTTTGATGCGGCCTATATGTCTATCTGCTTCGACGAATACGACCTGGCAAACAGTGGGTATTTCCGAATTCATGGCAACGAATCAAAGCACCGTCGAGGACGAAGACGGCGACGATTCGCCGTGGATTGAAATCTACAATCCGACAACGAATGACGTAAACCTGAGCGGCTGGGCTCTAACCGATGATACGAACAATCTCACGCTGTGGAAATTTCCGAACGTGACCCTCCCTGACCTGGACGACGCCAATGGATCGGACAATTACATGGTCATATTCGCTTCGGGCAAGAATCGAACGAGCAGCACAAACGAATTGCACACAAATTTTCGCATGCCGACAAGCGGCGGATTTTTGGCTCTGGTTAATTCACACACGAACATCGTTTCTGTGTTTAATTCCTACCCGCCGCAACAGCCGGACATTTCCTACGGCAGCGACGTCATCAATCCGAGTATCGCCGGCTTTTTTCCGACCCCCACGCCCGGCGAAGCCAATACTCTTAGCGGGACAAATTTCGCTCCGGCGGTGGCTTTCTCGCAGACGGGCGGCACATTTGTGAATTCATTCAGCCTGCAACTTACGGCCGCCGACCCGAATGCGTCGATTTATTATACCTTGAACGGCAGTGCGCCGACGGAGAGTTCGACGATTTACACAGGACCCATTCCGATAACCGGCTCGGTACAAGTCCGCGCGCGTTCGTTTGACGATGCCGACAGCTTGATGCCGGGGCCGCTACACAGTGAAAGCTACATTCAATTGGATCCGAGCCTGGTCAAGACCAATTCAAATCTGCCGGCGATTATCATTTACAACTTTAAAGGCGGAAGCGTCCCCCTGGATGAGACGATCGGAGCCACGGATCAATTTGCGAACGTGTCCATTTATGAACCTCAAAGTGGAGTAACGTGGCTGACAAACGCGCCCACACTGACGGCCCGCGCGGGCATTCATGTTCACGGCTCGAGTTCGGCCGACATCGCCAAACAGGCATTCGACGTGGGTTTTCAGGATGATTTGGGCAACGACGAGGATTACACGCCGCTCGGATTGCCCTCGGAATCAAGCTGGATTCTGTATGCGCCGGACAATTATGAGCCGGTATTGATTCATAATCCGCTGATTTACGGATTGAGCAATGAAATTGGACGTTACGCTTCGCGGACGGTGTTTTGCGAGGTTTATCTCAATACCACCGGCGGCAAAGTCACCGCAGCCAATTATAATGGCATTTATATTCTTGAAGAGAAAATCAAATGGGACAAAAACCGCGTGGACATTACGAAAATCCATTCGGTGGACAATCTGAATCCGCAGGACAACTCGATGCCCAATGTCACCGGCGGTTATATGATGAAAATTGACCGGTTGGGGCCGGGCGAAACCGGTTTCAACGCCGCCGGCCAGACGATCGTCTATAATTATCCCAAAGAATCAGAAATCAAATCGCCACAACGCGCACCCCAGGAGGAATATCTCCAAAATTATATGAATACGTTTAGCAATGCGCTGAACGGGGCCAATTATACGAATCCGACGAACGGCTACCGCGCCTATATCGACGAGGCGTCATGGATTGACCATCACATTCTCAATATAACGGCTTTTAACGTGGATGCGTTGCGATTGAGCGCCTATTTTTATAAAGACCGCACCAACGTGCTGGTTTTTGGCCCGATTTGGGATTTTGACCGATCCCAGGGCTCAACGGACGGGCGCGATTTCAGTCCGCTTTATTGGCGCGCTCCCATCCCCGACTACGGCACCGACTTTTTCAATTATAGCTGGTGGGGAAGAATGTTTACGGACATTGATTTTTGGCAGGCATGGATTGACCGATACGAAAGTCTGCGGCTGACCACACTTTCAACCAACCATATCTATGCGGACATTGACGCGCTGGTGGCCCAGGTGCAGCAGGAAGAACCGCGCGAGGCGGCTCGCTGGCCGCAATACACCGCACCGCGCTCGGGTACGATCACCTTTTCCGGTTACACCTATAATTTCCCCGGCACTTATCAGGGTGAAGTAAACTTTCTCAAAAAATGGTACGCCGACCGGCTGCATTTCGTGGATACGAATTTTCAGGCCATGCCGGTTTTCAACGGCAACGGCTTTATTATCCCAGGCTCTACTTTAAGCATGAGCGGACCCTTGGGCGCGACGGTTTACTACACCACGAATGGAATTGACCCGCGTGTTACCGGCGGCGGCATTTTGCCCGGCGCACAGATTTACACTTCGCCAATCGCGCTGAATACAAACGTGACCATTATGGCGCGAGCTTATAGCGCAAGCCATCACAACCTGACCGGGGCCAATAATCCGCCCCTGTCCAGCCCCTGGTCGGGACTGGCAAGCGAGAATTTCATTGACGCTGCCGCGCCGACGATTACCCAAAGCCCGGTGAATGTGGAGGCGTACTTCGGCCAAAGCCCGGTGTTCGCGATTCAAGCGACCGGCGTACCGGCGCCTTCCTATCAATGGCAATTTGATGGAACCAACTTAATCGGCCAAACAAATGCGCAATTGACCCTTTCATCGCTCCAAGGCAATCAGGCAGGAACTTATTCCATCCTTGTCACCAATCTGGCGGGCAGCACCAACGTCTCGTTTGTCCTGACCATTACGTCGAAGCCAAACCTCGTAATCACCGAAGTCATGTCCAGCGAAGCCAAAAAGGCAAGCGGTGTGACCATCTCCACGTCGGATTGGTGGGAACTGAGTAATTTGGGAGGTTTCCCAGTAAACCTGCAGGGCTGGCGTTTTGACGACAGCCATGATTCCTTTTCCGACGCCCAAACTATCACAAACGACGTAACGATTTCGCCCGGTGAATCGATCATTTTGGTTGAGGATATGACGCCAGGTGATTTCCAGACCTGGTGGGGACCGCAAAATCTTCCACCCAGGCTTCAGATTATCGATTATCCAAACATCGGATTCAGTTCCGATGGCGATGCCATTTATTTGTGGAATTCCGCCGCCAACTCCGTCACTGACACAGTCGCCAGCGTCACTTTCGCGACCGCCACAAAAGGTGCTTCCTTCGATTATAACCCGGTTTCCGAGATTTTTGGCGCGTTAAGCGTCACTGGCCAAAACGGCGCATTCGTTGCACCGGTGAATGGTGACATCGGCTCGCCCGGAACGATCATTGCTCCGCCGCAATTTAACAATGTCAGCTTCGACGGCGCCAGCGGGTTCAATCTAAAATTTGCGACCGTCGCAAACTTTAATTATAGCATCGAATACAAAAATGATCTGACGGACTCAAATTGGACAACGCTGACAAACTTCACGGCGAATTCGAGTTCATTTTTATTTAACGATTTAAGCACAGGCACAAACCTCGCCCGCTTTTACCGCATTGTGGTCACGCCTTGAATCGACGAAACCTGAATTCCAGAACGCACCCAAGCCCATTTCCTGGCAGGAAGCCGTCCCGGAAATATCGGAGTGCGTCTCGAGATTCGACCCGTGTGACTGGATGTCGTACCGCAAATGTTCCGCCCGCTCCACGCGGGCAGTGACAGCGCAGCGCGCCGTCCCTGCCACTGCCACCGCAATTCACCGCAAAAGTATAGCAACGGTGCGGCAGCGGACACTTACGGTTTCAGTTAATCTTTCCGAACAAATGAGACATGCAGCATTCACTCGTTACTGTCGCTCAAGGGCGCCTTTTGTCCTTTTGAGCGGCTTATTCGGCGCCGGGCTGTCCGTCAACACCGCCCACGCCACTCCACCGGCGCTCGCCACCGGCCAGTTTCAAACTTCCACCAATGAAACAATCGCTCCGTTTGGTTTTTTGAACGGTATCTCCCGAAGCGGTTATCTGCTTGGCGACATGTGGGGACTGCGGCCATGGCTAAGTCAATACGGCATATCCCTCAATATTTCAGAAACCAGTGAAGTGCTGGGCAACGCAACCGGCGGCATCAACAAGGGCGCGGAATATGACGGCCTGACCCAGATGAGCCTGCAATTGGAAACTGAAAAGGCGTTTCACCTCTATGGCGGAACTTTCAACGTGAGCGCCCTGCAAATCCACGGCCGCAATCTGAGCGCCGACAATCTATCTTCCCTGCAGACCGCCAGCGGTATTGAAGCTGACCGGGCGACGCGGCTCTGGGAGCTTTGGTATCAGCAAAAATTTCTCGAAGAAGACCGGTTAGACGTAAAAATCGGACAACAGAGCCTCGACCAGGAATTCATGGTCAGCCAGGAGGCGTTGCTTTTTGTAAATACGATGTTCGGCTGGCCGGCCTTGCCTTCCTATGACATGCCGGGAGGCGGGCCGGCCTATCCGCTTTCGGCGCTCGGGGTTCGTCTGCGGGGACGTCCGATCAATTCGCTAACACTTTTGGGCGGTGTGTACAGCGGCGCCCCTGCCCCAAACACCAATCCCGATTCGCAACAGGCTAACCCCTCCGGCGTCAGCTTTCCTCTCAATGGCGTCCTGGCCATCGCCGAACTGCAATATTCCTATCCGTCGCTGGGTTCGATGGTTTCCGGGGACCAAAGCAGCGCGCTCTCGGGCACGTATCGAATCGGCGGCTGGTATGACTCGCTAAAATTCGCGGATAACGGCTTTAACAGCACCGCGGAACACCGCGGCAAT
>DASXFM010000004.1:0-13036 GCA_036489615.1 Verrucomicrobiia bacterium | reverse complement strand
GCTGGCTCTCGTGCTGGCCGATTTATTTCCCGAGCATCGCGATGCCATCATCGGCGAAGCGCGCCACATCGGCTGGCATCGGGTCGAAATCGCGCGGCACTATCCCACGGACATTTACGCCGGGCGCGTCCTGGCCCAGGCGATCGTGCGCGAAATGAAGAAAGACGCGGATTTTCAAAAGGATTTTGCGGCGGCGAAAGCGGAAATTGCCACCGCGCAAGTGGCCGAAAAGATGAATTGAGCTACAGTCGGGCGGCAATCTTATCGGCTGCGAAATTGCTATGGAAAAGATAGGAATCAGACTTGCAAAGGAAACGGATGCACCAGGCATCGCCTCAATGTCGACTTGCACCGTGCCGCCATGGACACAACGCGGCCGTTCAGTTCTCATTAGTTGAGGTGCCAAAGGACGGTGTGTGAAAATTTTAAGCTTCCAATCGCCTCTCGATTTCCGAAATTGGCTCGAGAAAAACCATGCTGCCTCGGATGGCATCTCGCTTCGTATCTTCAAGAAAGGTTCAGGCGAAAAATCCATTACTTACGCCGAAGCTCTCGATCAATCGCTTTGTTATGGCTGGATAGATGGCCAAAAGCAAGCGCATGACAAACATTCCTGGCTTCAGAAATTCGCGCCGCGCCGCGCCAAAAGCGGATGGTCAAAAGTAAACACACAAAATGTCGAAAGGCTCGTCAAAACCGGCCAAATGACTCCTGCCGGGCTCAAAGAGATTGAGTCCGCCCAAGCCGACGGCCGATGGAAGGCCGCTTACGATTCATCTCGCAACGCCGCGCCGCCCAAAGATTTTTTGAGAGCATTGGACAGCAATAAAAAGGCAAAGGCATTTTTTGAAACGCTAAACAAAGCCAATATCTATTCCATAGTCTATCGTCTTCAAACGGCAAAGAAGCCGGAGACCCGCGAAAAACGGATGAAGTTGATCCTGGGAATGTTGACGCGAGGTGAAGCATTCCACCAAAAAACCTGATTCACCGACAGTGGCCGTCCATCTCTTCAAACACCTCTTATTTATGAGGATTTTGACAACTTGACTGCAAATGGACACAGACGAAACACAGGTATCTGTAGAATTGGGTCCGGTGGCCGTGATCTGCAGGACGTTCGTTAGCCGAGTGATTGAAGTTTGGGCGGCGCGGGAACGCCGCTCTACCGTCATTTAGTTTTTTATGACCTTGCCCGAAGGAAGGGGTGCAACCACATATCCTTCAGCGGATACATGAATAGGTTCCTCCATCGTGCCCTTGCCGACTTGCAGGTCCTCGGAACTGGAATCCAGGGTGTTTCCGGCAGCATCGGTCGTTTGTGAAGATACGGTCACGGTCTGGCCTGCTCCCCAGGAATAGAAGTGATAATACCAGTTCTCGCCGCCGGAACCATCGGATTCAACTCGCAAAGGTTCTCCGTACATAACTTTCAATTCACTGGTCGTCATGCCAATCCGGACGGCGATATCTGAAGTATTATCAGGAGGCGTGGCACAGCCGGCGAAAAGGATCAACGCGCCTGTTACTAAAATGAGGTCGCGCATTTTCATGGTTTGGTGTGTTTCAATACTGGTCACGTCGCAAAAAGAAGTCAAGGTGCGGGGATGATTGGATTGATGGATGGCTGGATTGGTGGAACAGGCTCGTTACTGCTTCTGGACGTATGCGTGAGCGAAGGACTCCTTCGTTTTCTTGTCAGTAATTCGTTCTCGGTTGCCACGCGCATGGACGGGACCGCGGTGAAGCTGCCTTGCGTTTTCAAGAAGCCACCAAAGCTCATCTCGAAGCGCTCCTTGAAACTGGACGCCCCATATTGACTGAATGTTTCGTCGCGAATTCTAGCGCAAAATCGGACGGCCATTAGCTAATCGCACCGGTTAGAGGCTGTGAGAGTCGAACATTCTTCGCAAACCCAATAGACAACCTGAGTGAACTCGTCGAAGTCGCGCGGGTCGGAAACCTCCTCTAGTGTTTGGCACATTGGCAGGCCTGAATATGGGTCATTATGGATTGTTGCGAGCTCCAACATGCGTACTCCAGAAAGCTTCGTTTTCATCGCGTAATTCTTGCAATCCGGATTTGGGCACTTTATCCAATCATGGCCTTGTAGCAGATATAACAAACCGCCAATCTGGTGGCGAACGAGACAAGATTTCGCGAACAAATCGTGTCGAAGGTCTTGAAGTCCATTCTGAATTGCCTGCCGGTCCTGTTCCGAAGGGTATCTTTCGCCGATCTCCTGAGCAACTGCCAATAGCTTTGCAGTTTCGTAAGGAATTTGGATCAGTTTTACATTCCGTTTTGGAAACCTTGTCGGAAATCCAGTATACGGAAAATCGTCACCTTCAGGCCTGCCGTCGTTCTTAAAATTTTTTATAGATCTGCCACTAACCTTGTATGAAAGTTTTTCCGCACAGCACTTCCAGCAATAATAAAGAGGTAATCGATCCAGTTCAGAAAAAAGCTTTGCCGACTCTGTTGTCCGAATCCGGGCACAATCAAAGTCAGCCAAAAGCAAAAGCGGGATATCGCAAAGGGGACAAATTGCGCCGTCGTGATATGGATCACCTCCGAAATGGTGAGGCGAGGGAGATTCCTCCGCCACGATGGCATATCCCTGTTTAATATAATATTCGCTCACGGTTGTGGTGAACTATGCGGCTGACAACGCAACAATTCAATTCCGCGTTGAATGTTGCTACACGGTGCCGGGCCGTTCAATCGGCATCCGTAGTCGCTGATGACGGTTGTGCCTTTTGCGCAAGCCCGGGGGTTGAGGATGACGATGAGGATGAGAATGATTTCTCACGGGCGCTTGAACCTAAAACCTGAAACCCTTAAATTCCCATCGCCATTTACGATGAAAATAAAAGAAATACCGGGTTCGGTTGTCGCGCCAAAAGGTTTTTTGGCGGGCGGTGTGTTTTGCGACATAAAAAAACTCGGCACCGGCAAGGGATCGGACAAAGGACCCAAGCGGGACCTCACGCTCATCGTTTCTGAAGCGCCGGCCACGGCAGCCGGATTATTCACGACCAACCAAATCTGCGCCGCGCCCGTGAAAGTTTGCCTGGCACACATTGGCAAAAGCGGCGCGCGTGCCATCGTTGCCAATTCGGGCAATGCGAATGCCTGCACCGGAAAACAGGGAATGCGCGACGCAAAAGCGATGGCGCAAGTTGCCGGCCAAGAATTGAATATTGCCGCCGAAAATGTCTTTGTGGCGTCCACCGGCCGAATCGGCCTTGGCATGCCGATGGAAAACGTCCGGCGCGGTATTGTGGAATCTGTGAAAGTATTGGGAAATTCAGTCGATCACGCCGGTCATGCTGCCGAGGCCATCATGACGAGCGATTCCCGGCCAAAACAAATCGCCGTGGAATGCGTCCTGGGCAAAAAGACCGTCCGGATCGGCGGCATTTGCAAAGGCGCCGGCATGATCCAGCCCGGCATGAGCCCAAGTGGAAAACGGCCCGCAGCGCAATCGCTTCACGCAACGATGCTCTGCTTCATCACCACAGACGCAGCAGTGGACGCGAAGGTTTTGCAGGCGGCATTGACCGAGGCTGTTGCGCAAAGCTTCAATCGCATCACCGTGGACGGTGACATGAGTACGAACGACACCGTTCTCGTCCTGGCCAACGGCGTGGCCGGGAACGAGAAATTCAAAATTAACAGTCCCGCTTTCAAAATCTTCCAGGCCGCCTTGAATCATGTTTGTCTCGGGCTCGCGAAGATGATTGTGCGGGACGGCGAAGGTGTGCACCGCATTGTCACAGTCCGAGTCAGTGGCGCGAAGACCGCTGCGGACGCCGATGCCGCCGCGCGCGCCGTGGGGAACAGCCCGCTGGTGAAGACCAGTTGGCATGGCGGCGACCCGAACTGGGGCCGCATTATTGACGCCATCGGCTATTCATCGGCGCAGGTCGTTGAGGAAAAGGTGGACATCGGTTACAGCGCGCCGGGTTCGCGAGAGATTCTCTGGAGCTTGAAACGCGGGCAGCCCACGAGCGCGACGTTTCGGGAACTTTGCGCGGCCGCCGCGCCCAAAGAATTTGACCTGCACATCCGGCTGAATCTCGGCAAAGCAGGCGCAATTATTTATGCCGCCGACTTGACCGAAGATTACGTGAGCTTCAATAAAGGCGACGTGTCAGACCCGGCGGCGCTGGGAGGCTAACCGGTTTGCACCGCGACCCGCCAGAATCGCAGGTTTCGGTTTTGCAGCGTTGACCTTAAATCTGTTCCGTGCTATTCGAGTGTTTATGAACCAGTCGAGGTTTGTTGCGGGCATTTTACTCACGATAACCCTGATTTTTATTTCAGCAGCAGGATGCAGTGATGGAACAAAATCGGCAAATCCCACCAATTCGACGGACGCAGTCCAGCCCAGGCCGGATTTGCTGACGACATGCCCGGTTACGGGCGACCCGCTTGGAAGCATGGGAACGCCTTACGTTATTGTCTACCAGGGGCAGGAGGTCAAGTTTTGCTGCGCGAGCTGCACCAATGACTTCTTTAAGGACCCGGACAAATACATTAAGATGATTCGGGCTGCGGACAAATAATCCAGGGAGTAATATATTGAGATCGTAAGGGTATTTCGGTGTCGAGCTCTGGTTGAACGTAGAGCCGTCTGCAGCCGAGGACTCGGAATGCAGCCGATTCGCCAGGGATAATATCTACTCCGAAAGCACTCACTCTCTCCCGGAACTATCCGTCAGCGACCTGTTTCAAGTACAGCTAATACAAAGTGTTAGCATTCATAGTATCTTCAATCTTTTCAATAACGCAATTGACATGCTTGCGGTTACTGTGGCAAATGGGGTCTTAAGGTCGTAATTAAGGAAACGGGTACCAAAAGGGTTACCACAATGGCGGGAAAAATTTCTACAGTTTTGCGGGGGCTAGGCGCTTTCAGCTTTGAACGCTTGTTCGAGGCTGAAACTAACCGGAAAAATAATCAAACAACAACAACATCCAACCAAAGTTCGTGTTAGTTATTACGGTTAGGGAAGTAAGAAAGGGAAAACATGAAATCAATAAAAAATCCATTGTTCCGAACCGGCATTATTGCCGCAACGCTGGCGACGGCTCTCGTCTGCCAGCGCGCGCAGGCAAACAACCTGTTCGGTATCGACGTGTCCAGTTACCAGGGTTCAATCAACTGGTCGGACGTAAAAGGAAACGGGGCTAACTACGCCTACGCCAAAGCCACCGAAGGGACCTATTATCAAGACCCCGACTTCAAGGCCAACATGGCCAATGGCAAAGCCGCTGGTCTGCAGATGGGCGCGTATCACTTCGCCCGTCCTGACATCGACTGCCCCGCCTCAGATGCGACCTACTTCTGGGACTTCGCGGGCAGTTATATCACCGATGACCACAAGTCCATCTATCCCATGGTGGATTTCGAAACATTCAACGGCGCCGATTGCGTGGCCGATTACACGGCCTGGATGAATGACTGGGGCGCGGACGTCAACGACGACTGCGTCTATTATTTGCACCCGGTCATCTATTGCAGCGCGTGCAGCGGCGCTTGCGACTTGATTCAATACAATGAGTCGGGTGGCATCGCGCTGTCAGCGTGGATCGCCGATTACAACGGCGAGAACCTGTACACCGGAAATCCCTGGAGCACTTGCGATTGCTGCAATGCCTGGGTTTCCGGTTGCGGCACGGGTAACTGGACCTATTGGCAGGTCAGTTCCAGCGGAACTATCGGCGGTGTCTCCGGCGGCTGCGACTTCGACGCCTATGCGGGCACCCTCTCCGACTTGGAATCCTGGCAGGGTGTGCAATAACTAACGAAACCATCGCCCGCGCAAAGATCGGCGCTTCCATCGCTTGAGATTTGCGCGGGCCTTTGGCCGTAACCATTCCCCAGCTATGCGCCAGGGCGGAAATTCAAGTCGCGCAGATTCGAACGGAACGCTGAATCGCAAACGGTCCATGCGGCCCGGTTTTTTGGCGGTGATTGTTTTGTTCGTGCTATTCGCGGCCATGTTGGCGTTCAAGTGGACGCACCGTTCAAGGCCCCCCGCTCCTGTGACGGTGACGGTGGCCACGCGGATGGCGGCGCCGGAGCCGAAGCCTGAACCAATTTCAATTCCCAAAACGCCGCTAGTGCCTGCGCATCCCGCGGCAACAGCAGCAGTCGTTGCAAGCAAACCTTCACTCTTATCGCCGGAACTTATGACTCCCGAACAATTGGCGGATGAACTCGCCAAAATCGGCAACGGCCCGATTTCGGCCGAGCAGGCCGCCCGGTTCAAAGCGGATTTGAAAGAACTGATTCGGCGCGGCGCGGCTTCTGTGCCGGCCCTACAGGCATTGCTTCAACAGAATATTGACGATTCATTCGGTGCGGTCAAAGGCGGAGACCAACTCGGATTCTCCGGCCTGCGTGCGAGCCTGATTGATGCGCTGAACCAAATTGGCGGTGCGACGGCACAGTCCGCCCTGCTCGAGACGATGAATACCACAGCCGTGCCGGCTGAACTATTGCAGATAGCGCAGGACCTGGATAAGCAGGCGCCCGGGCAGTATAATGATGAAATTGTGTCCAACGCCCAAATGACGCTGGCTATGGCGGCAGCCGGGCAATTGGGCACGAACGCTGAGATTGGTCCGGCATTTCGCGCTGCGCAAAACTTCGGCAACGCCAATACGACGGCCGACGCCGCAAATACTGCCCCGGTCGATTTTTATAACGCGGTTCAATTGGCCAACCTGCCCAACGGCCAGGGGTTGTCTTCGTTGGTTCAAATGGAACAGAGTTCCACGGGCACCTCGCAGGCCATCGCGACCGACATGATTGCGCAGATGGCGGGGCAAAATGGCGATGCGTTGAGCGACCTCGCGCAGATGGCGCAGAATGGTCAAATCTCCCAGAACGAATGGTTGCAAATCGCGCCGATTCTGGCCGGAGCGCAATATCAAATGAACTCGTCGGGGGACGACTACTCGGTCGTAAACAACAATTTGACCCAGGACCAGATTAACCAGCGTGTTCAAATGCTTAATACTTTCATGAGCTTCGTTCCTTCGGGAACCGGGGGCGCCAAAGCGATCCAACAGGAAATAACCACTCTTAACGGGCAAATGGGGAATTAGAAACCAATAGAACAAATTCGACTTTATGAAACTGAAATTATTGTCTGCCATCTGCGGGGTGGGCCTGGTGTCCGCCTCGGTCATGGCCACGGATTCGTTGACGTCCACCACAGCCGCGGCGCCGGACAAAGCGAAACTCAGCTATGCCGTGGGAATGCGGATGGGAATGCAATTGATGGAAGCGGGCACGAACGTGGACGAGAGCGTTGCGATTCAGGCCGTCGCGGACGTGCTGGAACACAAACCCACGATGATGCAGGAATCCCAGGTGCTCGACATCCTCAATGAAACCCGGGCGAGCAAGGGCGTCCCAAAAGACCCGATAAAATTTAGTTATGCCGGAGGAATGCGGGCCGCCAACATCATCGAACATTCCGGTATCGACGTGGATCCCGCGGTCGTTGTGCAGGCGATGCAGGATGTCGCCCAGGGACAACCGAAAATGAAGCCAACGGAGATTGCGCCGTTGTTCATTCAGGCGGCGAAGTACACGGAGGTGAGGAAGCAAGTAACGAACGAGGCCGACGGCTCAGCCTTTTTGGCTAAAAACGCGAAGACCCCGGGCATCAAGGTTCTGCCTGACGGTTTGCAATATCAGGTGGTCCGGGACGGCACGGGTCCCATTGCCAAACCGGACGACCTCATTTATATCCAGTATCGCGGCACATTTATCAACGGCATCGCGTTTGATCAACATCCTCATTTTTTGACGAGAATTCATGGAGGCTTGAAAGCGTGGAACGATGTCCTGCCGAAAATGCGCGTGGGTTCGGAGTGGCGGATTTATGCGCCGTCTGACCTCGCCTTTGGCCACCAGGGCGAATCTTTTCACGGCGTTGGCCCGGACTCGGCGGTCATCTATGACATCAAGCTGCTCTCGATCGCTCCACCAAACGGCAATTATGAAATCAGTTCCGGCGTGGGCCACGGTCTCGACGTTGGCGCATCAACGCCTGATTCCAATTCCAATCAATGATCCACGTCGAGAATCTAACCAAAGCTTTTGGGTCGAAGCTGGCGGTTGACCACATTTCTTTCTCCGTGGAACGAGGAGAAGTGTTGGGCTTTTTGGGTCCCAACGGCGCCGGCAAATCGACGACGATGAAGATGATCACCGGCTTCATCCCGCCTTCGGATGGCAAGATCCGTGTGGGCGGCTATGACATCCTCACCAACCCCATTCCCGCGCGCCGGCTGATTGGTTACCTCCCGGAAAACGCCCCGGTTTATGCGGACATGACCGTCGAAGGTTTTTTGGGTTTTTGCGCGGAGCTCAATGGTTTGCGAGGGAGCGAAAAAAGGAAGGCGATTCATCGTGTCGCTGAAACCTGTTTTATCGAGTCGGTGCTTCACCAGAGCGTGGATACGCTTTCGAAGGGCTTTCGGCATCGCACGTGTTTTGCCCAGGCCATCATCCACGATCCGGACATTCTGATTTTGGATGAGCCGACCGATGGGCTGGACCCGAACCAAAAACACGAGATCCGAAATCTCATCCGGCGGATGGGCGAACATAAAGCCATCATTTTTTCGACGCATATTTTGGAAGAAGTGGAGGCGGTCTGTTCCCGGGCCATCATCATTGACTGCGGTCAGATCGTCGCCAACGGCACGCCGGAAGAATTAAAACGGAAATCGGAATCGGGCGGCTCTGTGCTGGTAGCTGTTGGCGGCACGACCGCCGCGCAATTGATGGAGCGCTTTTCTGCCATCCCCAATGCCCGCAAATCAACGATCGTGAAGGAGCAAAACCAGGAAGTCTGGGCGCGCGTTTATCCCGCCGTTAACAGCCGCAACGGTGACCTGGTGCGTAATGTTTTGACTGCGGTCAACGGGTGGAAAGTTGAGGAATTGCGGACGGAAGAAGGCCGGTTGGACGAAGTATTTCGCAGCATCACGCTGCCGGACACGATTAAGCCGGAATGAACACTTCCATCGGAAATATCAGGGCCATCGCGAAGCGCGAATTGGCCGGTTATTTTTCATCGCCCGTCGCCTACGTTTTCATCGTTATCTTTTTGCTGCTGACCGGATTTTTCACGTTCACGATCGGAAACTTTTTTGAGCGCGGACAGGCCAATCTCGATTCCTTTTTCATGTGGCATCCGTGGTTGTACCTCTTTTTGGTTCCCTGCGTCGGCATGAGGCTTTGGGCTGAGGAACGGCGGGTTGGTACGATCGAATTGTTGCTCACAAAACCCGTCACGCTGTGGCAGGCGGTTATCGGTAAATTTCTCGCGTCGTGGATTTTTCTGGGACTTTCGCTGGCCCTGACGTTTCCGGTCGTGATGACGGTCAATTATCTGGGCTCTCCCGATAATGGCGTCATCCTGGGAGCCTACCTGGGCAGTCTGTTGATGGCGGGGGCGTACCTGGCGATTAGCTGCATGACTTCAGCCATGACCCGCAACCAGGTCATCAGTTTCATTCTCTCCGTGGTCATCTGCCTGTTCCTGGTCCTGTGCGGATATCCACCCGTCACCGGCCTGTTGACCCGGATGGACAAACCCTGGTTGGTGGATTTGGTTTCGTCCCTGAGCGTCATGACGCATTTTCAACCGTTCTCGACCGGGTTGGTGGATTCCCAGGACATTCTGTTCTTTCTCTTGATCATCGCTTTCGCGTTGTTCGTCAACGGCATCATCATCCTGAACCATCAGGCGTCGTCCGACCGGTTGATCAAGCGGAAGGCGTTTGAACGGACACTCTATTCCACGGGTGGAGTCGCGGCGATGTTTGTGGTGATGGTATCGGCGTATATCGTGGCCGGCGCGGCCAAATACCGCGTGGACATCACGGCGAATCGCGAGCACACCCTGTCGCCGGGAACCAAACACATTTTGGATTCATTGGATTCGCAAATCACCGTTCGATTTTATTGCACCGAATCCGGCAATTCTATGCCGCCGCAACTCAAAGCTTACGGGCAACGCGTCGACGATATGCTTCATGAATACGAGCAGGAGTCCAAAGGCCATATTGTGGTGGAAAGATTGGATCCGCAGCCGGACTCGGAGGCCGAAGATTCTGCGCGGGTTGACGGTGTTGAAGGGCGGCCCACGGGTCCATTTGGCAGCGATAAAGTTTATCTGGGGATTGCCGTCAATTTACTGGACCAAAAATTCGTATTGCCCTGGCTTGCTCCTGACCGCGAAAGACTTCTGGAATATGATTTGTCCCGCGCGATTGATCGGGTGGCGAGCGCGTCACGTCCGGTCATTGGCGTCATGACGGTGCTGCCGGTTTGGGGCGATGCGCCGGATCCGTTGATGCGTCCGGGCCAAAGCGGCGGGCAGGAGTGGGCGTTTATCACCGAACTGAAGAAGGATTTCACCGTCCGGGAGGTGTCTATGTCGGCCACGAACATTGACAGTAACGTAAAAGTTTTGGTGGTGGCGGACCCGGTGTATATCTCCGATTCGGCGCAATACGCGATTGACCAATTTGTTTTGCGGGGCGGCAAAGTGCTGGCGTTTCTAGACCCGCACGCTTATTTCGACCAGGCCCACGGGAACCGGAATTTCTTTGTGGAAGGTGACAACGCGGCGCGTTCTTCACTCCCGGATTTGCTCAAGGCATGGGGCCTGGACATGAACATGGATAAGGTCGTGGCGGATACGTCCTACGCGAGCCGCAACCGCCAGACCGGCGACAGCATGCCGACCTTGCTCATGGTCACGCAGGACGGGATTAATCAGACCGACGTGATTACCAGCGAGATCGATAACCTGGTATTTCCTTTTGCCGGGGCCTTTACCGGCAAACCGGCGGACGGGCTGAAAGAGACCGTGCTGGTGAAAAGTTCTCCGGATTCGGATTTGGTGGACACCCTGATCGCGTCCGGCGCCAGCCAGCAAATTCTTGAGAATTTCAGGCCCTCGCACGTTGAGTATCCGCTGGCGGTTCGGCTGGCGGGCAATTTCAGGACCGCCTTTCCGGATGGCCGTCCGTCCGATGCCGGCGGCAGCGCTGCTGACCCGAATCAATTGAAAAAAGCCGCGCGCGGCAGCGAAGTGGTCCTGGTGTCGGACAGCGATCTGTTGAATGACAACGTGAGTGTGCGGGCGCAAAACGTGATGGGGCACCGCGTGGTTTCTCCCATGAACGGCAACCTGAACTTTGTCCAAAGCCTGGTGGAAGAATTGGCGGGCGACGACAATTTAATCAGTTCACGGAGCCGGGCCAACATGGACCATCCGTTTACACGGGTCAAAACGATGGAGGCGAACGCAGGCAAACAATTGCAGGCAAAAGTCCGGGAATTGGAAGGCGAGCAGCGCGCCATGGATCAAAAAATCAAGGAATTGCAGGCCAGTGGCGAAGGTAATCAGAGCACAATTCTTTCGCCGGACCAGCAGCAGGAACTGGCGAACTATCAGCAATCCATGGCCGGTATCAATCATCAATTGGAGCAGGTGCGGCAAAAGTTGCGCAAAGATACTGAGGCGCTGGAATTTAAGACAAAAGTCATCAACATTGGCGCGATGCCCCTGCTCGTCGCCGCATCAGGGGTGGTCCTTGCGATGGTGAGGAGCCGGAAGAGGATGCCGCGCAAACTGCCGGCGCCGCCGATTAGGATTTTAGAACGCCCGGTCACCGTCTCCCAGGAAATCGGCGTTGCAAAATGAACCGAAAACAATTCCTGATCGTCATGCTCGCACTGGCAATCGTCGGCGGGGCCGGCTTGGTTTTGGCCCATCGCAACGAACATGCCTGGAAGCTTCACGAGGTCAAAGCGGGTGATTTGGTGCTGCCGGGTTTTCCGATCAACGATGTGGCCGCGATTCATGTTCAGGGTGATGGTGAGGATTTCAATGTGGTCCATACGAACGACGTTTGGCGCGTGCGTGAGCGGGAAAATTATCCGGCTGATTTCGGTTTGATTCGGGATTTCCTGTTCAAGATTCGAGACCTGAAAGTGGTCCAATCCGACCTGATTGGCCCATCTGAACTGGCGCGCCTGGACTTGGATTCGCCCGGGGCGGGGACAAACAGTGCGACCTTGCTGGAGTTTAGTGACCAGCGCGGCAAACTGTTGGCGAGTTTGCTGATTGGGAAAAAACATCTTCGCCCTCAAAATGATTCGGAGCCGCTGGGCCTGCATGGTTTGTTTGACGGCCGATATGTCCTTCTGCCTCGCGACCCGCATAACGCTTTATTGGTCTCCGATGATTTGGCGGTGGCGGAGCCG
This sequence comes from Verrucomicrobiia bacterium, assembly GCA_036489615.1. GTDB lineage: Bacteria > Verrucomicrobiota > Verrucomicrobiia > Limisphaerales > UBA11358 > UBA11358. Next base: position 723 of record DASXFM010000004.1, on the reverse strand, counting down.
CGGCCGGGATTTTGGTTAAGCCAAGATTTTTTCAAGCCGGAAAACGCCCGCTTCATCTCTCTCGCGTCCGCCAAAACGGGCGAATCGTGGGAAATTTCTCGTGTGGACGTATCGTCTCCGTGGGCGCTTTCCAATCCCAATCCGGATGAGATTCTGAACCCGCGGGCGGCCCGGCAAGTGAATCAAATTTTGAGGTCCGCCACGTTCGAGGACGTGACTCGCAAAACGCCGGCGCTCGTGGCGACTTGTGGTTTGGATAAACCAAGGGTGATAACCGCAATGACGGACCATTTCGCCTACACGATCAGGATTGGTCAAATGAAAGCGAACGGAGATTATCCGGTTACCGTCAACGTTCAGGGCAGTATTTCAGATACGGATCCGGATGCGGCGGACCTGCGGGCGAAGCTGGCGAAGGAACAGGCGTTGTCACCGTGGGTTTTTGACGCAGGCCATTGGGTTGGAGACCTGATCAACGCCAGGGCGCTGCTTACGGAACAGCCTCCGACAGACGGCCAAACCGCGGAAAAGTAAGGATCTGTCAGATACGTCCGATAGGTCAGATTTAACGGCTCTCAAAACGCTCACTTGGGCGCCACACTAACAATCACCGGCACTTTCAATTCCGGCAGAAACGCCGATGAGGTATCAATCGTCACGTCGCCGCTGGTGAATTGGTTGGGCAATTCGGCAAATTTGAGAATCAGCGTGAACAATTTGCCG
>DASXFM010000492.1:0-7332 GCA_036489615.1 Verrucomicrobiia bacterium | reverse complement strand
TGAGCCTCGAAGTCGTAATCCAGGCGGTTAATGCCCGGATAAACCAGGCCAATCATGTCCTGCGAACCGCTGGGCGCGGCTTTGCCCTTGTTCTCGGCCTCATAAAGCTCGCGCACTAATTCCTCGCGCGGGCGATTTGGCAATTTACCTTTCCACAACTTCATGGCGACCACCCGGGTGCCGCTGGCGATGCCCGAACGATCCATTGGTCGAAAAGAAGGCTCGATTTGCACCACGACCATCGAGCCGGGTGGCTTCGGGTTGTGCCGCGAAACGAAAGGCTGGTCAATCCAACCGCCCGCGAGCTGCAAGCGATTGGAGATAGCCCCCAGGTATTTGGCCACCGGCGAAAATTTCATCCGTTGATTCCCGAATCTTTCAAAATTTCTTGTTGGTAATGCTTCCGGCTCCATTCATAGGTAACCACCGGGCTTTTGTCCAGTGGCTACCTTGAATTCGTGAAGATGCCGTTGGGATGTTTATTCTGATATAGAAACTTAACCAACGCGCACTCGGAGCACAAAAGCATAATCGCCAAAATTATGCTGTGGCTTTTTGACCGTGAGCGCCTGGCCGGTCTGTTTCCATTTCAGCTTTTCGGGGCTGCAAAGCAAATCGACGGCGTGTACTTTGCCGGGTTGAGCGGAGGAGTTCAGTCCCAGGTTTTTAATGCTGATGTCCTTATCCGGCGGCCCGAGGACAATCGCATAAACGGTGTCGCCGCGCTTATTGCGTGTGAACCGGATGTCCTGATTATCCAAAGAGACCGTGGATTTTCCCGAAAAACTTCCCCCGGCGACGAGGTGTGCGCCTTCCCCAAAAACTTTCCAGGGACGCGTTTCGTAAATGGCTTCCCCGTTCACTTGCATCCAATTACCGATTCCATCCAGCACCGCCTGTTCATCCGTGTCAATGGTTCCATCGGGCTTGCCGGGAATGTTGAGAATGAACGTTCCATTTTTGCTCACGGCATCCGCCATCCAATTGATGACATGCGCCGGTTGCATATAGGAATGCGTCAATAACTTGGAACGATTGTAGTGCCAATCGCCGATGCACGTCTCCGATTGCCACGGGTACGGCATGATCTTGTCCGTCACGCCCCGTTCGTAATCGGGCACCACGGTCCGGGCGATGTCATCCGGAACATTCTTGATGTTCAGGATGGCTTCCATCTTGCCATTGCGGGTCTTGAGATTGTGGTTATAAAAAAAGGCCGCGATGTTCATCCCCGCCCAGCCCAGGGGCAACAAATGGTCATCAAAATACAACAAGTCCGGGTCATGCTGTTCGATCAGGTCCCGGGTGCGCTGGTAGAAATTCAAAACATAGGCGTCATCGGGGTTTTCATTCACGCCATGCTTGCGTCCGTAAAGCTGTTGCGGATCAAAGCCCTGCCACCATTGCCCGGCTCCGGCCTCGGCGGTTAAACATCCATCATAGGGCACGCCGGCCTTGGGGCCGGTCTTATCACACAAACGGGCGACTTGAAACCACCACCAGTTGCGCGCGGCATGAACGGTGACGCCGAAGCGCAATCCCTGTTGGCGGGCCGCATCCGCCCAGGCGCCGACCACATCTTTTCGCGGGCCGAGGTTCGCGGAATTCCACGCATGATACTTCGAATTCCAGGCATCAAAACCATCATGGTGATTCGCGAGTGCCAAAAACAGCCGTGCCCCGGCGCGTTTGTAACGCTCCATCAGCGCTTCAGGTTCCCAATTCAAAAGGGTCCATTGGGCGCATAGTTCCTTATAACCGGCCACGGAAGGGTGGCCATATTGTTGGAGGTGATCCGCATATTGTTTCTCGCCCTGGATATACATCTTACGGGCGTACCAGTCGCCATCTTCCGGGACGCATTGCGGACTCCAGTGCGCCCAGATGCCGAATTTGGCATCCTGATACCATTCCGGCACCTGATAATTGGCAAATGAAGTCCAACTCGCCTGGAACGGCCCGTCTCCCGTTAATCCGGGAATGGACGGCGCGTTGAGAGAAACCCCGTCCCAGGTATTCGCACCCGCGCTGAGACCGGATCCGCTTCGCTTGGCTACCACCGCCTCCCAATCGGCAATTCCATAACTGTTGACTGACCCGGTGGCATCAGCGGCCATGGACATACTGTCGCCAAAAGGCCACGTGGCTGCTAAACCCGCGCCGGCCGTCATGACTTTGCAAAATTTACGTCGATTCATATGAGAGAAAAAGAGGCGTTGGTGATAGAGACGGTTTTAACGAACAACAGGTTAGGGCAAACCTGCAAAAAGACGAAGCCCGTTACTTTAAAGGGGAGGGCCGCATTGGCGGCCCTCCCCGTAGAGAATTACCACGATAATCTTACTGGGCGATCAGCCGGTAAAAGACGGCCGCGTTATTTGCGCTCGTCTGGTAGGGGTTGCTGGCTCCCTGTATGACCTGGTAAGGACCAGCCACATTCGTGGAGGACTCCAGCGAGAACGCCGGATTGGCCCAGGTTACCGTCACCCCCGAGCCGTTCGCGCTGATTTGCAGCGGGATGGAGGCCGGCGTCAGCGAGTAGCCCTTGGTGTAGGAAACGTCTGACATGAAGATACCCATGTCATCCGTCACATCCAGGCCGCTGACGCCCCGGACCATCATACCGAACGCATTAAAGGTCGCACCCGTGTTACGGTCGCTGGCGCTGAGATTGACGTTGGTGACGTATTCCGTCCCTTCATAATTATAGTCCAGGACGAGCTGTCCATAACCCGCGCCGGCCGTAGGATCATAGTTGATGCTCCACGGAATAACGAGACCTGCCGTTACCGGAGTAGGCCCGAAAACTTCATGGGTCAGACCATTGCCGGCGCTGGATGTGCCGACGGCGGCTGAAAGGCGGCTAAAGGGTTCGTTATTTACTCCACCATCATCCGCCAGGCCCAGGCCCAGGATATTGGCGCTCGGGCTGCCGGGAGGATTGTTGGTGTTGAAATAGCAGATATCAAACGCGGCATTCGGCGATGCCGGGCCGATGAAGAGATTGCCACTGGCCGAGATGTAATCGTTGAGCGTCAGCGGGCCAACGGTGATATCGGCATAGTAGCTCAAGTTAGTGTAGCGGACAAAATTTCCGCCCGCTTCACCCGCACTGCTGCCCCCGGAGTTTTGTGTGCCGGACCAGCCGTAATTTTCGCCATTGGACGTGTTCATGTAACCAACCCAGCCATCAATGGCCGCCTGCGCTTCGCTGGAGAAATCCTCCGAGGCCGCGTTCGTTCCCTGGGGTTGCGGAACCGTCACGGTGAGCGTTTGGTTGGTGGCAATCGCGGTGCATACCGGCGCCGAGGCATTGTTGATAGCCAGGGTCGCGCTGCCCAGGGCAAGCGTATTCAAACTGACTGACTGGCTGGTAGCTCCATTGGCGGCGAAGGTCAATTGGAGCGTGCCGTTCACAGCGCCCGCCGGCGTGACCACAGAGGGATTCGAGCTTACCAGGTCTACGGTGACCGGGCCGGTAAGGTTGGCATAAGGCGAAATCGTGACGGTAATTAATTGATTCGTTTGTCCCACTAATGAAACCGCAGAGCCGGTCGGGCTCATCGTGATGGGATCGCAGGCGACGGTGACCAGGTTGCTGGCGCTTTCGCTGATACAAGACCCCCCGGTGGCATTGTTCAGGTAGAAGCTGGTGCTGCCACTTTCTGCCGCGACGATTTCTACATTCGTTCGATTATAAGCACCCTGGGGGAAGGTCAATGTGAGTGTGCCACCCGTAGCGCCGCTCGCATAGGCAACCGACGGGTCGGTACTCACCAAATCGATGGACAGCGGGCCAGACGCAATGTCGCCGGACGGAACAGACACGGTCACTAAACCATTAGTCTGGGCTACAACGAGGCTGGAGGGACTGACAGATTGGCTGATGCAGCTTGCTCCGCCTGAATAAGGAGCGGTGGTGACGATTTGAATGGCGTTTAGATCAACGACCGTGCCGGAGGCGGTGTTTTTGGTTTTGAATCCAAAGGAAAGTGCATCAAAAGTCGTCGCCAGCGGGGTGGCATTAGTGGCCATGTAGGTCCGGATGAGAGTGCCATTCGCGGTGCCGGCATAAAAACTGGCGGTGATTTGCAAGCCGCCGCCGGTCACCAGGGTATAGTTCACTACCATCGTATATTGATTTCCCGCAATTGTTTGGACGTTATTGGTAGAAGAGGAATCAAAAGTGGAAGAGTTTGCATACCCATAGATGCTGCTGCCATTTACGACCGTGACTTGATTGCAGTTGTTGGTCTGGAGAACCCCATTCTGCGCCGGACGGTTCGCAAAGTCTGTGTTCATGGATCCGTTTGTGGCGGCAAGTTGGGCGAAGGTTCCTACCCAATCTTGCGCCCCGCCATAAACTTCATTTGTGTACGAACTTAAACTGCCAGAAGGAAGATTATATCCGCCTGGCCAGGGAGCGACTTGGCTCGCATTGAACAGCCCTACTCCCAACTGCGTGTCGTTTGTCAGGATGCCCAGCGTGGCTGTAAAAGTGGCCGCCACCTGGATATATTGGCCCGGCGTTTGCAGCGTCACTGGGGAGGTGGTGAACAAAGCCTGAACTTCTGTCCCGCCGCCGCTCGAGCTGCCGATGCCAAATTTAAGGTCACCCGCGGTGAGTGAGGGGATGGGGTTCCAGGCTTTTCCAGAGATAACTTCATAACTGGTGGTGGTGGCGGTGGGAGCGGCCTCATTGGTTGAACTGACGGTGCTTCCCGTCGAGAAGTCGTCAGTGAAAACGGTCGTCTGTGCTAAAGCTGCCAACGGGGCAGACAAAGCGAGAGCAAATGCCAGGGTTCGGATTTTCATATTCAGTTTTATTTTTAAGAGTTGATTCCCTACGACGCATGAAGCCACCGTCACAGTTAAGGCTGCGATGTATGTAATGGAACCGACTATAATGTAGCGGAGTCGCTTAAAGCTGAACATGGAAAATCCGCCAAAAGAGTTGCAAAAAATGCCATCCGCCTTGTTACTAATAAAGACGCGGATTTCGGACATAGGTTACAGCTGGGTTACAATGGTATCTCTTGGTATCTCTGTTTGGTGTTTAGATTTATTTTTGTTGGCATTTTTATCAAATGTTTTGGCGCTTTATACATACCGGGATAAGCGGGGATGAGATACTGTGGAGAAACAAATGAAGCGCGTTTTTCACCGTGGTACATATGGTATGTTCTCTTGCTGACGCAGGGTGCGTCAGGCGGCTGAAACCAAACGAATCGATCGGGCTTTTAATTCATGCATAACTTCCGCTGGCCAGACTTAATCGTCGTCCTCCTTTACATGGGGGTGCTGATTGGCATTGGCGTGTACTTCGCGCGCCGCCAGACGTCTACGGAACGTTATTTCGTGGCCAAACGCTCCATCCCGCACTGGGCCATGGCCTTCTCCTTTCTTGCCACCTTGATGACCAGCATCACCTTTGTCGCCTATCCCGGCTCCGCCTACGCCGGAAACTGGAATGAATTGGTGCCGGGCTTCATGGTCATTATTGTGCTGCTGCTGACTTGGCGCGTGGTCATCCCGTTTTATCGCCAGATGGTGCAGATGAGCGCCTATGAATATTTCGGAAAACGCTTCGGCTATAGTGTGCGCGCTTATAGCGCGCTGGGCTTCGCCATTGGGGCGTTCTCGAAAATGGGGTTCGTCATCTATCTTTTATCGCTCACGATCAATACCATGACCGGCTGGAGCCTTCTCCCGGTCATCATGATTGCGGGCTTCATCACGATTTTTTATACCCTGTTCGGCGGGCTGGAGGCAGTCGTTTGGACCGAAGTACTACAGGGTATCGTCCTCTGGGTCGGTGCGCTCATTTGCCTGGCTTATCTCCTGTTCCTGCCCCCGGGCGGTCCCGCCGCCGCCTTTAAGCTGGCGGCCGCTAATCATAAATTCGACCTGGGTTCCTGGGATTTTAATCTTAACCAAAAGACCGTCTGGGTCATGCTTCTCTACGGCTTTTTTTGGAACCTGCAAAAATATACCGGCGACCAGACCGTTGTGCAGCGCTACCTGATCGCGCGTTCCGATAAGGAAGCTTTGAAGGGAGCGGCTGCGGGCGCGTTGATGTGCCTTCCCGTTTGGACATTGTTCATGCTGATCGGGACCCTGGTCTGGGCCTATTATCACTTAACCGGCACGGCTGCCCCGGTCCAGGCCAGTGAGGCTGATAAAGTTTTTCCCCAATTTTTAATCACCAAAATTCCGGCAGGGCTGGCCGGCCTCATCATGGCAGCCTTGTTTGGAGCGGGCATGTCCTCCCTGGCCTCTGACTTGAATTGCTTGTCTGCGGTGGGAGTCCAGGACGGCTACGCAAAATTTTATCCCGGCTCGACTGACCGGCAGCGGCTCGTCGCCGGACGTTGGATGGTCGCTGTTTCGGGAGTCATCATCATCTTAATCGCCACGGCCATCGCCCTGACGGGAGAACGGGCCCTGTCCCTGTATTTTTTGGTTTCCTCCATCCTTACGGGCGGCATCGCCGGCATCTTTATCCTGGCCTTTTTATCGCGGCGGGCCAACCAGGGCGGCGTTTGGGTGGGGATCATCACCTGCCTGTTATTCACGGCCTGGGCTACGTTTAGCAGCGGCAAAAATCCGGTGTTCGATCTGGGCAAACATAACTTCGTCCTGGCCGGCGTCATGATTGGAGTCATTGGGCATGTACTGGTCGTGGTGGTCGGCTATGCTGCCAGCTTTCTTTTTCCCCGGCCGGACCCGGCGATGAGCGCCTTAACCCTCTGGGGCTGGCTGGAAAAAGATAAACAAAAGCGCGGCGAATATTCCAAACCGCAGACCCTGGCAGGGGAGGTATCATGAATATCATTACCTTGCTGCAGCCGCAAAGGATCGTTTTCGGTGACGGTTGTTCGCCGCAATGCGCTGAATTTCTTGCCCAGCAGGGACGCAAACGCGTCCTGTTGGTCACGGCTGCTGCCATTCTGCCATTCCTGGACGACCTCAGGAGCGCGTTTAAGAAAGCTAACTTGGAAGTCATCATCGCACCTTTCTTTACCGCCGAGCCGACGATTTCTGATTTCCAGCGAGTCTGTGACTTCGCCCGGTCCCAACATGTGGATAGCGTCGCCGGTATCGGCGGCGGCAGTGTCATTGATATTGCGAAACTGGTCGCGGCATTGGCTGATGGCAAACAATCCGTGACTGAAGTCTTCGGCATTAACCTGCTCAAAAGCCGGGCGCTTCCTCTCGTGTGCCTGCCAACTACTGCCGGCACCGGCGCGGAGGTTTCGCCCAACGCCATATTATTGGATGAAGGCGATGAGCTAAAAAAGGGCGTCGTCAGTCCCCATTTGGTGCCGGACG
>DASXFM010000488.1:0-4958 GCA_036489615.1 Verrucomicrobiia bacterium | reverse complement strand
ATCACCCGGCCAGAATACCCACGGATGAATGCGCAATTTCCAAACGCGTTTCGTTAAGGCGCCTTTGTAATGCCCTTCCGCCGCTGCAATTTGCACTGTTATGGTTTTTGCGGCGTCGTCGGCCGAGGCTGTTATGACTGTGTTTCGGAACTGCCCGTTCTTGTAAGCGGTGGTCGCGGTGTCATCTTCATACAGCGTCGCTGATGCGGTTTCGGCGGACGGAAATACATCCAGCGTAATGGGGTTCCATGGTCTTTCGCCGGTATATTGCATTTCCGGCGCGAGCGGCAGGACAGCGCCGGATCGGATGTAGATGGGTTCCTGGTCGAGCGGCGTCATGTTGGTGGCCATGAACGGACCGGTGATGGTTTCGCCGTTCCAAACGTTGATCCAATTGCCGGGAGGGATCCACAATTCGCGCGCCATGCTGGCATTTCCCTGGGTGTCCTCCCTGAATTGGAGGATGGCGTTGCCCTCGAGTTGTTGATATTCGATACGCAAGCTGTGCGGTTTCCCGGGTGTGAGCACATGCGATGCGTTCGACGTCGTGGAATCGTGCGGTCCCCATGCGTCAATCACCAGCCGGCCGTCAACCCAGACCCTCACACCGTCGTCTTCGACTGTGGATAATACGAGGTCGTTCGTAATATTGGCGGGCGCCTCAATCGTTCCGGTCCAGCGCGCGGAAAAGTGTTCCCTGGGAATCTGCGGGGCGGGAGACGAGCCGCTCCATACGATATTGACATTCTGGTCTATGCGCGTGACCGCGGGCGAACCGGACAATCTGTCATTGGCGAAATATTCGGCCTGCAATCCGGGTTGGCCATCGGGCGTTTTGAGCCAGCTTTGGGGAACGGGTTGTTGAACGCCCTCAAGCACGGGCGCGACCAAAATGTTTTTGCCCAGGAGATATTCGTCGTCGCGCGCCGCTTCGGAATACTGCGGGTAATACAAATCGAGCCGGCGCAGGAGGGGTTCGCCAGTCTCATAGTTCTCATGCGCTGCGGCGTAAAATACCGGCAGCAGGCGATAACGCATGTCCAAAAAACGTCGGGCCACGATTTCGGCTTGTGTCCCGAAAACCCATGGCATGCGTTCGTGATTGTAGGTGCAATGGGGACGGTACACTGGCGAAAGCGCGCCATACTCGATCCAGCGGATGTACCCTTCAGGCGTTGGGTCGGCCACGTGGCCGCCCAAATCCTCACTCATATAGGGAAACAAGGAACAAACTCCCGCATGAACGGCGTCTTCCACGCCATGACGCAAATAGTTATAGCCCGGACCGATGTCTCCCGTCCATTGGATCGAAAACCGGTGCGACGCCACGTCCATCGGGCGGTTTCGCATGCCGTTGTCGATGCCATCCACGTTGGCCATAATCACTGGGCGCGAGTGCGGCCGGTCGCGCTGGGTGATATCATGATACATTCTCATGCCCCACACTTCCTTTTTCAAATTCGGGGCGGGCGTCTTCAGGGCGACCATCCAGTTGCGGTCGAACCACCAAATATCCAGGCCATCGTTCAACAAACCGGTTAAGCCGTTCCACCGATAATTTAATTCCGCCGGGTCCAGCGCCGTGGGTGCCTGGGGTTCAGGATGGTCGTTGAACATTACGTGGACGTTTTTCGCATGGGCTTCATCCAGGAAACGGGCCATGTTTGGGAACAGGTTCGTATTGGGCTGATATCCAATGGAGGCGCCTATGCGCCAGCCGGTATCCACTACGAGCACGTCCAGCGGAATATGGCGGATGCGATAATTATCAATCTGGTCCAGCGCGGTGGCTTCGCTGTAGTCGTGCCAGCGGCTGTCGAATGCGCCGAAAACAAAAAGCGGCGGCATTTCCGAAGGTCCGGTCAATTTCAGAAAATCCGCGCGCAGTTGAGCATAACTGCCGTGCGGAACAAACACGTAAACGTCCGGCGCATCGTTGCCCACGTCCCATCCGGACGTTTGAGGATGGTCCGTGTTATTGGCAGGAGCGGGCGTAAGACCCCATTTCGGCGGAATGATTCGTGGCGTATCGGCAAATGACCATACCTGTGGGTTATCCGAGGGTCCGGGCAGCCAGGCGCTATTGTCCGGGAGACTATCATATTGATAGAGAGTTGCTGTATGGAGGCGTCTTACCCGGACGCCTTTCAGCGAGGTTGCGTTTTCAGGCACGTAAACGAAGTAATTTGTCGTTCGAATTTCGATGATGTTGTCATTGGTGTACAAAGTGAATTTCGTGCCCGGCCAGTCGCGATTAACGATGTGAAACGTCGGCCGGTCTTCAAAGCCTTCCGCGCCTTTCAATTCGAGTCGAACGAGAGTATCGGACAATAATTGTACCCGGACGTTTCCGCTGACGATGCTGCGTTGCCCGAAGAGACTTTGCGCCATGATAAAGCACGCCGAAAACGCGATGAAAGAAAGTAGCCGTTTCATATCGTGAGAGCATTTTGGACATTTTTTCTTTTGGCTAAAGCCTAAAGAAGCGGGCGGGGGTCACGGTTTTGAGCGATGGGCAAGCAGGTTTAGAGACCTGCGCTACGGTTTTGTTCACTTCTTCCGCACTTCCACATTCCCTCCCTGCGTCTGCATCGTCATCACCGGGCCGCCGCCATTGATCGCTCCGCTGAGCGTGCCATTGCCGAATGCATCCTTGATTTCAACGGGAAAATCCGACGTTTCGGAGCCCCCAAACGTGTGCCCGTCGAGCCTCAACGCGGCGGTCGCAGGCAATTGTACGGCAATATTCCCACCCATCGTTTCCAGATCACAGTCCTCCGTTGGCGCAACGTTAAAATCCGCGGATACCGAGCCCCCGGACGTCGTGGCATGAACGCCCGGACCGGCAAAGTCGTTAATCGTGATGTGTCCTCCCATGGTTTCCAGGTCAAGCCGGCCTTTGCATTCTGTGGCTCGCATATCGCCGCCCATCGTGTGGGCGTTTAAATTCCCGGCAATATCATTGCAAATGATCTGTCCTCCCATGGTCCTGATATCGGCGTTGCCCTGGACGCCGGTCACATTAATGTCACCGCCAGAGGTTTCCACGTGCGCGTCAAACTGCCGGGGCAATCGAATTTCGTATTGGGCATCCAGACTGAGATGGTGGAATAAGGACAAATGTTGCAACTCCGGAGGGTTTTCCGCAGTGACAGAAATTTCATTTCCGTTTTGTTCAAGGACCACGTGCTCATCATTTAAAATTTGGGTCGCTTCTGAATAACTCGCTCCAGTCACCTGGCGCGTCACGTGAACGGTCACCGTATTCCCATCGGAGCCGGTGATGCGCACAGCGCCGCGGTCCAGATTCATCGTTAATTTGCCGTGCGGATCGACGTCAAAAGATTGCGAAAAATCAGTTGAGTCGGCTGCCTTAACCGTTTTGCGCGTTGAATCAGTTTTTGAATTGGCGGCCGGCGGGTTCGTCAAACTAATGGAATACCATTGGTAAGACGACGGCGGCGTGCCATTTGGCATTGTTGAAACAGAAATCGTTGGCATAGTCGCTCTTACCGGGGTCACCGATTCTGACGCTTTGGCTTCAGCGCGGACAACGTCATCGGTTGCGGCATGGCGGAGATTCATGAGAACCGTGGCCAGATCAAGTTGTTGCTGCGCCGTAAAGAATTGGCTTGTTGCGGTTTGAATATCTTGAGTGGCTTCGCGTGCCAGTGTCGATTGCAGGTTTTTTATGGTTTCCATGGCCGCGTTCAGGCCGGTTGGATTCGCCTCAAGTGCTTTTAGTTGCGCTTCTACATTCGTAAGTCGCATCTGAGCTTCGCCCAGTGAACCCAGCAGGATGGAAGATACTGGAGGGAGGGGCGCTGCTGGCTGGTCCGGAGGCAACGGAGATTGTAATTCTCCCTTCATCGGCAACGATAATGAGGTTTCTACGGGAACAGCGGGTGGCGCCGGAATTGGCGGCGGACTCTTTTGATTGAGATTTTCATTCTGCGCTTCTGGCGTTGAGGATGCGACGGTCGCGGGCCAATGGGGTTGTATAACGCCGGCGAGAGTGGCTATCAAAAAAAGCACCAAAAATGCCGCCGCGGCCCCGCCCGGAATTTTCAACCAACGCCATTGCGCGAGTGGCGCAGTCGAATTCGTCGGTTTTCCCTCCGCCTTCAAGGAAGCCTGGGGCGATTTTGACGCCGTTCCCGTGATTGTTTCTACGTCAGTCTTGACCTGGCTCGCCTGTTGGTAACGCCGTTCAGGCTCTTTTTCCAGGGTATGCAGCACCACCTCATCCAGCCGCGCGTCCACCGGCGCCTTCTTTGATGGCGGCGCAAATTTCCCCAGCGGCAATTCGCCGGTGAGCATCTCGTAAAAAACCACGCCTAATGAATAAATATCCGCGCGATGGTCAACCGTCTGCGGCTTTTCGATTTGTTCAGGCGCCATGTAATGCGGCGTGCCCACCACTTCTTTGGCGCCGGTCAGGCTCGCTTTGCCTGACGGCACATCCAGGATTTTCGCAATCCCAAAATCCGTGATCTTCAGCCGTCCCTTTTTATCGAGCAGAAGATTTTCCGGTTTGATGTCGCGATGCACGATGCCTTCGTTGTGCGCGAATTGCAGGGCCTCGCAAATTTGCGGGACAATTGCCAGGGCCTGTTCCGGCGATAATCGGCCGGTCCGTTCCACGTCGCGAAGGTTGGCGCCGTCCACGAATTCCATGACCAGGTAATTCAGCGCGCCCGCCGTGCCGAAGTCGTACACCGCCACAATGTTCGGATGATTCAGCCTCGCCAATGCCCGCGCTTCGCGAGTAAACCTTTCCGCAAAACTCGGATCGCTGCCCACCGCCGGCGGCAGCACCTTCAGCGCGACGAGGCGGTCGAGGCCTGGTTGCCGCGCCTTATAGACCGCTCCCATACCGCCTTTGCCAATGAAGCCAAGAATTTCAAATTGTGGAAACAACCGGGCGATTTCCTCAACCGGCGGCGGCACGAATCGTC
>DASXFM010000416.1:0-7933 GCA_036489615.1 Verrucomicrobiia bacterium | reverse complement strand
TGGCCAGTTGGTAGGCGAGGTAGGCGTTGTCAGGTTCGTGCGCCAATTCCGCCATTAACATTTTGACGTTTCGGTCGGATTTCTGGCCAATCAGGTAGCCGTCGTGTCGCAATTCGGCGCGCAAATTAGCCCGCGGAAGCGGTGAAATAACTTGCTCGTGGATGCGTCCACGAAAGCGGGCGCCGCGCGGAAATAATCTCGAGACGTAACTTTGGGAACGGAGTGTATGTCCGTGGCGGCGAAAATCGCTGACGATTCTCAAACGCCCGATCGTCGGTTCTCGTTTGATGAATTCTGCAATTTCGCGGACCAACTCCTCGCCGGCAAATTCGTCGCCGTCGAGAACCAGGATCCAATCTCCAGCGGCCTGATCGAGTGAGAAGTTTCTTGCGGCGGAGAAATCGTCGACCCACTTGAATTGCGAAACCTTTGCCTTGAAAGCCTCTGCGATCTCAACTGTTCCATCTGTCGACCCGGTGTCGACGATGACGATTTCATCCGCCAACGCCCGGATACTGTCCAGACAGCGTGCCAGACAACGCGCTTCGTTCCGGACAATCATGGCAACGGATAATTTGGGCGTTGAAACGGACATTTTAATTTACGATTAACGGTTCGCCCGGGCATTTGCCGATTTGGAAATCGGCGATACAGCAGGTTTGGAAACCTGCGGTACGGGCCCGGGTCAGGCAACTCCACGCAAGGCGGGTCGTCGCGCGGAACCGTAGGAACTTTGGAGGCGCTTCAAATTTCGTCCCGCCTGTCCGAGTTGTTCGCGCTTGTCCAAAGCCACGGCCTGTGCTGCCTGGAGCAACTTTTTATTGGATTCCACCAATTCCTCTAATTCCAAAATCATCGCGCGAAGTTCCGTTTCCTTTGCCGTGCGGTCAATAGGGGATTGTTTCCATCCCTTGCGGACTTCGGGAGTGACGGTCGTGATGAATGGCTGAAGTTTTTTGATGGCGTCCTGACATTCCAGCAAAAGCACCCAATTGCGCTGGCAGATGGCTTTTTGGCAGGCAGTGGCCAAACGGCGCCATTTTCGGTAGGCGTCAAATAAAGACCGTTCCGCGTTCATGCCGTCATCAACAAGCTTTCAGCGGGGGCGGGGATGAGCTCTCCGGTTTCTTGTCCCTGTTTATTCAACATCTCGGCCCATGAATCGCGCAACGGTTTCAAGTGCGTGATGACTTCATCCACGCCCTCGCGCCGTTTTTGCAAATTGCTCGCCACCAGGCGGTTTTCAAAATAGTGGTAGAGGTTCCGCAGGGTGACCGCCAATTCACCGCCTTGTTCGAGGTTCAGAGAGTTGTTCAACAAACGGATGATATCCACAGCGCGCCGCAAATTGTTGTGGATCGTTTCATTTCGCTGGCGCGGATCGTTCTTTTCAAAACCGGTCAGCGCGGTTTGGAGCGCGCGAAGCGCCCGGTCAAAAAGCATCAACACAAGCAGGCCCCGCGGCGCCGTTTGGGCGGCGATTTGAGTGTAGGATTTCAGCGGATTAAAATTGTTCATGCCGGAAAGCGGTTACGTCGGCTGTTGACCACCGATGTTTTGGGCCAGCACCGTTGCCACGCGGTTCATCACTTCATCCGATGGATAGCCGGGGTCCGACAGCAAGGCTGCCGCGCGGTTGATGGCTTCAGGACGAACCGTTGGGGTTTCCTTCAACGTTTGTTCCAGGGCCTGTGTATTATCAAAAGACATTTCACTTGCCGCCGACTGCGCAGGCTCCCGGCGGACTGGGGACTGACTCACCGGAATGTTTCCAGTGAGGCCGGCATTAAACTCAACCTCCATAAAATTTTATTTTCAACAATCCGTTATCACGTTTTCATTATCGGCTGTTGGGCGCAATACTTTAATCCGAGTCATCGGTCAGGCAGGGTTTTCAATAGTTGCGCCACGGAAAATTCGCCGAAATAGCGGGGGGAATGGAGAATGTTCCATTGGTCGTCCAGGGCGGAACGCTCGGGTGTATTGATACACCACCCCAGGAACGAGTAGATATGATAAAGGGCGCTTTGATGGGGCTGCTGCAGCCGTTCAAAATGTTGCGCGGCCTTTGCCACTTGTGCGTTTTTTGCGTCGTAGATTTCGTCCGCCGCCCACAGAATCGCGCCGGTTTTGGCGTCGACCAGTTTGAGCCGCCAGCCGATCGCCAGGGGCGCACTTGAGCGGAACTCGGTCAGGTGGCAAAAAAGGACGGCATCGCATCCATAAAACTGTTTCAGACCGGCAAAAAAATCCGACGGCAACGTTTCCTCGCCAGTCCAGCCCAGGGCTCCCGTGCAATTGCGCAAGGTCTCCGGGTCGGCGGCCACCACTTCAAACTTGCCGGTCTTGATCAACTCAGCCTGCAAAACTGGCCCAAGCATCTGGCAACCATCGGACAATGGACCGCTGAACGCGCCACAAGCGGGTGGCAGCATGACAATGCGCCTCAGTTCAACGGGCAATTGTGATGCTGAAGCGTAGACGTTTCCGATCTGCGTGAGGGCGACCGGCGCCGGGGGAGGAGTCGGTCCGGAACCTCCCGCCAGGGCCGGCATGCGGCCCAGGAGAATGCAACTGATAAAAAGTGGAGCAGTCGTTAGAAATTTCATGAGGAATTAAAGTGTTCCGTTGGTGACCTGTTCAGACAGATAGGTGAGCTCCTGGTTCGTCTGGGATTCGGCCTGTTCCATCGCTTCAAATTGGCTGGTCCACTCGGCTTCGTCGGAGGAGATTTGAGTGTTCAGGTTCGAAATTTGCGTCGTGATATTGGTGCTTTGCTCCGTCAGGCTGGCCTGATGGTCTGTGAGCGTGCCGTTTGTGCCGATGGTGTTGGTCAGAAAAGTATTGAGCTGTGTTGCAATGCCGCTGGTCGGATCATTAAAGAGTGAACTGACGTTGCTCAGATTGCCGGCCAATGCGCTATTAAGGGTGCTGGTGTCCACGGACAGCGTGTTGTTTTGGCCATTTGAAGTAATGCCCAAATCCGACAACATGCTGACGGCATCGCCAGACAATGAAGGTACCGCCGCCGCCACCAGCGAACGCAAGTTGGACGACAGTTGGTCCGCGGTTTCGTCGGCCGTAAGCGTGCCTGCAGTCACCGTGCCGCTTGAGGATGTGGTGACGGCCTGTTGGGCGCTGATATACGTTTGGACCGCGTTATAATCGGTCACGAATTGCTGGACGGCCGAACTGACTGCGCTGGTGTTATTGGTCACGTTCATCGTGGCGGTGCCGGTTTGCAGCGCGGTAACCGACAGGCCGGAAATACTGGAACTGGCCGATGTAATCGTATTGGACTGGCTGACCAGTTGCTGGGTGCCTCCATTGAGGGTGTAGAGCAAGTTCTTGCCATGTTGGAGCGTGCCGCCGGAAAGGCCGGTCGCCGCAAGGAAATTTCCAGTGACATCCTGCATGGAGATGCCCACATCGCCAGTCGTGTTATCGGTCAGTACGAAGCGATTGTTGATGGAATCATAGGAGGCAGTAACGCCGGCGGTAGAGCTGTTAATCTGGTTCAGCACGTCCTGAATGCTGTCGCTGCTGGCATTATAATTGATGGTTACGCCGTTGATCGTAAATGCGCCCTGGCCGTTGCCGCCGTCCGTAATTGGAGTGGCCAAATCGGCGTTCGACATGGTCACTCCCGTTTGCACGTGGCCCAGCGCGGACGTGCTGGTCACGGAATCGGTTCCGTTATTATACAACTGTGAGACCTGCAAAAAATTGCTTGTATCGGCCGCGCTTCCCAGGACGACTTCACTGTTGTCGCTGCTGGCCAGCGTGATTTCGTCCGTGGTGGAACTGTAGCTGGCGGTCACCTTTCCATTCGTCGCGGTCGAGATGGCGTTGAACAGGTCCTGCAAGGATTCCGTGGTCGAGACTGTGACCTGGTCGCCGTCCACCGTGAAGGTTCCGGCAGTGACCGGCGAGGAAAACCCGGCGGTCCCGACGGTTACATTATTCAAATTGCCGTCAGGGCTGATGGCCTGGTTGATATTGCTCGCGCCGTTGACCTGCGCCGCAGTGGCCAATTGTGAGATGTTAAATGTATAATTTCCAAGCGGCGTTCCCGTGCTCGCGGTCCCGGTGGCGATTTGAGAATTAGAAGATTGGACCGAGGCCCCCTGGTACAACGTGGAATCTTGCAGCGCCTGGATGTCGTTTTGGAGGCTGGTGAGGTCGTTCGAAATGGATGTAAACGCGGAATTTTGAGAGTTAATGGCGCTTTGTTGCTGTTCCCATTCGGTTTCCGGCGCCGCTTCGGCCTCGCCAAGCTCCTGAACAATGGTCTGCCAATCCAGACCCGAGGCGATTCCCGCGACGGCGAAGTTCGGTGAATTGTTCGTCGTCGCCAGGCCTCCGATGCTCGGCAGGGCGGCGGTGGACAGAAGGTTTGACAATGTGGAACCGCTTGAACCTATGGAGCTGGACATATTTGTCGTTGTATTCCGGTTATTTGTTCAATGCCGCATTTCTATTCAAAGGCCTTTTTACGGCCAAAGCTCGGACGGCGCTTTCGCGCCGTCCGAGATGTCTAAACCAACTCAATACTTTTCAGAGCTTTACCGGTTAGCCGGTAATGAGCTTGAGCGCGAGGTCTGGAAGTGTATTTGCCTGCGCCAGCATCGCTGTGCCCGACTGGACCAAAATGTTAGCCTGGGCGTATTGCGTGCTCGCGGTAGCCACGTTCACGTCCATGATCGTGCTGTTGGCGGCCGAGAGGTTGTTGTTGAGCGTTGACAATTGATCCTGATAATCGGTCAACGTTTCCTCGTTGGTACCCAGCGCGCCGCGATCCGACGCCAATTGGGTGATCGCATTGGTGACGGCTGTCAGCGCCGTGGCCGCATTGGTGACAACGCTGTCGCTGGTCAGACCCGTAAAGGTGGTTGACGTAGCGAGGTTGACACCGGTCATCGAGAACGAGCCCCCTGTGGCGTCGATTGTCACCGAGAGGCTGGTCCCGGAGAACAAGCTGACACCGTTGAAGTTTTCAGTGGCCACGTTATTCACGTATTGAGCCAATGAATTGAACTCGTTTTGATACAGTTGAACGTCCGAGCTCGACTTGGTCACGTCTTGCGCCTGGACAGCCAGTTCGCTCATACGATCCAGCGCCGTGGAAATCTGTTGAAGATAACCATCCTGCGTTTGGTTGAATGAGAGGGAGTCCGCGATGTTGTTTGACGCCGCGGTATTTTCCCCTTCCTGAGCCACGAGGCTCATCGAGACAGCCAACCCTGCGCTGTCATCCGCCGGCGAAGTGACCTTCGAGCCGGACGACAATTGCGCCAGTGAGCTGCTCAACATCGTGCTGGACTGCTGCAGGTATTGAGCTGTTGATTCTGCTGATAGGTTCGTATTTATTACCATACTATTAACTCTTTCCGTGAGTCGCCCCGTGAGGGGGCATTGTTTTTGCGCAACATCCATGTTGCGGGGGGCTGTTTAACGGGTAGCCCACCATTTACCCTGCCGTCTCTTAATGGCGGTCGGCCGCCTTGTCTCTCGACATCCTGTTATCGGCGTAAAATCCTGAGGCTTTAGCCGATTTTTCATGGGGAATAGCAGGTTTGTTGCCGATTTTTGGGAAAATGGGCCTCCGGCGCCGAAATCCTCGGAATATGGGCGAAAAATTGAAAAAGGAGCTGGCTGCGGAGTCTCGATTCGAGCTCCCTCCTGTCAATTTACGTTCGCGGCGTGATCGATCTTTGTCTCAACCGCAATAACCTGAAGCATCGACGGTTCCGGCAATACGCCGTGCCGTGGATGGTCGCGGTTTGCCCCAAGAGTCTCCCAGCGTAACTTATACTGTAATCCCGCTACGCCGCTCGTCCCGTCGTCGCCCTCCCAATGGACTTCCAGCCCGGGAAATTTACCGGTTACCGGGTCCAAAGCCGGCGGGGTCGCTTCCACAACGGCTTGGCCAATGGCGTGAAGTGTTTGGGGATCGAGCACCCAGGTGCCGTGGCCGTATTTGAAATGTTCGAACCCCATGGTAAGCCTGCCATCGGGGCCGGCATGAACGGGGCCAAGGCCGATCCCAATCGACAGTGTTCCCTCGCCGCTGAAATGGCTCGGGACGGGCCAATCGGCAACCTGATGCAAAACCCAATGTCCGTTTTCCAGCCGGGCCACAAACGGCTGCGTATTGCCGTTGATGTCGTTCTTGTGATAGCTGATGGTCACACGGCCCAACTCGTCAAAACCGATCCTGGTATTGCCGTTGACGATGCCGCCGTGCACGGGCACAGGATCAACGATTTCACAGTTGCTTAATCGAATGGGCAGCGACAACGGCTTGCCCGCGCTCGTTTCCCAGTGTTTCAAGTCCCGGCTGCGCGCGTAAGACAAGTCGTGGCACGTGGAGGCGTCCGGCTCGGCTCGCCAAACCCAGGCGAGGTGAAACCAACCGTCCGGGCCGCGCACGGGGCCGTTAAAATATGCATTATTTGTTCCCTGGCCATCCGTAAGCGGCGTGTCGAGAAACGGACTCCACGTCTTGCTTTTCAAATCGTAGCAATCGTAAATCTGGTTTCCGTTGCCGCTCCCGCCGTCCCGGTAAGTAAAAAGCAGTTCGCCATGGGCGCCGCGCAAAAATTGCGGATAGGTGCAGCGCACTTCATCCCGGCCGGTCATCCGGGCGATGCGCTGGAACGTGGACGCATCCCATGGTTTGGTGGTGCGGAAATATTTCAACGGCGCAACGTGCATGTCCGCGCACAAATGTAAATAACCATCATCATCGGCTGTGAGGGCGATAGAATTGTGACTGTCCCAGCCGGTGACATCAGGAAGTTTTATAAAAGTCCATTTGCGTTTGTCCAACCTGCGCTGCCCTACCGTTAGCCGGTGACGGGCATTATAAAAGGCGACAAACTGATAAGGCGAATGAGTCAGCAAGGCAAACCTGACCGGATAATCCGCCGGCACCCGTGCCACGTCCAGCGAATCCACGGCGGCCGCCTGTTGTATGAGAGGAATAGATTCATCCGCAGCGATGCCGGCAGTGGCGCAAAGAGCCATGCCCAACCCCAAAATAATCCGAAGCCGATACATTTGTCGATTTTGGCTGAACGGGAAGAGGACACAAGAAGCAATGATGTTTTAACTGGCTCCAGAGGCAGGGCTCGAACCGGCAACCACACGGTTAATCCCGACAGGTCGGGACTCTGCTGATTGAGCAAATGCCTCAAATCCAACGCGCGGAAAAAAACTGGCTCCAGAGGTAGGGCTCGTTGCCCAAGCACCGATTCCAAGCCAAAATCTATCAGAATTCGTGGGTAAATCAAGTATACAATACGCTACCCTGCCACCACAAAAATATACAGGTTGCTGACAATTATGCTGACAATTGCTGACAACGTCTTTGCTCTCGGAACCCTGCAAATCAAAGGGATTTTGGCCCCTTTACTTATGAAGTCCCTCTGGAATGTCCATTATAGTATTGTCGGAGATTGTCGTTTGCTGCTTGTAGAAGCTTTTCAGCTTCCCTTAAATCCTTTGTTCCAAGGCTGCTCTGAACGCCCGTTTCGTTGTTTTCGGAATAATAATATCCATTTCCACGTTTGAATAATCTGTATGAGTTTTTCATATTTTTTCGTGGAATCAATGTACCTTGAGCTTGGCGAATCTCGTTAGCGAGTAGTGGGCACAATTCGCGTTGTTTAATCGAATTATGACGACTGAGCGATTGAAACCAGACTTTGCTGGCAAAACCGCTGGCATTGGCTCGCCACGAGACCCCTACTTTTGGAGAGAAAAGCCTTAAATTGGAGGCTTTTTAAAACTGGCTCCAGAGGTAGGGCTCGAACCTACAACCACACGGTTAACAGCCGCGTGCTCTACCATTGAGCTACTCTGGAACCCAAAATTATTCAGCAGTCTAAAATCTGCTCTTTCCGTCGATTTTCGAGTAGCCGGTTAATCC
>DASXFM010000407.1:0-7403 GCA_036489615.1 Verrucomicrobiia bacterium | reverse complement strand
TCTACCGGGTCTTAATTTACCTTTTTGACTTCCTGATGGTAGGGCTTGTGCGCCAAATAAAGTTGCAGGCATTGTTTCATCTTTTCCACGAAATTCGTTTGCCCTTGTGCTTGCGCGATGGCGATGGCGGTTTGCGCGGTCGCGACGGCTTCGTCAAATCGGCCGGCTTCCGCGAACGCGGCGGCAAGGGTGCTGAGCGGGACGGGCTCCTGGCGGCTCGTCAACTCACACGCCTGCTCACCCAACCGGACGGCTTCGTCGCCGTTCCGGAGTCCAGCGTCCGGGGCCGTTGCGCGGAGCCACGCGGCGTTATTGAGGGCCTCGACCGAGTTGGCATTGAGCGTCAGCGCCTGTTCTTCACGAGCTACCGCTTCCGCTAAATCACCGCTTTTCATTGCCGCCCGGGCCAGGTCCAACTGCTGATTATAAGCGGTGACATTTCCAGCGGTCACACCATACCGCCACGCGATGACGATGACGTTTAAGAAAATCAATGCGACGATCATTGGCGGAAGAAGTGAAACGGTCCCGCGCGTCGCCCACTTCGCGCCGCCGGTTGGAGCCGCGTCCGCGAGTTCGCCGGGCTGGAAAAAACGCATGCGCCAATCGCTCAATAGAATAACGCTGAGCGGAAGGATTTGCATGAAATCGCGGACCTCGTTGATGCCGGGAGCCGGCGCCAGGAAAAACATCGTGGCAACATACGCCACGATGACGGTCATATAAGGCAGATACCGTCGCCGCCAAGCCAGAACCAAAACGGCCACCAGCGTCCCCGCGTTTGCAAATAAAACGCTATTCAGCTTCAGTGCGAATAGAGCTTTTAAATTGTCGGTCAGGTTTCCGAAATCCAGCGCTCGAGAAAGCCCGTGCAGGCTTAGAATACTCAAACCCCGGGGAATAACCGCCGGCAAGACCAGGCCCTTCAATAACAATCGTTCACCGACAAAATACGCCGCAACCATGCCGAGACAGACTGCGATTCGTTTTTCCCGTTTCCAGTCCACAGCAAAAAGCACGAGCAGCCCGCAGAGCAGGCTCGTCTCTTTGAACAAACAGCTGGTGCAAATGACCGCGACCATGAGCCAATAGCGTTTGCGCTCAAAAAGCAGCGCGGCCATCGTGGCAAAGAACATGACCGGCAGGTCCCAGGGATAGAAATAGGGACCGGAAATTGGTGAAAAATCATACATCAACCCCGCAAAGATTCCCAAATTGATGAGCAACGAATCCTGAAAGGCGAAGATCACGGCGATAAACAGGAGGAACAGCCAGAATGCGTGATAGGCCGCAAAGGCATCGCTCATTCGCTCGAGCCCCTGTTCCGAATTGGCGTTGTCCTGGTTGAGCGAATAGTCGGTGAGTGCGCCGGTCAGCAACAAGCCGCCCAGCCGGTCGTTCCAGAGCGCGCCCATGATGAGTTGTTGATCGAGCCGATAGAGATGTTTTGATGCGCTGGTAAAAGTGTATCGGTTAATGGCATTTCCTGAGATGAAACAGGGCTTTACCAGAAAGAAGAACGCGACAGCCAGCGCCAGCGCCACAAATAATTCGAAGATCAACATCTGCAACTTTCTCCGCCCCGCAGGGCCAAAACCATCCGGTGACGCCGGAATTTCGATGGTTGGCTGCGCGCTCATATCTCGTGCGAAGGGTGCGAAGGATGCGAAAGATTGGCAAGGGCGTTGAAACGTTAAAATGTTGAAACGCTGAATCGTTGACCGAATGAAGCCCCGGCAATCTCGATCAATTCAGCAACTCCGCAGTGTCGTTCCGGATACGAGGTCCTATCCGGGAACAAATTTACGGTCGAATCGTAATGTTGATTGTACCCGGAGCGGACGACATTCTGTTGTATCAGCCAACTCACAAGCTCACGTACAATCTTGAGTAACCCGCCTTCGCTCGGAAGCTACGGCGCGGCAAGCCTGTTTTGCACGGGGGCCATCACCGGAAGCGGATCATGGGGCCGTTTTCGCGAGACCTGGGACGAAGGGGACGAATAGGACATTTGGGACCTTTCCGCCTGCCGACGGCAAGTACGGGGCGGGCCACCACCGGCAATATCTTAAAAGGCGGTCAGCGCCTTGTCGATTCGAGCCAGGGATTTGTCCCGGCCCAATACTTCCAGCAAATGATACAGGCTTGGCCCGGCAGTGTTGCCAGTCGCCGCCAAACGGCACGGATGCACCAACACGCCGGCCTTGACGCCCAGTTCCGTGGCGGTCGCTTTCAAGGCCGCTTCGAGGTTTGCGGCGATGAATGGCTCTACTTTGGTGAAAGCGTCCCGCAGTTTTTGCAGGCGCGGTTTGTTTTCGGGCACGAAATCCTTTTTGGCGCCATCGGGGTTGTAGTCAAATTCGTCCCGAAAATAAAATCCGGCGTAAGCAGGCAATTCCTTGAACGTTTTGAACTTTCCTTTGCAGGTATCCAGGGCGGCCTTCACGTACGGCAACGGAAAACGGTTTGTATCCACGCCCGATTTACCAAAGGCATGCACCGCCAGTTCGTAAAAACGGTCATCGGGCAATTCGCGCGCATATTCGCCCTGCAACCAAAGCAGCTTCTCGTAATCAAATCGCGCGTTGTGGCGAAGGATTTGGGGCAGATCGAACCGCTCAATCGTTTCGGCCAATGAAAGTTTTTCGCGATTGTCCTTGGGCGACCAACCGAGCAGGCACAGATAGTTCACGACGGCTTCGGGCAAAAAGCCTTCATCCAAATAACCGACCAGCGACGCGCCCTTGTCCCGTTTGCTCATTTTGGAACCGTCGGCGTTGAGAATCAACGGGATGTGCGCATAATGCGGCGCAGGCACACCAAAGGCCCGGAACAAGGCGATATGTTTGGCGGTGTTACTCAAGTGGTCCTCACCGCGAATGACATGCGTGATGTTCATTTCGATATCGTCGACGACGTTGACCAGGTGAAACACCGGCTGGCCGTCCGAGCGCATAATGACAAAATCAGGGTCCACTTCCTCGCGATCGGTCAATTTGCGGACGACATCGCCGACGACAACATCCTTGATGAGAACCGGCTCGCGCTGCATCTTAAACTTCACCGCGCCCTCGTGCTCATAGGCGAGGCCGTTCGACAAAAGCGCCTCGACCCGCAGCTGATAATTCTCCCTGCGTTGCGATTGAAAATACGGCCCGCAATCACCTTTGCCCGGACCCGTCACGTCCGCTGTAATCGGACCCTCGTCCCAATCCAAACCCAGCCAGCGAAGGCCGTCGAGGATTACGGCGACGGCTTCCTGGGAATTGCGCGCGGCGTCAGTGTCTTCCACGCGCAAAATAAAGGTGCCGCCCGTGTGGCGGGCATAGAGCCAGTTGAACAGCGCGGTGCGCGCACCGCCGATGTGCAAAAATCCGGTCGGCGACGGCGCAAAACGAACACGAGGTTTCATCAAACCAAACATTAAACGCCAAAATGAAAAATGAAAAATGAAAAAAATTTATTCTGCAAATCGGTTGGAGAACAAAGGCGCGAAGACGCAAGAATGAGAAAACATGCACAGGCCATCATCATCCGCCCTCTTTATGAAGCGCTGGGTCTTTTGTTCGAACCGTTTTATCTCCCCAGAGACCTTCACGTCGGCCAGGTGACTTGGGTTGCGAGCAAGGTCGAGCAATTGCTCCGCGATATAGTCAGAGCCCCGAAAGCTTTCGGGGCTGCTACGCAAAATAGGTTCATGGCCTCGACGCGTGATTTGAGAGTCGTTTATGGCAGCAAACGCTCCCTTACGATCGTGGCCCAGTTGAATGCCCAAAAATCGGACAGTCATCCCATTAAAGTTGGCGTTGCACTTGCTGTTAGTTTCACAGAAACTGTTGAAATATGAATGATGCCCTCAAATGGAAAGTACCGAAGTTGCCGTTTATAGCGGCGCAAGTGCTGCTGATTGTCGGCGGTTATATTTTTGCCGTGCAGGCGCCGCACGCCATTCGGCATTGGGAAGTTTTTGTCGCCTGCGTCGCAGCGGGCGCGGGCATTGGTATCATTCCGTTCATTCTCGATTATCGGGCGATGGGCAAGGTCATCGAGATCAATGCCCTTGGATCCGTCGCCGAAAAGATCCAAAACCTGGATCAATTTTGCGCGCAAATTTCGGCCGCCACCGGCAGGTGGGCTGCCGTGCAGGAGTTCGTGGGCGAAAACGCGGAAAAGACCGCGACGTCCGCGCGGCAAATCGCCGATAAAATCAGCGCCGAAGTTCGCGATTTTTCGGAGTTCATGAAAAAAATGAACGACAGCGAGAAGGCCGCCCTGCGTCTTGAGGTGGAAAAACTTCGTCGTGGTGAATCCGAATCGTTGCAAGTATTGGTGCGGATTCTGGACCACATTTTTGCGCTAAACGCCGCGGCCGCCCGTTCCAACCAGCCAAAAGCAGCCGAGCAGATTACACAACTGCAAAATGCCTGCCAGGGGGCAGTGCGCCGCCTGGGATTAAACGGATTTGTGGCCCAATCAGACGAACCATTTGACAGCACCCGCCATCAATTGCTGGATCCAAAACAAAAACCGGCTGATGGCGCAATCGTGGCCGAGACTCTGGCGGCGGGGTATACTTTTCAGGGAAAATTGCTGCGCGCTGCACTGGTTCGCGTGCGCGAAGCCACCTCCGCTCCAACAGAAGCGGAATCAGAGCCGGTCGCACCGATCACTCCCGAGACGTCGACAGTGTCGGCTACGGCCCAGGATACGCTGGCGCTCGAAATCGACCGTTGAAACGTTAAAGCGTTGAAGCGTTAAAACGGTTTGAGATCGATTGGCGGTTGGCCATTTAGGCGGAGTTGGGGCTGGCCGACCGAATCACAAATCAAACGAAAAGCTTCTCACCTACCGTGACCGGGAGCGTTACAGCGGGACGATTACTATGGAGTCCCGGCAACGAACTCAACTGAAATCGTTTTTCGGAGTGTTAAAAAGTGGAGCCGGCAATCGGTGACCGGGCGGGAATAAATTTTCTCGAGCGCCCGCGCGTACAACTTCAGTTGCGGTGAATAGACCTGAATTTTTCCCGGCAACTCCTTTGCGGTGACGTCGTCGGTTTTAAAGTCCACGAGCCAGATCTCTTTGGGCAGAAGCACCGCCAAATCCGCGACGCCCTGAACGACGATCATTTCACCGTCCAGTTCCCTCCCCTGCTCTTTTCCGAAAATTTCATCAAGTTCCATCGGCGCAAATCCCGCCGTGAACGCAAGTTCGCGCCGGACGCTGGAAGCATTGGCCCGGATTCTCTTTCCCATCTCCGAACCCCAAAAATCCGCGAGCGCTTCCAGGTCCAGGGCCGCGGCTTCTTCTCCGGATAAATACTGTTCCGCTTCCAATCGTTTAGCTTCCGCAACAAACGTCTTTAAATCCGTTGCGGTTTCGAACGCGAAATATTGGAGGAATTTGTGGTGCGCAAGGCCGGTATCGGCAGCATTTAATCGCGTCGCTGCCCGTTGCCGGTCGGAGCTTGGTTTAGTCAGGGTCGGGGCGCGGCGAATAATTGTGCGAAATGGTTGTTCGGCTTCGTCGTCGGCCATTTCGCGGCGCAGTGCCGTTACCGAAGTTTTGGCCACCCGCTGCGTAGCCGGCGCGAACGGATATTGCCAGTTTATTTTTTCGGCCAGTTCGCTTAAGGATTGGGGGGTTGGATCATCGTGGGCCTCTCCCTCTCCCCCAGGGGCGGTTTGCACCGCAGCTATCGGAGGAATTGCCGTCAATGGGTTTGCCAGGGCGACGGCTGCGCCCGATTCCAACGCGGACACGACGCGCCAGCGCAGAAGCGGCGATTCGCCGTGGACTCCGGGCTCGATCGTGAAGTTAAAACCTTGAAGGGCAAACCACATGCCCAACCAATCCATGCAACTATTGGCCGACAGGATATCGCGCGGTCCAAGAGAAGTATGGCGCTCGAAATATCCTTCCCATTTTTTGGGCGAAGCGCCGCCGGTTAAAATGAGCGTGTCCCGCGCCCGCGTGAGCGCAACGTAGAGCAGCCGCAATTCTTCGCCCCGCAGTTCACGCTGTTGATTCTTCCGCGCCAGCCAATAGGCCAGGCTCGGGTAACGTCCGCCGCTCGAGGGCGGTTTTACTTTTGGGCATAGCCCGAATTGTTCGTCCAAAATGATTGCGCCGCGCAAATCCTGTTCGTTGAAAGTCTTTCCGAGGTCCGCCAGCACAACGACCGGAAATTCGAGGCCTTTGCTCTGGTGAATGCTCATCAGCCGGACGGCATTTTCCCCGGCCAATGGGGCAACCTCCGGCTCGGCTTCGATTTCGCGCTGCGCGGCCACAAATTTCAGAAAGCGGAACAGGCCTTGCCTTTGGAAGGCGTCGAATTGTTCGGCAAGATGCAAAAAACGCCGGACGTTTGCATGCCGTTGCGCGCCGCGCGGACGAGACAGGAGCCAATCGTCGTAGTGAGTCTCTGTCAATATGGCATCGAGACATGTGGAAAGGGACGCCTGGCGGGCCAAAATTCGCCACTGTGAAAATCGTTCCAGGAATTTTGCAATTTTTTCACGGGCGACCTCGTTGACGCCTGAGTCGGCAGCGGCGGCACGGTTCAACGCAAACCAAAAACGTCCCTGGCCGGCCATCCGAATTTCCGCCAGGTCATCCAGCGAACAGCCGACGAGGGGCGACCGCAAAACAGCGATGCATGGCACGTCCTGGAGCGGGTTATCGGCCAGTTGGAGCAAGCTCAATAAATCCAAAATCTCGGCACTGTCATAGAATCCACCGCGCTCAACGAGAAGCGGCACGCCCACTTTCGCAAATTGTTTCGCGTAAATTTCCGCTTTGCTCCCGGGCGATCGCAACAACACGGCGAAATCGCCCCATCGCGCCGGACAAAGCTTTCCATCGGTCCAAACCAGATGGCCGGATTCCTTTAGCTCGCGCAAACGGGTCGCTACCATCAATGCTTCCAATTCCGCTTCCTGCAAACCCGCGAGCGAATCATCGCCGCCCTCGGGGTCCGGGTTTTCACCGCGCTTCTTTTCGCGCAAAAGCATCTCGACGCGCGGGCCGGGATTTTGCGCGACTGACAGTTCGGCTCGCGTGCCCGGCGAACCGAATTTCAATTGCGCCTGCTGGTCGTAGGGGACACCGCCGAGCGTTTCGCTCATCAGCGGTTTAAAAAGGGAGTTAACAAATTCCAGCAGACCTTCGCAGCTGCGGAAATTTTCCGTAAGAGAAATCACCCGGGCCTTCCAATTGCCGGGATCCATGGCGTAATTTCGAAAAATAGTCGGATCCGCGAGGCGAAAGCGATAGATGCTTTGTTTGACGTCGCCAACCAAAAACCGGTTGTCTGCGCCCAGAGCGGAGATGATTTTGTCCTGCGCGGCGTTGATGTCCTGGTATTCGTCCACGAAAATAAAGCGCAGTTTTTCACGCCATTG
>DASXFM010000398.1:0-6745 GCA_036489615.1 Verrucomicrobiia bacterium | reverse complement strand
CACAAACACCTTCGGTCCAGCTCGATTGTAACTGTCGTACATGGTTGCGTAAGAAATGAATGTGCCAGGGCTTGAGTAGTAGTGCTGGTCCTCGATTTCGACGGGCGTGGCGGTGGGTATTCCACCCCAATTCGGCGCAATCAAATGCATGGAGGGATAATTCGATTTGATGGCACTGTAGAACAGCGCGTACCGGTCATCGTAATAGGATCCGCCGTTTTCGTTGCCGATTTCCATATACTGCAAGTTATACGGGGCGGGGTGGCCATTGGCGGCGCGCAAGGCGCCCCAGGTTGTATTCGTGGCCCCGTTGGCGTACTGAATGACGTCCAATGCGTCCTGCACCCACGGTCCCATTTGGTTCAATGGCACGGTGTTGTTGGTGCTTCCGTTGTATCCAAGGGCCAGGCCGGCGTTAATGGCAAATAGAGGCGTCATGCCCATGTCTTCGCATTCACGGAACATCTCATCGACCCCGTAACCGTCCGTCGACCAATAGCCCCATGCGTCGTTCAAATGGCCGGGACGTTGTGAGATGGGGCCGATGGATTTCTTCCATCGGACAGAGTTAGTGAGGTTGTTGCCCTCAATATAATTACCGCCCGGGCAGCGCATAAACGAAGGGTGCAGCGCCGCGAGCATGTTCGCGAGGTCGGGCCTCAGGCCGTTCGTACGATTGTTAAAAGTCGCGGCGGGAAATAGCGAAACGACGTCGAGCCAGACCGTGGCCGGGCGTGAAATACTCAGGACCAATTGCGCATTCGTATCGGTCGTATTCGGAACCAGCGATCCCGAAAATTGTTGCCAGTTCCCTGTCAGGCCGCCAAAAGATGCCTGGGCATAGACAGTGGTACCGGCGGCGTTTTCCAATTGCGCGACGACTGGGCCCGTATAGCCGGCCGACACCATGGCATAGAAGTTCAGATTATAAATCGCGCCTGCCTGTAAATTCATCCCCCAGAATCCTCCATTGGCCGCGCCCACACCGCCCGTGCCCGATGACATCGTGAGCTTGAGTGAATTGGGAATGTTGGTATTCAACGGCTCGGTTGGATCCACGGTCATTGTCCCGGTTGCTGTTCCCTGGGTCACCATCGTCCAATAGTATGGGCTGGCGGCCGAATAAAACGCGCGATTGCGCACCATCTCTGCGTAAAGACCACCCTCGCCCGCAAAATTGATTTCCTCAAAAAAGATGCCAAAGAGATTCGAACTGACCACGGCGCCCGGCTGATTGACCTGGATGGAGACATTCGCGGCGGATTGGCCGTGAGCGGACGGAGCCATTAAAAAGCCCAAAGCCATGATCCACGGCAACATTCGGTTTGCCGTTTTCAGTTTATTCAGGTGTTCTTTCATATTCGTATCCGACGGTTCAATTGCCGCCGTAAACCTGGAGTAGACTCCCATTATAAGTGACTACAGAGTCCGGGGTCGGTGTCTGATTAATGCCCGTTCCATGATTAGCCCCAACCCAAACAATGTGAAAAGTCCGTGCGGGTAGCATCCCCGGATAACTCCCCTGCCGCGCGCCAATCGTCAGTGTTTGAGTGGCGTCGTTCCAGGTGATGGGAATCGTCGCATAGGCGCCCGATTCGTAATCGTAATTGTCTCCTTCGTCGTCGTAGAGCGTGAAGCTTCCGTTGGCCCCGCGATAGACACGCAGTTCAATTGGGTCGTGGTCTTCCATCGCGTATTGAATCGCCGGACCAAAAGGGATAATGGATCCGGCACGAACCTGGATGGGCATGATATCGATGGTCGCGTCCGCGCTAATAGCCTGGCCGCCGGCATTGGTCTGGCCGGTCCAAAAATCGTACCAGGTGGTTCCGGATGGCAGATACACGTTTCGATTCGTCGCGCCTGCAGTTGTCACCGGGCAGACCATGAGGGCGGGTCCAAACATGTATTGATCTGGAATTTCGAAAACATTCGTATCCGACTGAAAATCCATGACCAGCGGCCGCATCATCGTGTAACCCTGGCTTGTGACCATCCACGAAACAGAATAGATGTAAGGAATCAAATGATAGCGCAATTCGTCGAAATTAATCAGATTGGTTTCAGTGGAAGTTGGAAACAGATAGATGGCTTTATTATTGTTGCCGTGGATGCGGAGCATGGGGCAGAACGTACTGAACTGAAACCAACGGGTGAAAAGTTCATCGTATGACGGATCGCCCGGCGTGCCGTCATTAAACCCGCCCGTATCAGTATTCCAATACGGAATTCCGCTGATGGAGAAATTCAGGCCCACCGCGATCATCTGAGCCAGCACTGGGAACGTGCCATTGATGTCGCCCGACCAGGTCACCGCGGCATTGCGCTGCTGCCCGGCCCATGCCGAGCGTGTGAGAATGAATACACGATTGGTGTTGTCGATCGCCCGCTGTCCCGCATAGACACTGGTTGTGTGCATCAAAGGATATGCGTTAAACACCCCTGCCCCCGGTCCTGCGGCAGTGGAGTAATTGGCGTACTCACCCCAATTGCCGGTCAATTCCGGTTCACTCGCGTCGAGCCACCAGCCATCGATGCCCAGGTTAAACAAGTTGGTTGCAATCTCATTCCAATATACCTGGCGAGCGTTGGCATTGAACGGGTCATACCATTGGCCAAATCCGGCCGGGTAGACATTCGGATCGATATTTGTATAAAGCCCGTTAACCGCCGTCAGCAGATTGGCGTTCAGAATGTTGGTATCGAATCTGGCCCAAACTGAAATAATCAAGTGCGTATTTTCGCCGTGAAGGGTTTGCATCATCTGCGCCACATCGGGATAACGGTTCGTATCAAACAAATGGGAGCCCCATGGGTTCGGAGTCCAGTATTGCCAATCCTGAATCACGCAATCCAGAGGGATGTTGTCGGCGCGATACGACGCGGCCACGCCCAAAACCTCGTCCTGGGTCAAGTAGTGATTTCGACATTGCCAAAGTCCCCATGCCCACTTGCCGAACATGGGCGAGTTTCCCGTTAAAGACCGGTAGTCCGCAATCACATGATCCAGTGTCGGTCCGTACATGAAATAGTAGTCAACGGAGCCGGCTGCATCTGAACTCCAGGTGAGATTCGTGCTGTTGTTCTGGGCGATGTTGACATCGCTGATTGCCGGATTGTCCCAGAAAATTCCATAGCCGCGGCTTGATACAAGCACGGGAAGCCCGCATTCGGATGGGTTTTGATTCTGCAAATGCACGGTCGCACCGCGATAATTCATCAATCCGGCGGCGTCTTCGCCCAAACCATAAATACCCTCGGTGGGTGAGATTAAAAACTGCTGATGGCTTTGCAGCGTATTGACGCCACCATCGCTCGTCGGAACTCCTATCGTAACCGGAACGAGGGAGCGCCCGCCTTGCGGCAATTCCGTCAGGATCACCAATCCATTGGTGTCATAAAATCCCACAGCGCCGGTCGCCCGGTTCACTTTCACTTGCAATAAAGAAGTATTGAGGGATATCGAAGCACCTGTCTGCGTTATCGTCCAACCGGAATTGGCCGGCGAGGCTGTGACCGCAAAACTATTGGTTGGCAAGGCAGTGGTCAGGCCATAGGCAACGCGAACGACATTTGGAGAAAACACCTGGAGCTGAAGGACACCCGTGCTCATCTGAAAAGAGAGGCCGTTGGCGTTCGTTTGCCAGGAAACGATCGGCATCTGCTGCGGCCCGGCCAAATACTGCAATCGATAAAAATCCGCACTGTTGGAAATGGTATCGGTCACGAAATTGGTTCCATTTAAAACGGAAACACCCAGCCCGGAAATACTCCACGGTCCATTCAGGTTTGTACTGGTTTGCAGGAGGTAACTCGCATAATTAGTAGACCATGAGAGCCGAAATTGATTTCCAGATAGTTGATTGGAAATCAGAGTCGGATGCGCCTGAGGGGTTAGCTGCACCAAAAATACACGGTCACCCACCAGTTGATTCAACGTATCGTCCGGCGTGCCGATAGCGCTTCCGCTGTAGGCGGTTCCACCAGACAGGACATTCGTGCCTTCGCCCAACCATTCAAAGAAGCAGTTGTTATTGGTGACGCTGGTCAGGTCAAAACCGTAAGTCGTATTCGCCGCCAGCGCGACTGGACTGGCGAGGGAAAAGTGCAGCCATCGACCGTCGCCGTTTAGCGTTCCCAGGACCGATGTCGGCCATCCTTCTGCTCCAGTGGTCGCGTACCTTTCGGAATGCAGAACAAAGCCCGACGTTCCCACCTGGGACGGATTGGTAATGCGCAAAGTCAGGGCTCCGCTGGCAGCCATCTGATTAAAGGTACCGTTACTGCCCGGCGTATTGGGATCAATCGTATTGTCAGTATATCCCACGTGCCGGACCCAAATATCCGTGAGCAAATATCCCCCTGCACTGGAGCCCGTCGTGAACGTTTGTCCCTGGGTCGGGCGATCATTCGCCACATAGGTCCAGCCGTCGTTGGCGGAACCATTGGTTGCGGGCGCATTGCGGGCAGCATATACATTATTCATATCCATGCTGGCCCCGGAGAGATTATAAATATCGTAAGGCCCCGGGACCGGCCACCAGGAACCCAACGACAATGTGACACCTGAAACCGGCAACACGGAGAAAAACGCCCCAAGAATCACGAGGCAAACCACCGGCTGAATCGATCTATTCATGACCCTCTAAGGATAGACCAGTTCAAAAAAGACATTTTGTCCGAAGTTCAGGGGAATCCAAACTTGATTAGTCGCGGTAGAATCTGGGACTGCAACCCAATTTGGGTTCGCGAGGCCGTTGGTGTTCATGAGCAGCCGCCAGCCGATATGATCACCGGGCCAACTGATTTGAAAACCGTTTTGTGCGCCGTTATAAACTGTTTGGACACCCATGGCCACCGCCGCCGTTGATGCCGGATAGGCCGTAACCGGCGAGGACCAGGCCGATTCATCGCCGAGAATATCCAGGGAGGTCACGACATAGGAATAAGCCGTTCCATTTTGCACAGTGCTGTCCGTATAGTTTGTACCCGCAACGTGGGCAGCAAACAATATGTAATTGCCACCCGCGGTCGTGCTGCGATAAACATTGTAATATGAACCGTTGCCGCTCCAATTTAGCGTGGCGGTCTGACTGGTGTACGCAATCGTGACAGAAGGCGGCAAAGGCGTGACAATGCTGACCGGCTGATAAGGCTTAATCAACCGCCACTGTGTCGCGGCAATCGGCGCGGGGTCATTGATCATACCAAACAAAATCGCAGGAGCGGTTCCGGTTGCTTCGATACTTTGCGAAGCTGAAAGGTTGTCGATGTAGTAATACCCCTTGCTGTCCGGACCGTTCATCCACCATTGGCACGACGAATTGGTCGTGTCAAATGGCGCCAGGATCGGGACGCCGCCGCTGTTGCACAGTCGACGGCCATCCTTCAATGAAATAATATAATATTGGTTGGGCGTGGGCGCCGGCAGCAATGCCCATTGGGCCGACGCATCCCGGACATAGATATCCTCCGGAACAGGCGCAGAGGAGGAATTTGTCGATGTCAGCCGAAAACTGGTGCCAAGATTGTGAATCAAGTAAGGCGTGCGCGTTTGCAGATACGTAACGCCATCCCAGGTGGCGTACAGTTCGCCATAGGGAGACAATGTCTGGCCATCAGACATAAAGACGCTTCCAGTGAATCCGTTATCGACCCAGGGACTATCCGGGTTTGTATTGCTGAATGGGAAAACAGAGTATCGTTCCAGCCAGGATTCGCTCTCGGCCATCCACATAAATTCGGCCAGAAAATTGTAATCATCATCCTCGGACCAACACTGGCAACCGCTCCAGTCCACCGGGGAGAACTCTGTCAGCCAGACTGGATGGCCGTAAGCATTATACTCTGACTGAAGCTCGCCGATCACGGATGAGGAATTCGGAGGAACGTAAAGGTGAACCGCGGAATAATCGACACGGTAACCGATGGCTGAGATCATCGCATAAAATGTATTCTCCCACGCATCCTGTTCATCCTGCATAGCCGGGCCGACCAACGGCACATTTAAAGCCATCAGCAAAGGCCAGTTGGCGATCGCCTGATTTGTCGTGGGAGCCGTCGATGCATAGCTGGGGTTATCGGGTTCGTTATACCCCAATAGATCTGCCGGCAATGGTTGCGCCAGCCATCCGGTGTCGCGGGCCTGCAGGTCGCCAATGGGCTCCCAATATTCCGTATCCACCATGGGAATAAAATCAAAATTCGAAGGTTCCGATGCGGACGTATTGTCGTTGTAGTTATAGGCCCAGGTGGTCTGAAATTCTCCCTGATATGGTGGCCCTTCATATCCAGAGGTTCCTTTCTTTGGCCAATGCGTTTGATAAGAAAAACCCCAGAGTTGCGCGGCATTAGTGGAAGGAGTCGCCAGTGTGATATTGGCCGGATTACCGTTGTCGGTCTGAAGGGCAAAATTGCTCGCGGCATTGATGATGCGATAGAGGTTGTTGCCTGCGCTGATGAAATACCATTGCTCCGAGTTCTGTCCTGAGTAATTGACCGGCATCACACCGGAGCCGATCGGCGCTCCGGAACTGGCTGCGCCGATACATTGCCAATCAGAATGCTGAAGGATGCGAAATGTGCTGTTTTGATAGTTGTAGAGCAGCGCGAATTGCTGGTCGAGACCACCGTTGGTATACGTTTCCTGAGTCCCGCCGTTGGCATTGATCGTCAGCGCTTGTCCATTGCCCGCGTTGGTAATCTCCCAAAAACCGTCGCCGAAGGTGTTAAACGTATAGGCGGG
>DASXFM010000323.1:0-6175 GCA_036489615.1 Verrucomicrobiia bacterium | reverse complement strand
CACACGACTACCATCACCGAAACTCTAAAACGGTATTATGGATACAACGGCCTTCTGGGGCTTGGGGACCCTGATCATTTATCCCGCTTTGTTTATGGGCGCGCTCGTCGGCGTCGTTTTGTGGAACAAACGCAAAAGCGGCACGCGGAATCCGTTCGGCCGGGATGTCAAACTGCTGCGGATGCCGGGGGAACATCTTTGGCAAAGGGTAAACCGAAAGGACATGACGGAGATGCAGTGGACGATTGCCCTCATGCTGATGCCGATTATCGTGTCCGGGCTTGCGCTTCAAATCGCCTCAGTTTTTTTCGACAAAACATACGTCAGCCTGGTCATTGCGCTGGGCGTTTTTCTGTTCACGATTCCCTGGTGCATTGCCTGGCTGGCAGGCCGGCTGGAACGGCGGGAGCGACAATATCTGGGTTTCTTTGGCGAGCGCCTTGTCGCCGATTGCCTGGAGCCGCTCAAAGAAAAAGGATGGTTCATTTTCCATGATGTGCCGTGCGATGGCGCGAGCAAAAAATTTAACCTGGATCATGTGGCCGTCGGGCCGGGCGGTTTGTGGATTGTTGAAACCAAGGTCCGGCGCAAGGGACGCGCGCGCCGGGGTATGGACCGTCATAAAGTGCGTTTTGACGGGACGAAAATTATGTGGCCGCGCTGGGACGACACGGGTTCCATCCGACAAGCGGTCAAGAGCGCCGAGTGGCTTCAGGAATGGCTGGAACGAGCGACGCAAAAGACGTTCGCCGTATCGGTCGTTGTGGTGACGCCCGGATATGAAGTGGAATCGATCGGAAAATCGGGCGTCAGCGTGGCGGCGCCGAAGGATCTTCTGGATGTGTTGATTGGCCAGGGAACGATATTGAGCGCGGAAGAGATCAAAATGATTCGGCTTCCGCTGGCGGGCAAATGCCGAGACGTGGAATACTAAAAGGCAAGAGCGTGAGAGCGTGAGACTTGGACAACCGGGCCGAACATCAAATGGGTAGGGCGAACCTGCCGGTTCGCCGGGCACGCGCCACCGGCGCGCGCGATTCAAAACTCCCGGATAAATCAATGAGGAATAGAGGAACTTAGGAAAAGTCCGTACGAGTTTTCGAGTATTTCGTGTTTTTCGCGGTTAAAAATCGGATTCCGTTAATTCTGTCCATTCTGTCTAAGCCTTTGTGTCTTCGCGTCTTTGTTGTTCAAAATCCCCCATCCGATAGAACCACACATTTGTGAGGCTGGCCAATAGGGCCGATTTAGGCCAGAATTTTAGGGATCACACGACCTGTCCATCGACACGTATGAACTGTCACAGAAGCTCCCGGCATCCTCAGGCAAAACCCGGCTTCACGTTGATTGAATTGCTGGTGGTCATCGCCATCATCGCCATTCTCGCGGCGATTTTGCTTCCCGTTCTTGACGCAGCCAAGAAGCGGGCTTTGAAGATCGAATGCATCTCGAATCTGCATCAATGGGGACTCGGCTTCCAGGTGTACGCGATGGATAACAACGACAGCCTCCCAGCCGGATTTTATGATCCCAACGGCATGTGGATGATTGCTTTGCAACCCTATATCCCCAATTGCCAAATGGGCGGACCAATCTGCTACTGCCCCACAGCATTCATTCAGGAACGAAGCTCGCTTCCCCCCGGCGATACCTGGACCACGACCGGAACGACCTTTATTGGCTGGGGAATTATGGGCAGCAATTCGGTTACCCTGGGAATGAGCACCCCGCCATCGGGGCCGCAAGTCACCTGGGGGCGAAACGGCATGGGCGGCAGCTATGGATGTAACGGTTGGATGGCCAACCCGCCTGCCGCGGCAGACGCGGGCGACCCGCTGGCGACCAATTACTGGCAGAAATTGACGGTGGCGGGCCGGGTGGCTGGCGCGCCTTTATTCGGCGATTGCGTGTGGTCGGGGACCAATCCCAACCCATCGGATGCGGCGCCCACTGCGCCGGGCAATTGCGCGGTGGCTGCCACGATGCCGTGCTTTTGCATCGCGCGGCATCCCGGGAGAAGCCCGGAAAACATGGTTTTCGTTGACGGTTCGGCCAATTCGGTCGGCTTGAGGCAACTGTGGCAGTTGCCTTGGAGCAGGCATTGGGTCCCGCCCAAGAGCGTTCTCTGGCCGAGCTGGCTCCTTACTTATAATTAATCGGAAAATATTGTGAATTTATTCTATGCGCACATGAGCTACGGCCCTGTACCGCAGACTTCCAAGTCTGCTGTATCGCAGGTTTCTAAACCTGCGCTGCGTCCTGCCTTGCAAGGACATCGCAACGCGATATCCCACCAAATCTGATCACTCATAACCCAGACAAACCCAAAGCCCCAGACTATGAAAAAAATACTATTCGCGGCCGTTTTTTTCGCCACCGCCGTTTCGCTGCTGGCGGGCACGCAAAATATCTATATTGAAGATTGGGGCACGACCAACGGCGGCAGTTCGGTGACCGGCAATGGCAATATCAATACGGTGGGATGGACCGCTGTCGCCACGTCGCAAACGGCGGGGCCATACCTGGGCATTTACCAGGCGACCGGCGCGAATGACCCGGCCACCGGGACAGCTTTGCCAGTTAACACGGTTTATTTTACCACTTTGCTTCCCAACCAGACGGCGCCGGGCATGTTTTACACGACGAACACCGCCGGCCCCGGCTCAGGCGGCGATATGGGTTTCACCCCGATTGATCCCACTCTCTACACCAATCTGGCCATCAATGCGGAAGTCCGGGATGGCAATGCCAACGACACCAATTATTTCGCCGTGGCCGTTGGCGGGTCATGGTATGTGGCTACGTCCTTCCCGCTGCCGTATAACACGTCAATCGGTTATCCCGGATTCACGAATGTATCACTGATTTATACGAATCCCGCCAATGTCTGGCAAAGCCTGACCGTCAATGCCACGAGCGTCACCATCGGCTCCGTGGCGACCCCCAGTTTGACATCGCCGATTACCGGGATCGGCATCGTCGAACTGCCCACGGCCAACGGCTTGAATTATAATGAACTGACGATTACCGCCTTTACACCGAGCGGTTCATCGGCCACGCGCGCGACCATTACCGTGCCCGCGATCAGTCCGCAGTATTCCTTTGTGGGCGGCGGGGCGTCATTCCTGATCGAAGCCGCCGGAACGCCACCCCTGACCTATATTTGGGAAACCAATGGTGTTGCCATCGGGAGTGATCCGCGTTTCATCGGAACGAACACCCCTGTTCTGACCGTCACCAATCTGAGCCTTTCGGACGCGTCAGTCACTTACTCGGTCGCGGTCACAAATATCGCCGGGAGCGCCACCAATAGCGGATTGAGTTTGAACATCAGCGCCGTCCCGGCGGGTGCTTTGTATATTGAAGATTTCCCGTACGTGGGACCCAATGGCAACCTGCCCATCACCGGCGTGGGCTGGGTCAGTTCGGCTTCCGCGAACACGAGCATTGGAATTTACAGCGCCGGCGGCGGAATCGGCGACGTCTTTTCTTATTCGCCCACCGCCACCACCAACGTCTACTACACCGCCGACACCAATGACATCGGCC
Organism: Verrucomicrobiia bacterium; assembly: GCA_036489615.1. Taxonomy (GTDB): domain Bacteria; phylum Verrucomicrobiota; class Verrucomicrobiia; order Limisphaerales; family UBA11358; genus UBA11358. The sequence goes on along the minus strand of DASXFM010000323.1, from coordinate 2,626 downwards.
TTTCGGGATTGCCTTTCATCGACATTAACCCGGCGAGTTATCCGGCAATCACGTTCCAGGCCGGTTTCGTCCCGGGCAATGCCGCCGGCCAGGCTGCGGGCGCCATGTCCATCTATTGGGCTGTGGACATCAATGGAAACTGGTATTGCTCCTCACAACCTCAGGCAATCGATCTGGCATCCTTGAGCCCGTATCAAACGTATCAATACGGATTTAATCCCGCAGTCACGAATTGGGACAGCCTGACGATTACCGGCACGGGCGCGATCATCGGGAGCCAGGCCGGCAGTCCGCTCACCGGCGCCATTACCGGCGCGGGACTGGTCGTCGCGCATAATACTGCGAGCGGTTCGGACATGAACTTCCAGAATTTCGAAATCATTACCAACTCGGCCCAGGGCCAGCCGCCGATGATTGGCACGAATATTCCGCTCAGCGTGGCCGTGGCTTCCGGCGGCGGCGCGAGTTTCGGGGTTTCGACGGAGTTAGGAACACCGCCATTTGGTTATTATTGGACGACCAACGGCGTGGTGGTCCAAAACGGAGCCAGCGTATCCGGCGCCACGACCGCGACCCTGACCCTGGCGAATCTCAACGCCGGCGACAACAACATGACCATCGTTGGCTATGTGACCAATGGAGCCGGCAGCGATTTCAGCGACAGTGTCTATCCCGCGGCGACCCTGACCGTAACGAATGAGCAGGTTGGATTCATTTATTCGGAAGAATTTCCCTTCGTGGGCCCAGCCGGAGGCAATTATCCGATCAGCAGCGTTGGCTGGGTTGAGGCGGTCGTCAACGCGCCGGATGATCTCTATCAGATCGCGCAAAACTCGAGCCAGGGGGCGGCCTTCGCTTATCTGGGCGCCCCGGGCACGACCGTCTATTATGCGACCACGGCTACGGACACCAATCAGGCCGGATTGCCGTTCCCCAACATCAATCTGGATTATCCGAATTTAGCGTTTTCAGTGGATATCGCTCCCCAATACCAATCCAGCAATGTGACAGCCTATCTGGCCGTGCAGCTAAACAACAACAATTGGTATATCGCCTCGAGTCCTTTGCCGGTGGCGACGAGCGTTGACAGTTCTACGTTTACGACCTATACGTCCGCCTTTAGTCCCGTGGCAGCCAATTGGAAGAACCTGACGGTCACCAGCAGCGGTGGCCTGATCGGATCGGCTGCCACCAGCAATCTAAAGGGTGTCATGACGGGCGCCGGCCTGGTTTTCGTCACCGTAGGAACGGGAGGCACATTTGATTTTGCCAACTTCACGATTACCGGCACCGGACCCGGCGGCATCAACATCGCGCGCGGGTCCGGCAGCACGGCCGCGTTGACCTGGGTCGGCAACCCGGCGACTGAAGTACTTAGCTCAACGAATTTGAACAGCGGCTGGCAGGCAATGCCGAGCACCTACGGCCTCTATTCATTGCCCGTCACCACCACCGGCCGCGAGCGGTTCTATCGGTTGGGGCCGTGATTGGAGGGAAATCAAGTTACGAAAGTGGAGAAATCAAACGATCAAGCGCGGCGACGGGTCGTCGCCACTCCTGTGACGGCTTGCTTTAGGCACCACGCGCAGATTGGTCCCTCAATGATTCTCGAAATCGTCCATTCGATTGATGAACCATCCATTCTGCGCTTGCGTCATGGACTGCGGTGGCAAGCAAAGCGCGACACCGCTTTCAAGTAATATTCGACTTACGAATCACTCGACATGGTGAACCATCAACAGCGTTTCAAAGCGATGTCACAGCCACCGCACTCCAGGACCGTGCGGCGATTCGGAGGACCCGTGAGTCGGGCCTCGTTTAGCCCCATCCTTGCCTGCGCATTGCGACTCATCATTCCATCTTCCATCCTCTATCTTCTATCTTCCATTTTCTGTCTCTGCCACGCGCAGAGCGTCGTGTTGTACCGGGAAACCTTTCCCTACGGCGCCATTAGCGGAGATCTTCCAATAAGTTCGGTGGGATGGGGCGCTGATATTCCGGATGACCCGGAACGCCTTTATCAAACGACCGGAGGCGGTGGCGATGGGGCCGTGTTCGCCTACGAAGGCAGCGCAGCCACGACCGCTTTTTATTCATCCACATCTCTGACTCAAACCGGCGGGGCCGCGTTTCCCGCCATCAATCCCGCGCTTTACTCAGGGATTACATTCTCGGTGGATATTCAACCGTATCAAAACCCGGCCAATGTCAGCGCCAGATTTGCCGTCCAAATCAATGGAGGCAATTGGTTCGTTTCCGTCAATCCATTGCCGGTACCGTCGTCCACCGGCGGCTTCGCCACATATTCCAGCGCGTTTAATCCTCAAGCGTCGCAATGGGAAACCTTGAGCGTGAGCGGCAACGGCACCGGAACCCACGCCGTCATTGGCGCGGTCAGTTCGAGCAATCTGGCCGGCAATATCACCGGCGCAGGACTGGTTTTTGTTCACACCGGAAGTGGCGGAACTTTCAATTTCGATAATTTCGTCATCACCGCTTCCAGCACCGGCAATATCTCGGTCGGTTCCGTATCCAACGGCATGGTGACGCTTTCGTGGCCCGGCGCCCTGACAGTCTGCCTGCAAAGTGTCACCAATCTATATGGAGGAACCTGGCAGGGTGATTT
>DASXFM010000287.1:0-4896 GCA_036489615.1 Verrucomicrobiia bacterium | reverse complement strand
CCGGGTTATGCAGGCAAACCTTTAATCATGGTGGATGGCTCGCAAATTTTGCCGGAGACTTATACGTCGGACACAGGGCTGTTGGTTTATTCGGCGAGCAACCAGGTAAAAGATGTTTCGTTTTCGGGCTTTGTTTGGAATGGGCTAACCTTTGAGTATCCTTATGTCACAAATAATACGGTAGCTGGTTGCTGGCTGGGGGTTGATTCCACGGGTACCAATCCGGCGCCGAATGCTTTCCAGGGAATACTGGTCGCGAATGGTTCCAGTCATAATATTTTCGGCCCGAGTAACGTCATTTCGGGGAATGCGCAATACGGCATCTTTATCACCGGCACAAACACGACAGGGAATATTATTAAAGGAAATTTTATCGGCACGGATCCGAGCGGAGCCATCGCCGTTCCCAATACTAAAAGCGGCGTTGATATCAGTGGCGCCACCACCGCCAATGTCATCGGCGGCACGAACACAGCGGCCCGCAATATCCTCTCAGGGAATACCGAATATGGCATCTGGCTCTCTGATACCAACACGACCGCCAATCTCATTGAGGGTAACTACATTGGCACTGACGTGACGGGCAGCAACGCGATTCCGAATCAATTCAGCGGTATTTTTCTCGGCGGCGGTGAAACGAGCAACACCATCGGTGGTACGAACGCCAGTGCGCGCAATGTGATTTCCGGGAATATTCCCTATGCCTTTTTCATGACCAATGCGTCGTACAATGTTATTTCGGGAAATTACATCGGCGTGAATGCCAGTGGTGAAACCGCGCTGGGAAATACGATGACGGGACTCGGCTTGTTTGGCATCGTGCATAGTAACTACATCGGCGCGGGCAACGTTATTTCGGGAAATCCTCAATACGGAATTGAAATTGGCGGACCCACGTCGTCGAACAATTTTATTTTTGGGAATTACATTGGCCTTGATGCCGTCGGAATCAATGCGATAGGGATACAGTCCACCGGCGTGGGTATTTTGGATGGCGCTGAAGGGAATGTCATCGGAGGCACGTCTTTGGGCGCGAGGAATGTCATTTCTGGAAATAACGGTTATGGCATTTACATCTCTGATCCCGGCACCAGCAATAATCTCGTTACCGGCAATTTGATCGGCACTGATATGACAGGCACGTATGCCATCCCTAACGTGAATTTTGGCATCGGCGTTTGGAGTGGCGCCAGCGGCAATACTATCGGCGGGACATCCGCCGGCGCGGGCAACGTGATTTCCGGTACCACCGGTTACGGTTACGGTTTGGCGATTGGCGGCGCGAACAGCAACCTTGTGGAGGGAAATTATATCGGCACCGACATCACCGGAACAAACAACCTGCAAAATGGATTCGCGGGAGTGGTCGTCGAAAGCGGATCTGTCGGCGATGTCATCGGCGGAACATCCGCCGGGGCCGGCAACACCCTGGCCTTTAATGCTTATGGCGTGACGGTTTACCAATCGAACACAACCAATAATCCAATTCGCGGCAATGCCATCTTCGATAATTACTACGCGGGCATTAATTTGGATGGTTTTACCGACAATCATACCGGCTACCTCCCCGGGCCGGACGATTGGCAAAATTATCCGATCGTCACGAATGCCTTTGGTTATGGCGGAAGTACGGTGATCAAGGGAAGCCTGAACAGCCTGAACAATCAAAACTACTTCATCGATTTCTTCAATAATAATGCTCAGGGTCCCGGCGGCTATGGGGAAGGCCAGGTTTATCTCGGCTCTCTCACGGTGACGACCGGCCCGACCGGCAACGCGTTTTTTGCCTACACGAACACCAGCGGAAATTTTTATGGACAATATATCAGTGCGACCGCGACGGCAGCGAATGGCGACACGAGTGAATTTGGCCCGGATGTTCTCGCGACTAATTTGCCGGCACCGTTCGCGCAGTTGATCGGGCCGTTTCGCTGGCTGCCAAACGGATTTGCTTTCAACCTGACCTTCACGACGAACTTCAGTTATCATATCCAAGCCACGACCAACCTGGCTCCTAACGCCATCCAATGGGTGAATCTTACGAATTTTACGGCCACGAGCACCTCGCTGGTTTTCACAGATCGCACGGCGACCAGTTTCCATGCCCGCTTTTATCGAGCGGTCTCGCCTTGAGCATAGGAAATGAGGCAAACTTGCCAACGCGGCTGTGAGATTTGATGGTAAAGCACTGATTAAAAGTGCAGGCAATAGGAGCCGGTTTTCATTTTCAAACAATCCGCCGGGCCGTTTCCTGTCCGCTTGATTGGCCAGTAACCGTTCTTTAGACTGCACTGTAATCGAGTTATGAATTTATTTCGCCTTCGTCGTTGGTTTTATTTCATTTGCTGGTTCTACGCTTTACCAGCGTTTGATGCGATGGCGACGGATCATCAATTGTGGCTGGATGACTATGATGTGGTTTGGAATTCACCGAGCACGAATGCCCTTGGATCCATGCCGCTGGGCAATGGAGAAGTAACCATAAACGCGTGGGTAGAGAGAAATGGTGATTTGCAGTTTTATATCGGCCGTAGCGATTCCTATAGCGAAATCTCACGACTGCTGAAAGTGGGATTGATCCGCGTGAGCCTTTACCCCAATCCCTTCGCCGATGGAAAAGCGTTTTCACAACAGCTCCATTTGCGCGATGGGGTCATTGAAATTTCGGGGGGCACCAAGAAAAATGGTGTGACGCTTAATCTTTTTATCGATCCGGATAGGCCGGTGATCTATGTGACTGGACAAGCAGCAGAACCCGAGACGGTCACCGTAACCGTAGAATCGTGGCGCACCAAACCGCGCACGCTAAAGGCGAATGATGGCTCGGATTGGACGATGGCGGGCGCACCGTTCCCGCTGGTGGAATCGGCCGACCAATTCATGGTATCACAGGCGACCTACGACGATGCCCTGGTGTGGTATCATCGCAACGAAACGAGTGTGGTGCCTGATACTTTATCGCTCCAGGGCCTGACGAATGCAACGGAGGCGGCCCATGATCCGCTGTTTCATCGGACCTTTGGAGGCTTTGTGTTGGGCGATGGCTTTGCCGCCCGTGACGCGCGCACCCTGGTCATGGAAAAGCCCATGCGGGCGTTTGCGGTCCGGATCGCCTGCCCTTGCCTCCAAGCCGACGGCGTGGATGATTGGATGGTGCAGGCGGTGAACGATGCGGTCGCTTCGTCGGATGTCGTCGGGGCGCTGAAGCGGAACGTAAAATGGTGGCATGATTACTGGGCCAGAAGCTGGATTGAGATAACCGGAAATGCCCAAGCGCCGGAAATCACCCGCGGTTATGAGTTGCAAAGGTATATGCAGGCAGGTGGCGGGCGCGGGACATTGCCAATCAAGTTTAACGGGGGCGCATTCACATTGCCGCCGGATGGCCAGATGGATGACTCGGATTATCGTGCGTGGGGCGATTGCCATTGGTGGCAGAATATCCGCCATATGTATTACCCGATGATGGAGAGCGGGGATATGGAAATGACGGAGCCATTTTTTAAAATGTATGAAGATGCCGTGCCAATTTGCGAAGCGCGCTCGAAAATTTATGAGGGGGTGGACGGCGTTTATTTTCCTGAAACGATGACGATCTGGGGGACGTATGCCAACCATGACTATGGCTGGGACCGCACGGGGCATGTCTCATCAGATGTACTTTGCCCGTGGTGGGCCAAAACGCGCAGCCAGGGGCCGGAACTTGTGGGCATGATGCTGGACCGCTGGGATTATACGCAGGACACGGGCTTTCTCCAAAATGAGCTTCTGCCCATGGCGACGGCGGTACTGACCTATTTTAACGAACGATTTCCGCGCGATAACAAGGGCAAGTTGGTTTTGACACCGACGCAAGTGATCGAAACTTATTGGGACAATGTAACGAACGATACGCCAACGATCGCCGGGTTGCGAAACATCACAGCGCGCCTCGCAGCGTTGCCGGAAAATCTTATCACGCCGGAACAACAGCATTTGTTTAGCGCCATGCTGGAGGCCTGCCCGGATCTGCCTATGCAGAATTACCAAACGAATGGCACAAGTGTCCGCGTGATTGCCCCGGCAAAAGATTATAATCCCAAGCGTCATAATGTAGAAAACCCGGAACTCTATGCGGTGTGGCCGTTTGATCTCTACGGCGTGGACAAGCCGGACTTGAAAATGGCGCGAGATACTTATGCCTTGCGTGGCAGTCATAAGCTGGATGTTGGCTGGGGACCGGATGGGAATTGCGCTGCGGTACTGGGCATGACTGACGAGGCAGCGCGCATCCTGGAGGTGAAGTGCAAAAATTCGAATCCGCAATATCGCTGGCCGGCCACCTGGGGACCGAATTTTGACTGGATGCCCGATCAGAACCATGGGGGAAATTTATTGAACACCGCGCAATTGATGCTACTACAGGCCGATGGGAGAAAGATTCTCCTTTTCCCCGCCTGGCCACGCGATTGGGACGTGAGTTTTAAATTGCACATGCCGTATCAAACGACCGTGGAAGCCACCCTTTACAAAGGAAAATTAACGCGCCTGAAAGTAACTCCAAAATCACGCGAAAAGGATGTCATCAACGAATTGAGTCAAAATTGATTTCAAATCATTAGGGAAAAGAGATCGCAAAGCGGCTCTTAGCCAGAATGGGTTGTCAAGCATGCCAAACTTCGCATTTCTCTGATTCGCCGCGAGGCGAATGCCGATTTTTGTGTTGTTTTGGAGTCCACGACACCCTGAATTATTTTGATGTCTCCCACTTCTCCCATTTCGGCTCCGGTAACGGACATTGCTCCCCTGCCAGGTGCGTTTTCCTTAAAAGAAAAACACTACGCGTAGTGCCGCACCCGCACTTCCGGCAGCGACCGCTAAGATTCTCCTCACACCCTGAGCAAATCGCCTCTCGCC
>DASXFM010000280.1:0-5539 GCA_036489615.1 Verrucomicrobiia bacterium | reverse complement strand
ACCGGTTCTTATGGGTCCCTGGAACGATTGGAGCCATTACGTGGCTGGCCTTGAATGAAGCAATTCTTCCCCGGATCAAGCACGGCTTGGTGCTTTCGTGTGTCGGCGACCCCGGTCGTTTCAATTATAAGAGAAGCCGTAACGGAACCGCTGAAATTGACCGTGCAGTCGAGCATGTCCTGCGGCACACCGAAGACGATTTCGTCGTGTCGGATTTCTCCCCCTATGGGTACGATGAGCGTCAATACTGCTCGCCCGGCATCAACCTTCCGGTCGGGTGCTTTATGCGGACACCCAACGGCAAGTACCCTCAATATCATACTTCGGCGGATGATTTGGCGCTCGTTAAGCCCGAGGCTCTCGCCGAATCGCTGCATCGATTGTTGCGCATCGTGCAGACTCTTGAAGGAAACCACTTGTACCTGAATCAGAATCCAAAGTGCGAACCTCAGCTTGGGCGAAGGGGGCTTTATCGCAATATGGGCGGTACCAGCGGCAGTAAATTTGAAGAATCACTGCTCTGGATTCTGAATCTCTCGGATGGCACGCATTCCTTGCTTGATATTGCAGAGCGTTCAGGATTGGATTTCAACGAATTGGATCAGGCTGCCAAAGCATTGCTAAAATGCGATTTGCTGCGTCGGGCGAGTTGATTCAACCGGCAACAAAAACTGCCTCCACATTTACCTGATGGCACACCTGTTGCTGACCGAGTGAATAATCGGAATTAATTCCAAATGATAAGTATGACTCAAATACAAAAGGATATAGATACACCTCCTGCAGCGGGCGGTACGGCTGCAACGTCGTCGCAAATTCCAAAATGTCTCTTTTGCTCCAGTCCGCTGACTCAGACGTTTGTCGATCTGGGAATGTCGCCTTTGTGCGAAAGCTACGTCAGCCGTGAACAACTGAACCAGATGGAGCCGTTTTACCCGCTGCACGTGCGCGTCTGTGGCAAATGTTTTTTGGTTCAACTCGAGCAACTTGTCAGTCCGGAGCATATCTTCACTGAATACGCCTATTTTTCTTCCTATTCCGACAGTTGGGTCCAGCATGCGAAAGACTACACCGATATGATCGTTGCCCGCCTCGGACTCGACAAGCGGCACCACGTTATCGAGCTTGCCAGCAACGACGGATACCTGCTTCAACACTTTGTGCGCAAGGAGATCCCGTGCCTGGGAATCGAACCCGCCGCCAATGTGGCGAAAGTTGCCGTAGAAAAAGGAGTGCCAACGCATGTCGCATTTTTCGGACGCAAGACCGCTCAAAAAATCAGCGCCGAGGGAAAGAAGGCCGACCTGATCATTGGCAACAATGTGCTGGCCCAGGTCCCCGACATAAATGATTTTGTCGCCGGCATTCAGATATTGTTGAAACCTCAAGGCGTTGCCACTTTGGAATTTCCGCATTTGGTCCGGCTAATGGAACAAAATCAGTTCGATACCATTTATCACGAACATTTTTCCTATTTTTCACTGATCTCAGTGGAAAAGATATTTGCTGCACACGGACTGACGCTGTTTGATGTCGAGGAACTCTGGTCGCATGGCGGCTCCATGCGGATTTACGCCCGGCACGCTCAGGATAATTCCAGGCCCGTGACCGGACGCCTGGACGATATGCGCAACCGTGAACTCGCCCTGAGTCTTGATCAAATGAATGCCTATTCATCCTTTGGCGAACAGGTCAAAGCGACGAAGCGAAACCTCCTCGATTTTCTGATTCAGGCCCGGCGCGACGGAAAGAAAATCGCTGGCTATGGCGCACCAGGCAAGGGCAATACACTTTTGAATTATTGTGGTATCCGTGCTGATTTTTTGGACTTTACAGTGGACCGCAACCCGTACAAGCAGGGAAAATTTCTGCCAGGAACACATATTCCAATTTTTCCGGTCGAAAAAATTGACGAATTCAGGCCCGATTATTTGCTCATTCTCCCCTGGAATTTCAAGGACGAGATCATCAAGCAGATGGCCCGCATACGCGATTGGGGAGGCAAGTTCGTCGTGCCTATACCCAATGTGCAAGTTGTCTCCTGACGGGAAAAGAAAACAAGGCGATTGCAAATATCAACCGAGCCATTATGAAAGTCGTTTTATTTTGCGGCGGACTGGGGATGCGCTTGCGCGAATATTCCGAAGCCGTGCCAAAACCAATGGTGCCCATAGGGTACCGCCCCGTTCTATGGCACGTGATGAAGTATTATGCTCACTATGGGCATAAGGATTTTATTCTGTGTCTGGGTTATAAGGGAGATGTCATCAAGAAGTACTTTCTTGAATACGACGAGTGTGTGACGAACGATTTTGTTCTTTCCAAGGGAGGCAAAAACGTCAAGTTGTTGGCCAGCGATATACACGACTGGAACATCACGTTTGTGGAAACCGGCCTTACTTCAAACGTTGGGCAGCGGCTAAAAGCAGTTCAAAAGCATTTGAAGGGAGAGGAAATGTTTTTGGCCAATTATAGTGACGGACTTTCAGATTTATCGCTCTCTTCGATGATTGAGTCATTCAAACAAAGCAGAAACGTTGCCTGCTTTGCCGGTGTGAAGCCTCGCGCGACTTTCCATCTGATTAGCTCCGACTCCAGCGGAGCGGTGAAGAGTATCAACCATGTTGGAAAATCGGGCGCGCGAATCAACGGCGGGTTCATGGTGTTAAGGCGGCAAATCTTCAACTATATTCGTGACGGGGAAGAGTTGGTCGAGGAACCGTTTCGGCGCCTCATTGCTGAAGGCAAGCTGATGGCCTTCCTGCACGACGGCTATTGGGCGTGTATGGATACGTTCAAGGAGAAACAGGATCTCGACGATGCTTTTGGCCATGGAAAAGCGCCGTGGGCCGTTTGGTTGAAACAGAAATAGATTATTTTCGGTTAGGCGGAGGAATGACGTATGGTTCACACCAGTTTTGAAAAATTGGAGACGGTTCTTTGTCTCGGGGCCCATTCTGATGACATCGAGATTGGTTGTGGCGCCACCATTCGGAAGCTTACCCGGCTTCGCCCCGGGCTTGCCATCTGCTGGGTCGTCTTTACCGCTGATGGACGCCGCCAGGCCGAAGCCAGGAAGAGTGCGCGGGAATTTCTCCGAGACGCCGGGAAAAGCCAGGTCATCATCAAGCAATTTCGGAACGGCTATTTTCCTTTTGAAGGTGCTTCAATCAAAGACTTTTTCGAGTCATTAAAAGCCCGCGTGAAACCGGACCTCGTCTTCACTCATTTCCGCAATGACCGTCACCAGGACCACCGCCTCATTTCCGATTTGACCTGGAATACTTTTAGAGACCATTTGATTTTTGAATATGAAATTCCAAAATACGATGGCGATATGGGCTCGCCAAATTTCTTCGTGCCTGTCGATGATCAATTGGCTTCCGAAAAGGCGGACATCTTGTGCCGCTATTTTTCGACCCAAAGCAACAAACATTGGTTCGACCGGGAAACATTTCTGTCTCTGATGCGTTTGCGCGGGATGGAATGTTGTTCTAAGTATGCCGAAGCCTTTTACGTCCGGAAAATGGTTTGCGGGGCTTAAGGATGACGGTGGCTGCGGCAGGATGAAACAAAAACTCTATGGCATTCTGGTTCAGAAGGAACGCTGGGGACTGTCGTGGCGCGGCAGATCGGCGGCCCTTGTGTTTATCTGGTTGGTCGGTTCGTTGATATTTTTGGGAATTCATCCATTCCTGGCCGTAACACACCGCGAGAATTCAACAGTCCTTGTCGTCGAGGGCTGGGTTCACCCGTATGCCATTAATGCCGCCGTCAAAGAATTTCAGGCAGGACACTACGACCGTGTGTTCGTTACCGGCGGACCAGTCGAAGGAAGTGGAGGCTACATCAACGATTACAATACTGAAGCGGGCGTTGGAGCAGATCTTTTAAGAACTGCTGGTATTCCAAACAACGCTCTTCAAATGGTTCCATCACATGTGTGGAATCGAAATCGCACGTATTATTCAGCCATCGCGCTGCGTGATTGGCTAAACAACCATAATGTCCAAGTCAGCACTTTAAATGTTTTGACTGAGGAATCTCATGCCCGACGTACCTGGCTTCTGTTTCAAGAGGCTTTTGGGTCGAATGCTCGGGTGGGCATTATCTCGATCCCGAATCCGGATTACGATGCCCGCCACTGGTGGCGTTACAGCGACGGTGTGCGAGACGTCGTCGGGGAGGCTATCGCTTACGTTTATGCAAAATTCTTCTTCTGGCCAAAACATGTCTAAAGCGTTTTTTAGCATGTGATAAGATTTCCGACGTTGCTGGTGTGTTGTTGCAAGTCGTTTTATATTAGCATCTTACGTTTGTTCATCAAACCGTGCGCGTCAGAGAATTTTACGGGTTCGGTAAATCACCTCAATCAAGCCAAAAATTTATATTCTCGTAAGTAATTTATGTTCAACAACTTGCGTCTAATTATAACTATTGGGAGCGAGGTTAGCATGGAAAATGCAAGGTGAACGAACTGTTATCCCGGAACTGGGGATTTGTTCAATATCAATCGTATGATCCTTCTATTAGGAGCCACTGGGTATGTTGGTCAGGCATTTTCATCTGAGCTGCGCCAGCGGCGAGTATCTTTCATTCCATTGACACGGAAGGCAGTGGACTATTCGAACTTCGACGTTTTATTCAGTTACGTTCGAAAAATGAAACCTGAGTTCGTGATCAATGCTGCGGGTTATGCACCTAATCCCGATTTGGACGCCCGTGAATCGGCGCATTGGGAAGTATTGTGCGCCAATGCTCTGCTTCCCCAAACCATTGCGCGTGTTTGTCTGATGACCAATACGCCATGGGCCCATGTTTCCTCAGGGGACATTTATACCGGCGCCAAGGTCGAAATGTCCGGTGAACTGCGGATTGAACGGGACCTCAGCCGCCCCGAAATTCGCCAGTTGTTCGCAACCCATCCCGACCGCTTTCACGGGTTCACTGAATGGGATGAGCCCAACCTTTCCTTCCGGCGCGCTCCCTGCAATTTTTACTGTGGAAGCAAAGCCCTCGCGGAGGAAGCGATTCAGGGAATGGGCCGATGTTATATTTGGCGGCCCGGAACGATGTTCGACGAACGCGACGACTCTCGAAATCTTCTTTCGAAATTGCAGCGTTCCAGGACCGTCTATGACGGGATTATTTCGGTCTCGCACCTGAATGATTTTGTCCGGGCGTGCCTGGAATTACGGGAAAACGGCGCCGCCTTCGGTATTTATAACGTCGTCAATCCCGGTGCGATAACGATCGAACGTGTGGTGGATCTGACCCGACAAATTCTCAAACCCGTTTCGGAAATCGAACTGCTGGACCACGACGCGGAATTGGGTGCCGCTCAGGCCCCTGCGGGAACTACATGCTCCAGTTGCATTCTCGACACCGCCAAGCTGCTTGCCGCCGGAGTCAAAATGCGCGCCACTGAAGACGCGCTGAAGAGTTCCTTGCGGCGGTGGCGTGATGGCGCTTCCGTCCCTGTGTCCTCCATTACTAATGCCGGCCCGGTAAGTTCTTTCAGCGATCTTGACGCGATGAC